>JAATFQ010000107.1 GCA_015655115.1 Sphingobacteriales bacterium
GCAATACCTATAACGAACAAGACCTGCGAGATTTTGACGACCGTATCAAAAAATCAATAGGCAACCAGTTCGAGTATGTATGCGAACTGAAATTCGACGGCCTTTCTATCAGCCTCAGCTATGAAGAAAATAAGCTGATCCGCGCCGTTACCCGCGGTGATGGTACAAAAGGCGACGACGTGACTTCTAATGTGAAAACCATCAGCAATATCCCTCATCACCTGAAAACGACCACAGCACCCCCACTTTTTGAAGTGAGGGGTGAGATCTTCATGCACCGTGCCGCCTTTGAAAGACTGAATAAAGAACGCGAAGAAACGGGCGAAATATCTTATGCCAACCCACGCAACTTTGCATCGGGCACCATAAAGATGCAAGACCCCAAAGAAGTAGCAAAACGTCCTCTGGATGCTTTTTTCTACTCCCTGAACACTGAAAAAGAACACTATAAAACCCATTGGGAAAGCCTGCAGGCGCTAAAAAGCTGGGGCTTCCATGTATCTGAACATACAAAGCTCAGTACAGACATTGAAGACGTACTGGCATTTATCAAACATTGGGAGCTGGAAAGATTTAAACTAGGATATGATATTGACGGTATTGTGCTCAAAGTAAACAGCTACTCACAACAGCAGGAATTGGGCTTCACGGCTAAGTCACCACGCTGGGCCATTTCCTATAAGTACAAAGCACAGGAAGTAGAAACCATCCTTGATAAAGTTACCTACCAGGTTGGCCGTACAGGCGCCGTGACTCCTGTAGCAAATCTGAAACCTGTATTGCTTGCCGGAACCACGGTGAAACGCGCTACCTTACATAATGCTAATGAAATTGAAAGGCTCGACCTGCACGAAGGTGACAGTGTATTTGTAGAGAAAGGTGGAGAGATTATCCCCAAGATCATCAATGTGAACCTCAATAAAAGACAGCCTGATGCACAACGGGTCATCTATCCTACCCAATGCCCCGAATGTGGCACTACCCTGATCCGCAAAGAAGGAGAAGTGGCTTTTTACTGTCCTAACGACGAAGCATGCCCCCCTCAGATCGTGGGTAAAATACAGCACTTCATTAGCCGCAAGGCGATGAATATCGACGGACTGGGTGATGAAACTATTGAAGCGTTTTACCAGCGTGGACTGGTTAAACATATCAGCGATCTTTATACCCTTAAAGACAGAGCCGATGAGCTGAAGAACATAGAAAGATTCGGTGAGAAATCTATCGACAACATGCTGAAAGGCATCGAGCTGTCTAAACAAATGCCCTTTGAGAAAGTCCTTTTCGGATTAGGTATACGGTATGTTGGAGAAACTGTAGCACGAAAACTGGCTCAAGGCACAAAAAATATTGCTACCCTGGCCAGCTCTACACTCGAAGACCTGGTTGCGATCAATGAGATCGGGCAACGTATTGCAGAAAGTATCATTGAATACTTTGGCAATCCCGCACATATGGAACAAATAGCGCTTCTGCAATCGTATGGGTTGCAGTTTGAGACAGAAGATATTGTTATTACACTGGAAAGTGACAAATTAACTGGAAAAACATTCGTAATTTCGGGAGTTTTTCAATCGCATAGCAGAGAAGAACTTAAAGTAATTATTGAAAGTAACGGTGGAAAAATATTAAGCAGTATATCTGCAAAGCTCAATTATGTGCTTGCAGGTGATAATATGGGGCCATCGAAATTAGAAAAAGCCCAAAAACTGAACGTCCCTCTAATTTCTGAGGGCGACTTATTAGAGATGTTGAAATAAAAAATGATGAACAAATTTCATGGAACAGGTGTAGCATTGGTTACTCCATTTAGTGCAGACGGGTCGGTAGATTATGACGGTTTAAAAAAACTGATCAACTACCAGATCGAAGGAAAAGTAGAATACCTGGTATCACTGGGTACTACAGGCGAATCATCAACATTGAATAAGGAAGAAAAGAAGAAGATCTGGGCATATACAGCAGAAATAAACAATGGAAGAGTACCACTTATAGCAGGTATCGGCGGTAATAACACAGCCGACGTAATCGATAACATTAAAGATTTCGACAGTACAGGATATGATGCAATACTGTCGGCCAGCCCATATTATAATAAACCTACACAGGAAGGCATCTATCAGCACTATAAAGCGATAAGTGAATCTACCGACCTATCTATATTACTTTACAATGTACCAGGGCGTACAGGCAGTAATATGAGCGCAGAGACTACCTGCCGACTGGCTCATGATTGTAAAAACATAATTGCTACCAAGGAAGCATCAGGAAGTTTTGATCAGTTTAACCAGATCATGCGCGATAAGCCGGCAGACTTCATGTTGATTTCAGGCGATGATCCTGTGGCATTGCCAATGATTGCCCTGGGTGCTAAAGGAGTAATTTCTGTAATAGGCAATGCCTTGCCAGCGCAGCTTTCCACGATGATCAGGTTATGCTTAAGCGGAGATTTCAATGCAGCGGTGCCTCTTCATTTACAGCTGATAGAGTTTACCAAGCTCGCTTTTGCGGAAGGAAACCCTGCAGGGATCAAAGCTGCTTTAAGGTATTTTAATATTTGCGGAGACCATGTACGACTGCCTCTTGTTTCTGCAACGGCAGGGCTGAGCGAACAAATTGTAAAACAAATCCAGCACTTAGGATTATAAAAACTAATATATTAAAAAAGCAAAGGGGCATCCATAAACGGTGCCCCTTAGTTTTAGACAAAAAATTAAGGTGGTTAAGCTTTGTTTTTAGTTTCCTGAACCTCTAAACGGATAGCTTGAGCAAGATTTTTTAAATCCTGCATACCTTTACGAATACGTGTTCCGGCGGCACTGTTAGCCTTGTTGTAAAATTTGTCTGCATCAGCTTCCAAGGCAGTAACAAGTTCTTTTAATTCAGTAAATTTTTTCATTTTTTGATTATTATCTGGTTTATGTTTAGGTTTGAATAATCTCAAATACTAATGTAAGCGGTTTATTTAAATAAAAAAACATTTACCACAATAAATAAAAGACTAAAAATCACCTTTTTTTTCCACATAAAGGCAGATTTCAACCATATACACCTTCAAACAACCATTATATAACCTATAGTTAATCACCAGACAGGATCAAAAAAATGCCTCCCTGATTTTATACAGAAAGGCATTTAAATATTTCAGGCTCCGGTCGATAAACAACTCTAACAGAGATCCTTATTGAGGTACAAACTTATTCTCATTATAGTAACCACTTTTTAGCTTCTCAGCCACCTCACTAAAGGCTTCCAGTGTCCGGTTTACATCATCCAGCGTATGCAAAGCAGTAGGGATTAACCTCAGCTCAATCAGTCCTTTAGGAATAACAGGATACATCACGATAGAACAGAAGATACTGTAATTCTCGCGCAGGTCCATTGTTAGTGCTGTAGCTTCCTGCAGCTCCCCTTTTAAGAACACCGGCGTAACCATCGTATTGGTAATCCCCAGGTCGAACCCACGTTCACGCAGCCCTTTCTGTAATGCCGTAGCAATGCTCCACAGTTTTTCTCTCAGACCGCTGTTATTTTTCAGTAATTCCAAACGCTTCAACAAACCGATAACCATCGGCATTGGCAGCGCTTTAGCAAAAGTCTGCGAACGCATATTATAACGGAAGAAATTAGTCATTTCCTCGCTCGACGCTACGAAGGCACCGATACCTGCCATAGATTTGGCAAAAGTAGCGAAGTAAATATCCACCCCATCAATACAATTCTGCTCTTCATGCGTACCTGCACCAGTAGGGCCCATAGTACCAAAGCCATGTGCATCATCTATCAGCAGGCGGAAATTGAAATCTTTCTTTAAATCTATCAGTTCTTTGATCTTGCCTTGTGCGCCAGACATGCCGAAGACACCTTCAGTGATCAGCAAAATACCACCACCGCTTTGTTCAGTCAGCTTTGTAGCACGCTCCAGCTGTTTTCTTGCACTCTCTATATCATTATGCTGATATACAAACCGTTTGCCCATATGCAGGCGCAACCCGTCTATAATACAAGCATGCGATTCACCATCATAAACAATAACATCATTTCTGTCAACCAGGCAATCAATAATAGACACCATCCCCTGGTAGCCGAAGTTTAAAAGGAACGCATCCGGTTTCCCCACAAATTCAGCAAGCTCACGCTCCAGTTGCTCGTGGTATTTAGAATTGCCCGACATCATCCTTGCGCCCATAGGGTAGGCCATACCAAATTCTGCTGCCCCTTTAGCATCTGCTTCCCTTACTTCAGGGTGATTCGCTAATCCAAGGTAATTATTTAAACTCCATACCAGATGGTCTTTACCACGAAAATTCATATGAGGTGCAATCTCTCCTTCTAATTTTGGAAACGAGAAGTACCCATGTGACCATTTTTGGTGTTGGCCAAGAGGGCCCATATGCTTTGCAATCTTTTCAAAAATATCCAATGTTATATGTCTTTAAGTTATCTTTTATTTTGTGCAAAAATAAGCTTTCTACGGTTGATATACAAAGTTATATTATGCCAAAAAGCCTTAATGCTTTTAGGATTAAGGCTTTTCTATATTTTATATCATCATTAATCTACATTATCATGCAGAAAAGAGTTGTTAGGCCTGATCTCAGTAGTACCATCCTCATCATTGCTCAGGGTAAATCTGGACACCTGCGACTCTGACGAATGCGGAACCTGCTGCAGCTGCATTTGTTTACGTTTATAAGCAGGTTCATTTTCCAGCTCCTGTAAACCATTAGTAGTGCGTAACTTCATGCTTAGGTCTTTTAACCTCAATATCCTCTCTTTAGACTTTTTAAGCTGATCTTCAATAGACTCATCATTCTTGTCATCATCCAATCCCGGAACTTCTATTTCCGGCTCTGCATGTGCCGCTGCAGGCTCAGTATATTGCGTTCTTGGAGTTTCAAATACGAAGTCTGTTTCTGCTACCTTCAGTTCAAAATCTATTGCAGGTTCCTGATGTGCTTCAGGTGCAGGAGTTTCCTCTTCCACCAAAGTATGCCTTACTATAGCATTTTCAGGTTCTTCAGTCCTTCTGCCTTTGCCACCATAGATATCACCAAATAAGTCAGACTGTTTGATGTCTTCTCTTACCTTCATCACCGGCTCATTAGAATAAACAGGTTTAGGCTCAATAAAAGAATTTACAGGCTCTATGGGTTTAATCATTGGCGCCTCTTCAGGTGTCAATAAAGAAATCTTTCTTACATTTTTCTTATCATGTGCACGCTGCTCAGTAGTTTGGAAACCAGTAGCGATGATCGTAACCGACAGCTTGTCGCCCAGGTTTTCATCAATACAGTTACCCCAGATCAGATCTGCAGAAAGGCCAGCTTTATCCTGGATATAATCCGTAATAATAGCAACCTCATCCATAGTCACCTCACGCAGGCCAGAGCTGATGTTCAGCAGGATATATCTAGCACCTTCAATCTCATTATCCTTAAGCAGTGGCGATGCCAGGGCACCTTCAACAGCAGCAAGAGCACGGTTTTCTCCCTCACAGGCAAAGCTGCCCATGATAGAAACACCACTGTCTTTCATTACTGTGCGCACATCCTTAAAATCCACGTTGATATATCCAGGAACAGTAATGATCTCTGCAATACCCTTAGCAGCGGTGGTCAGAATATCATCTGCCTGTGCAAAGGCAGAACCTAAAGTAAGGTTACCGAAAATCTCCCGCAGTCTGTCGTTAGAAATCACCAGGTAAGAGTCTACATATTTCTTCAGTTCATCCAGACCATCTTCGGCCTGCATCTTACGTCGTTTACCTTCAAAAGAGAAAGGTGTTGTAATAATCGCGACAGTAAGGATGTCCAGCTCTTTAGCGGCCTGCGCAATAATAGGACTGGCACCCGTTCCGGTACCACCACCCATACCCGCAGTGATGAACAACATTTTTGTAGTACTGCCTAACATGGCTTTAATATCGTCTATATTCTCAATAGCCGAATTTTTTCCCACTTCAGGAATCGAGCCTGCACCCATTCCTTCGGTTAAGCTTGCGCCTAACTGTACTTTATTGGGAATAGGGCTAAACTCCAATGCCTGAGCATCAGTATTACAAATAATAAAGTCTACACCCGCTATTCCCTGACGGTACATATGGTTCACCGCATTACCACCACCGCCACCAACACCAATTACCTTGATGATTGATGACTTATCTTTTAACATTTCAAAATACATATATTTATGAATCAGTTACTTAAAAATTGGTTTTACC
>JAATFQ010000070.1 GCA_015655115.1 Sphingobacteriales bacterium
ACAAATGCCACGCCGCTGATCAGTTTATTCCTGGAAACTGGGAACCGGTATTCCATTTCATTATAAAAAAAAGAAGGACCTTTAAAGCGGCCTATAGTATAGGCGCGACCAGTGCGTTGTTCTGTATCGCTGCCCGTTCCCGGCATTTCCAGGTAAGGCAAGGCCCCTTTCAACAGGTAATTGGCCCAGAACCAGTAAGCCAGCACCTCCTCCGGGCGACTATCTGAGAGGCTCCAGTATTTACGTAATTCCGTTTTCAGCTGCAATGCACTTTTAGCACTGCCCATCCATTTCTTATTCGTCTTCAGTAGCACATCAAAATAGAGTCCCCGGTAAGGGCGGTAAGGCTGGTCGCGCGTATTATACTGTAAATTCAGCAGCAGCCCATTTGCCGCATAACTATCCGCTGGGAACCCGTTCTTCAGGCTATACTCCTCATTGTAACTTTGCGGATGCGATGAATCCTGCACCTCATTGTCAATCTTCGTATAGTAATTAAAAGAAATCCCTGCGCCGACAAAAAAGTTGTCAAACACCTCCTTATATATATTCTCATTCAGTTTCAGAAAGTGGTAGTTCAGTGAGAACAAACCCAGGTCCTCGCCCGTAGTACCCAGTCCATGGTCCAGCATCAGCGTTTTACCCAGCTGCCAGTTGCCCTGAAAGTTCCACCTATTCCCGTTCGTATAACCATTGTGTTTCAGCTGTACAATCCTCAGTCCCCCGGTAGATATCACACCATACGTGTCAAAAACAGACATTCTCGTATACTCCGGATCGCCGAAATAGTGCGTTCCCGAGAAGTCCAGCCCGAACTGAAAACCCGTACTCGGCGTGTAGCCCACCGTTGGCAGCAGTGCCGTGCTGGTCATCCGTCTCAGGGCAGAATCCACCTTCACATGTTTGCTCAGTATCCTGTTATACACGTCACCAATATCCACCTGTGCTAAGGCAGGCGTGCTGCAAAAGAACAGCAGCAGGCAAAGGGCTGTAACAGACAGCAATCCCCCTTCAGGTCTCTTCACATACATACGCTTCGCGGGCTTCAGGAATTGCGGGTTAAATAGTTTCAACAAATTCGGTTTCAGGCCCAAAACGGGTGATTAAAAAACTAAAACTACAATTTTTCCTGTAAATCCTGTAGCTTCGGGCATGAAATTCAGTGCAGAACATTTGCCTTTCCTGCTGTTACTGTTCGGGGGGCTCGCTTTCAGCATCGGGAAGAAGAAGCTCAGCATTGCCGGAGCTATCACAGGTGCGGTTTGCGGGACGATCATCTACCTGGGCAGCGGATACCCGGGCTTCCTGTCGATGACAGCCTTTTTCCTGTTAGGCACGATCGCTACCAGCATAGGGAGGAGACAGAAAGAGCAGGTAGAGAAAAGAGGCGACACACCGCAAAGGAATTACAAGCAGGTCCTTGCCAATGCAGGCATGGGTACATTGCTTGCCTTATTTTCCCTGGCCGACCCTGCGCATACCCTAATCTACCAGATCCTGATTGTAGTCAGCATGGCCTCCTCTTCTGCCGATACACTGTCTTCAGAGCTGGGCATGGTCTGGGGCAGGCAGTTCTTCAACTGTATCACCTGGAAAAAGGAAGCCAGAGGGCTCGATGGCGTCATTAGTCTCCAGGGGACCCTTGCCGGTATCTGCGCTGCGGCCATGATTGCTTTACTATACGCCAGCTTCAGGGGCTTCACCAGCAGCTTTATCCTCATCACGGTTTGTGGCGCCATTGGCAGTCACGCTGATTCCATCATTGGTGCTACATTAGAAAGAAAAAACAGGCTCAGTAATGACGCTGTAAACTTTCTCAGTACCCTTGTTGCCGTTTTGTCGGCCCTTCTGATCATTTTAATATCACAATGTGTTCTATAATCGACCTAAATCGTAATTACTACTCTATATATTGCCTTCAATTGATAAAAACATTCTTAATTTCGTGAAATATTAAGCCGCGCAAAAGCATTTCGTTACCAGTACCATGTAACGGGGCTTTCAAATTGACATAAAGAGGTTCAAAAACGAGATAAATAATACATAAATGAAGCAAATATTAAAAATAGGATTAGATTCAGCTGCACCATATCCTATGCACAGCGATTATAATTCCGCAGTATTTGAAGGCTTTGAAGTAGACCTCATCCGTGAAGTGGCAGCTTTGCTTGACCTCGAGCTCCACTATGAAGTTTCATTATGGCAAAACATTCTCGAAAAATTATATAAAGGCGAACTGGACATGATCTGCTCAGCGGTAACCATGACCCACTCGCGACAAATGATCCTTGAATTCAGTAAACCCTATCTGCAGTTCCAGCTTTGTGCTGTAGTGAACAAAAATGATGCACTGGCCGACTTAAAATCCTTTAAGGACAAAAAGATCGGTATCCGTATTGCTACCGAGGCAGAGAAGTATGTGATGGCTCAATTTCCCGCCAATGCAACCTGGCATGCAGAAACCAACCAGGAGCTTTATGATAAACTGATGGCAGGAAGGATTGATGTCCTTATAGACGATTCACCCATTGCCGGCGGTTTCCTTCATAAAAATGAAAGTCTGACCATAGGCATGTTTATGCCCGAAACAGAATCGCAATATGCCATTGCGATGAGGAAAGGAGATGTCGAATTGAAGGAGCGTATCAATGAGACTTTGGCACTGCTGAAAAACAACGGAAAGTACGCTGAGATACATGATAAATGGTTTAAGCAGATAAAGCTGGTGATGTAAACACCACCAGTAACGCAGACTATAAAAAATGAATTATTAACCAGATCAATCATTTACACCGTGGGGAAAAAAGACGGAGAAAAGAAGAAGACTAAAGATGATCGTAAGTCTGGCAAGAAGAAAGAATGTTGTGAAAAATACAAAAAAGGCAAACGCTGCAAAAACTGCCCGATGATCTGAGGTCCATTGGCATAAACCTCTCTACCGAACAAGTTTTTGCTATGGCGTTTGCTGTTTCATTTTTTGTATTGCACCGAATACAATTGTATTTATCCGCTCCATTTTATCTAAATGTCCTGCATCAACCCACAGGAAATTGTTTTGTTCCAAGTCAAAAATCGCTACACGAGAACCGTGGCCTGAGCCTAATCTGTCGAAGTAGTCATAACATTCCAGTACTGAATCACATCTGTAATACCAATCCTGATCAAGTTTGTAGTTTATATTTATGGCTAAGTATCTCATCGAGTAAATGTAAAAGAGATATTTTCAAATAAAAAATTTATTACACGAACACCCGTTTTCCGTACACCAAAATATAGTTTTGTACAGACGAACGTGTGTTTTCGGTCATTTTTATTTCCTGATTTTGGTAAAAAACACCTGTTATTTCTCCCGGAAGGTGAAACAAAACGTCGTTTTTTTCTCTTTTATCTACAAGTTTATCAGGCAATAAAAAAAAGAATAAACATGGAAAAAATGATTCAGGCACTCTTCACTAATGAAGTAGATGCATTTAAAGGATTACAGGCTATACAACAGCTGGAAGCAACGCATGATATCGCCTTGGGCGAATCGTATATTTTAAGTAAGGATGCAGATGGAAATACGGCTATCCGCTCTGCAAAGGATGATGCTGATGGTGCGAGCGCTATTGGCGGAGGAATTATAGGTGGACTCATTGGGCTGCTTGCTGGCCCGCTGGGTTTCCTGGTTGGCGTTGGTGCGGGTATGATTGCGGGAGCAGCCGGCGATACGGTACGTGCTGAAGGGGTATCAGATTACCTCGATAAGGTTGCGGCAAATGTGCCGAATGGATATTCGGTGCTGGTTGCCCATATATGGGAGGAATGGGAAACACCGCTGGATACTGTTTTGCTGCCGCTGACGAATGAGGTTTACCGTATCGGAATCAATGATACTGTTTTTGAACCCGCACAGGCTGAACTGGAGGAGCTGGACAAAGCAATCAATAATGCGGAGTCGCAGTACCTGGGGTCGACAGATGCAGCAGTACAGTCCGAATGGAATGAGAAGCTGCTTTTGCTGAAAATTAAAAAAGAGGAGCTGCTGAAGAAGTTGAATTTAAATGCGGATCATCAGGAGAAACAGTTTGGCGAATGGAGGGATAGGTTTGCTGATGAACCGCATGTGACGCATGTGGTGGAGGATAAAGAGAAGAGAGATTTGCTTAGGGCAAAGATTGCTGAGCAGCATGAAAGGCTGGAGCTGTTGAAGCATAACAGATAAAGTGGAGATGGAGGGGATTTGAAATGGAAAAACAAAGAGTACCCTATTTTTCTCGCCAAGATTTTGCTGAAGGGCAAAACCTTGCATGTCGAAAAATAGGTTACTCTTTGTTTTTTATGATTTTACACCCCTTGGAGGGGTCTTGTCCGGAGATCTGGATGGGAAATCTAAGTGGGAGATCTAGGGGGGAAATCTAAGTGCGAGATCTAGGTGGGAAATCTGGGTGGGAGATCTGGAAATTAATCTCCAAACCTTGCCTATTGTAAACTACGGGACGCTTTTATTTTTTATTTTTTTACACCCCTTGGAGGGGGTCTGTCCGGAGATCCGGGTGGGACCTTGCGTATCGTAAATTAGGATAATCTTATTTTTTTGATTAGTGATTAATTTGAAGGTGCCACCGATTTTTCTTCTTTTTAGGTGGTGATCAATTTGAAAATTTTATATTACAGATAGGAGCGTAATATAAAATAATGTAATGGTACAAATTGTACCAACGTAATTTTCTGGAATACCTAGGTGCCACCAATTTTTCTTCTTTTTAGGTGGTGATCAATTTGAAAATTTTATATTACAGATAGGAGCGTAATACAAAATAATGTGATGGTACAAATTGTACCAACGTAATTTTATGGAATACCTGGGTGCCATCGATTTTCTTCTTTTTAGGTGGTGATCAATTTGAAAATTTTATATTACAGATAGGAGTGTAA
>JAATFQ010000035.1 GCA_015655115.1 Sphingobacteriales bacterium
CCCAGGTTTAAAGCAACCTGCGTTTGCCCTCCGCTGATAGCAGGATATATTTTAATCATTTTTTGGCGGAGCACAGCACTGGCCTGTTCAATAGTAAAGCCATTTACGTAGACAAGGCCTGCATATGGGATCTGCAGATTTCCATCGGGACTGATTTTTGTTTTTATAGTTGTTTCATTGAGTCCTGTTACCAGAACAATAACTTCATCGCCGGGGCCTAATACATAACTTTTTGGCGTGGCTGCACTGAAATTGGGCTCAAATTTAATGGTATTCTGGTTAAAGAATTCCATTCCGTATACCTGTAAAGGTTTTTCCTGTGCGGGAGGCGGAAGGGCTCTTTTTTGCGGCTTAATGACAGTGTTGATCGTATCTCTGGTTAGATCTATACCCTCTTTGATAGTGCTGGAAGGTGTTTTAGCACTTTTCTTATTTAATCCCAGCAGGGTAACCCGGTTTTTAAATTCCTCTACTTCGGCGGCAGGCATTCCGCGTTGTTCAATGAGTTTATAAGCTTCTTTTTCGGGGATGCCGGATTCTTCAAGTTTTTTCCATACCTGGGTGATTTGTTCGTCGGAAAGCTGGCTTACTTTCACATTCTGGATGTTACTCATGGAAACCGTTTGTGCTTTGCCTTGGTAAGCATTGAATGCAAGGAGAAAAAAAATAAGTATAGATAGATATTTAATGCGCATGGAAGTTTATTGCTGTATAATTGTTACAAATATAGGGTATTAATCACATCTTTTTTAAAAGCCGAAAGATACCGCCAGTCTGAATTCATTAGGTACAGCATTGGGCTGCTCTGCCGGCCTTATTACACCTGCCTGGTGCTGGTAAGAAGTTTTGATATACAGTTTATGGACTAATTCGTAGTTGGCCTGGATCAGTAATTGTTTTTGTGATTCTATAGGTCCCTCGCTTAAGAAGGAAGGTTGCGGTTCTGCAAAATACTGATCGGTAAGATTCCCGTCTGCTCCTTTACGGATATAATTAAACTGTACTGTGGTGGTTAAGCGGGGGATTGGGTTATAGGTTGCCCATGCGGTAACACGGTCGGAATTCTGCCCGATCCAGTCGCCCAGTGAATACCCCTGGTTAGTATAAGTTTGTGCAGGAATGAGGTTGTTGTAAGTGAAAGGGTTGATCCTGGTATATTCCAGACCAAGGGTGAGGTAAGGAAGACCTACATCCGTTCTGCTGGCGCCGACTGTATAGCCGAGCTGATTTCTGCTTTTATCTTTGTTGAAGATACTTCCGGTACGGATTTCATCGATAAAAAGAGAAGCGTAAAGGTGTGTTTTGGGAATGAAATTCCTTGAGCTTACACTGAAAAAGAACTGGCCGTTGGAGCCTGTGGATAATTTATACCTGCTTTGATACTGGTCGTATGCTTTAAAGAACATAATAGGCAGCAGATAGCCAGGGTCGAAATCGTCACTATAGATCATGGATTCTCCTACGCTTAGTGAAAGCCCTTTTGAAGGCAGGAAGGTTAGGGTGTGCGACACGAAATATTTTCTTACATATAATTCGCGGTCTGTTCCGAATAAGGCATTGCCTTTATCATAAGAGCGGGCCGAATCTATGATTGCTGAGTTTAACCAGGCATGCATATAATTAAACCGCAGCCATTTAAGTGGGTTATATTCAAACCTGATCTGAGGATAGGAAGGTACCTTGTCTGACAGCACTATTCTGCCGCTTTGCCCGTATCCCCATAACATCTGGTCTTTACCGGCGCTGATAAATCCATTTTTGAAGCTGTAAGTGATAGATCCGCGGATATCACTGTAGTTTAAAGATTTTGCATTGGGATTGATATTTGCTGTTTTAATGATACCTGTTTCGTTAGAGAATCCTTTAAGGGTATCGATGCCATCTCCCTTTTCTGTGATATCCTGAAAAATAACCTGGTAACCGAAATGTTTACCGGCATGGCCCCAGAAAGTAAGTCCGGCGGAAGTTTTAATAATGCTCTTCCCACTGCCGGCAATACCTTCAATAGCTAAAGCAGGGTCGCCGCGTAGAAAAAAGCCGTCGTTTTTTGCTGAGATAAACCGCCGTCTGCCATATTGGTCTTTTTTAAAAAAGGTGGTGCTGTCTTTGAAATTAGCATTAAACTCTGAAAATTCCTGCTGATAGAAAGCGAGTTCCTTTTGTTCTCTGGCGGATAACTTATCCAGGTTGTTTTGTAAGGTATTGAGATAGGAAACAATGTCCCTTCTGCTAATGGGCTGTATAAGGTCGTTATAGTCTATATTTCCTTTTTGTGCCTGACGTGATAAATATTGATATACCGGATTTTTGGGGTTTTCAAATACAACCTGTGAGAAACCCACCATGCTGGAGAAAACTAATATAATGAAAATGATTAAAGGGTATTTGTTATCTTTCATAGCTGAGTAGATAGGATTTAAGAATAATAGACATACAATTATATAATAATAATTTCAAATGATAAGAAATTTCTTTTAGAGGGCAGGGATGAGTGCCTGTAAACCAGAGAAATGTCTTTCGGAATTTATGAGCTGACGGATATGCCGGGATGCTGTTTCTCCCATTGCCTGTATAGCTTCCGGGTCGTTAAAAAGGAGCTGTATTTTTTCTGCAAGCTCCCCTGCATTTCCTGGACTGAACAATAAACCTGTCTGTTGACTGATCACCATTTCAGGAATTGCACCTATGGCGGATCCGATTACGGGTTTGCCCAGGGCCATTGCTTCGACAACTGTAAATCCGAGTACTTCGTACCATTCTGAGGGACATACCAGGAACTGGGCATTATTAATTATTCCAAGTGTCTCCATCCTGTTTTGTTTGCCCATAAAGGTAACATTGGACAATTGATGGGCTGCTGCATAATCTTTTAATTCCTGTTCCTGTGTGCCGGTGCCAATGAGTTTGAGGTGTATGCCGGGATTGCTTTTCATTGCTTCCAGCAGGGTATGTACACCTTTTATTTTTTCCAGGCGGCCAACAAATACAATATAGGTTTCATCGTTAAATAATTGGTTTTTAGTGGTGATGGGGGGCTGATCTGTACTGGTTATTTGATTTGTATTGGCGCTGGTACCAGCTTTTGCCAGCTCTATTTCTTCATAATTGTATCCGTGATAGAGCTGCACAAGCTTTTCGGGGAAGAAGTTAAAGGACTTGAATTTCTCATAAAGGAAGACTGAAGGACAAAGGTAATGGTCGACGTACTGATAATAATTGAGGTATTTGTTGACGTAGTTTTCTGTTGCGGCGACTGTACTGGCTGCAACGGACCCTTTTTTACAGGTATTAGTTATACAATGATAGAATTTACCGCCGAAGCATTTTTCGCATATTTTGCCATGACTTATAAAAGTACTTTCAGGACAGATCGGCGTGTATTCATGCAGGGTCCATATGATTTTTATTCCTCTTTCTTTTAATGTTTTAAGTATAATAGGGGTGATATAGTGATGAATAACATTAATATGCGCGAGGTCTATATGCACATGATCCAGCAGCCGCTCCAGATTTTCTTTTGCTTCTGTTGAAGAGATGCTTTTTTGGATCACCCGCAGTCCCTCGAGGATATTTTTCTTATTTAGTTTTTTGTAATCAATATTTTTAACAAAATAAGCTGAATAGGGACTGGGGAAATTTCTTTCATCGTGCATAGAGAATGGAATTACAGTATGACCTTGTGTGCGGTACATACTGGTTACGTTTTCTACATAAGTCCAGTCTCCTCCGCTGGCATACCATGTCCAGTTAGCTACCAAAATATTCATAAATTGTTGATTGTACGGCTAAATTGAAAAAAATGGCATAGTTTTTATGCGTTTCATTGTGAATTAATAGCAACAAAGATGGTTGATTTAATCAATTATTTGAGTAAAAAATCGATCTAAAAAGATTTTTATTTTAAGTACGATACAAGAATATTGTTGGTGGGCGAAAAAAACACTAACTTTGTTCAGTTTATATGATTCAGATGTTAAATTTGCAATTTAATCTAAGAGTTTTGCTGATCCAAATGACTTTACATTGATAATGAGGAAAAAAATCTACATCGCGGGTGCTGGCGGAATGCTGGGTGAGGCATTTTATAAGGTATTTAAGAATGAGTACGACATTAAATGCACCGATAAGGATGTAAATGAAGAATGGTTAAGTTTTCTGGATTTTCGTGATTTCCCGGCTTATAAGGCTGATGTAAAGGCTTTTAAGCCTGATTACCTTTTCCATCTCGGTGCTTATACCGATCTCGAATTCTGTGAACTTAATGTAGATGAAACCTATCTGACCAACACTACTGCTGTAGAAAATGCAGTGATGATTGCGAACGAATTGAAAATTCCTATACTTTATATCAGTACCGCAGGTATTTTTGATGGTACCAAAGACTTTTATGACGATTGGGATGAGCCTAATCCGTTAGGTCATTATGCGAGATCAAAATACATGGGCGAGCGCTATGTAAGAGAGCAGGCAGAGCGATATATCATTTGCCGTGCTGGCTGGATGATGGGCGGGGGACCGAAAAAAGATAAGAAGTTTATCAATAAAATAATTAAGCAGCTGGCTGCCGGTAACCGGAATTTACATATTGTAAATGACAAGGATGGCACCCCTACATTCACTGTGGATTTTGCGAAAAATGTTAAGTTATTATTCGAAAATGAGTACTGGGGGCTTTATAACCTGGTTTGTGGTGGTGAAACCAGCCGACGGGAAGTAGCAGAAGAGCTGGTTAATATACTGGGTTTAACGGATGAGGTAACCTTTCATGAGGTTACATCTGATTATTTTAAAGATGTCTATTTTGCACCGCGCCCACCTTCGGAGCGGTTGATTAATAAGAAGCTTGATCTGAGGGATATGAATCTGATGCGCGACTGGAAGGTAGCGCTTGAAGAGTATGTTACTGATTATTTCGGACAGTTTATTAAAGAGAATCTGTCGAAAGAAAGTTATGCTGCATTGCAACTGACAGATACTAAATAATTAGGTTTTCCGTTATAATGTTTCTTAAAGAATAAAAAATGTATACTTTTTAATTATGCGTATTGCCGCATTTGGTTTCAGAACGCTGCCGCCTGCTAAGGGGGCAGCAGGAGCAGATAAATTTGCAATGGAGCTGTTTCCCAGATTGGTAGCAAGAGGACACAGTGTTGTTGCTTATAACAGAAGATATCCTGACGTCTTCGTAGACGTGAAGGAATATAAGGGAGTGAAGATTAAAACGCTTCGTACCATTAAACGTAGCGGATTTGATACACTGCTGCATTCTTTTAAATCCACATGTGATATTATTTTTAGGAATACTGCTGATGTAGTACATATCCAGAACGGAGGAAATAGTATCTGGGCGCTGCCGCTAAGGCTTTGTGGAAAAAAAGTTTTTATCAGTCAGGATGGGGTAGATTGGAAAAGGGATAAGTGGACCTGGTATGCGAAAGCTTACCTTCAGTTTTCTGCCTATGTAACCGCCTACCTGCCTAACGAAGTCATCTTCGATAATGTTATTGCGCGAAAGCTTTTCGAGGACAGATTTAATAAAGTTTTCTCTTTTATTCCTTTTGGCAGTGAGATCCCGGCCTGGGAGGAAGATGATACGATTTTGAATCAGCTTGGTGTGCAGAAAGGAGGGTATTATCTTTTTGTAGGGCGTTTTATACCTGATAAGGGGCTGCATTACCTGATCCCGGCTTTCCTGAGGTCGTGCTCTGATAAGAAGCTGGTGCTGATCGGAGGATCTCCTAATCCTTCTCCTTATGAACAGCAGTTAAGGGATATGGCAGATGAACGTGTATTGTTCCCCGGTTTTGTATATGGTGATGAAGTAAATACGCTGATTAAAAATGCTTATTGTTATGTTCAGCCTTCTGATGTGGAGGGGCTTTCGCCTATAGTGCTTACCGTTATGGGCCTGGGTGTGCCGATGGTTGTGAGCGACATCGAAGAAAATATATATGCTGTACAGGATACGGTGAGGATGTTTAAGCAGGGTAATATTGAATCGCTGACGGAAGAAATTAATTTTGCGGAACTGAATTATCCGGAAATGCAGCGCCTTGCATTAAAAGCACAGGAAAGAGCATTGTCGTTGTTTAACTGGGAGAGTGTTGTGGATGAGCATGTGAAAATATTTACTACAGCCTGATTATTTAATACAGCCTGGTTTTTTACTTTCTCAGGCTTATTCATTTATCAGGATCATTCCTGTTTTTTGTATCCAGGAATAATTTAAGCAGCTGCTCTGCAGTTTTCTGCCAGGAAAAGTCTTTTAATCTTATTTGCCCTTTATGAATGAGGTCTCGTCTGAGTGCCTCATTTTCTAATACCATTTTCATTTTAGCGGCGATATCATCGGTATCAAATGGGTTAAACTGTAATACGGCATCTCCGCCGACTTCTGGCAGGCAGGTGTTCCCGGCAACAATCACAGGGATATTGTACTGGAAAGCCTCCAGTACGGGGATTCCAAATCCCTCATTTACGGAGGGAAATACATATAAATATGCCGAGTGGTACAAGGCAGCGAGTGCTGCATCAGAAAGGTAACCTGTAATGATCACATCCTGCTGCAGCTGCAGCTGTTCAATTGCTTCCAGAATTAAACTGAAATCATTACTGTCTTTACCCGACGGGGAGGGACCAGCGAGCACTAGTTTTAAGTTATCATCACTTAGGGTATCTGTCTTTAATTTTTTGAAGGCATGGATCAATGCAGGTATATTTTTCCGTTTATACATTGAGCCTACATGGAGCAGGTATTTCGTGTTTAGCAAGCCTAGTTCACTCAGGATATCATCTTGTATGTTGCACACGATAGCTTTTGGTCCTTCATAAACAACTTTTAACTGGTTTAACGGGATTCCGGTATGGCGGTGAATCTGCTGCTGTGCATATCTTGTAGGGGTGATAATAAATGCTGCATGCTTTGCTGCGGGTATAGCTGTTTTATGGTATAGTGAGAGCCATAAACGACCGTAGTGTTCAGGATTTTCGAAGAAAAAGGCATCATGAAAGACAGGGACAGTATGAAAACCTAATCTGATTAACGGAACGAAGTTATCGGTACAAAATAAAATATCGCAGTTTTTAGACCATGCTTTGACAGGTAATATGACCTGCTTCCATAACTGATAGCGGAAATGTTCAAGGTATTTAGCAATGTTGCCGGTTCCCTGAAACACAGGAATAGTGGTATCTATAAAATGAAATTTAAAGGTTTCATTTTCTGCTTTTCTGAAAGCAGTACACAGCTCTTCAAGGTATGTTTTTGTTCCTGTTTTGGCTAGCTGAAGATCTCTTACATCTATACCGATAATCAGTTGCTTAGCCATTTGCTGAGGGAATACGGTTCTTGATAATTTTTGCCGGTACGCCTGCTGCAATGGAGTTTTCGGGTATGGATCTGGTAACAACGCTGCCGGCAGCAATGACACATCCTTCGCCTATTGTTACGCCATCCAGTACGGTGACACCTGCACCGAGCCAGCAGTTGTCGCCTATTTTAACACCTTTTCTGGTTACTCCCTGTGCTTTTATGGTCTGTTCAGGATCTGCATAATTATGGTTCTCTGAAAATATTTTTACTTCGGGACCAAAGATGACATTCCTGCCAATCTCTATGCCTCCCTGGCCAGACAGGTATGCCCTTGCATTAATGCCTGTGCCCTCTCCAATGGTAATTCCGGTGCCCTTTTGTGCAATGACACCCGTACAGATGAGGATACAATCTCTGGCAAGAGATACATTATTGCCAATGATAATACCTTGTTCTGATAAAGCATTGATATATACATTGTCCTCTATAATTGTATTTTTACCTGTACTGAGCTGATAGGCATGGCTGATTTTAACGCGCTGGCCTATAAAAAGTATTCCATCGGACTGTTTGAGGAAAGGCCGCAGAAAAATACCTCTGAGCACCTGCATTGCGCGGTGAGATAGGATAATAGTTAAATCACGGATGGAGTAATTACTTTCCCATTTATAATTGGGATCTTTTTTTAGCTTTCTGATAATTTTTTCAATGTACATATACTTCCTCCTCCCGCGGTTGCTGATATTGCATAATCATGCTGATTAATAGTCCGGAGAAAAACCAGTTCATATAGGATATGTAAGAAGATCCTTCCACTTCGGATGTGAGTAAAGGTATGAAGAGCCCAATCTTTAACAAAAGAACCATCATACATACTTTTCTCTCTCTGCCCCGGAGCCGCGGAAGCCATTTAATAGCAACCTTAATGAATGAAATGTAGATGACGATGTAAGTCAGCAAAGCAAGTACGCCGGCCTGGACACCGATAATAATGTATTGGTTTTCGCCGCCGACACTCTCTCCCAATGAGGAGCCGGCAACCCTGCCGGAACTACCCAGACCTAATCCAAAGGGGTTCTCTACGATAGCCATTACCCCCTGCACCCATTCTAACACATGGCCTACGCTGGAGGGGTTACTAAAGTCGATCGTATTGATGACCACCTCGATGATCCCGTTAGCTTTGTCTTCAAAGCG
>JAATFQ010000095.1 GCA_015655115.1 Sphingobacteriales bacterium
AGTCTTGAATATCAGCTTTATAGTTTCAAGATCTTTTAACGTTAAATCGCAATTATCTAGCTGATTTTGTTCTAATTTGTAGTTAATGATGCGTTCTACCAGGTCATTTATGTTTTGGGCATCCGGATTTTTGATACTTCTTGATGCCGCTTCTACCGAATCGGCAAGCATTAACACACCAGTTTCCTTAGAAAATGGAATCGGACCAGGATAACGGAAGATATTTTCATCCACAAACTTCTCAGGAGAGTTTTTGAGGAAAGACTGGTAAAAATAATCTACACGGGTATTACCATGGTGTGTTCTGATGAAGTCGATCACACTTTCCGGCAGCTGATGCTTACGTGTAATCTCAATGCCCTTGTGCACATGCTTAATAATTATCTGCGCACTCTGCTCGTAAGGCAACTTATCATGCGGGCTCAATGAAGTATTTTGGTTTTCAATAAAATATTGAGGGTTTTCTATTTTACCGATGTCATGGTACAGTGCGCCTGCTCTCACCAATAATGAATTTCCACCAATCTTAAATATAGCAGCCTCCGCGAGGTTGGCCACCTGCAGCGAGTGCTGAAACGTTCCCGGAGCCTTAAAAGCAAGCTCTCTAAGCAACTTATTATTTGTATTGGTCAATTCTATCAGTGCAACATCAGAAGTGATGCCGAATACCCTTTCAAAAGCATAGATCAAAGGATAAGCTAGTAGTGACAGTAATACACTGATTACAAAAGGAAGGAAGTTTATCCATTCAATTTCATTAAATGAACCTTCACGCAGCAGAGCGATACCAAGGAAACAAATAAAATAGGCAGTTAAGATAAACAAAGCTGAAAGCAGCAGCTGCTCCCTTTTAATCAGGTTCCTGATGCTGTAAATCGCTACCATTCCTGCCGAAGTCTGAAAGAAGACAAACTCAAAGCTATTAGGTACAAAAAAACCGGCAATCAGGATCACGAGTAAATGCAGGTACAGTGCCAGTCGTGTGTCAAAAAGAATCCTGATAATAATCGGGACAATACAGAATGGGATATAATATAAACTTGGCAGGTTCATTTTAATAGCCCAGGTTAATGAAAGCAACATCGTCGTAATGACCAGCATCAACAGCGATAACTGCCTGTTATCGGCGAAAATATCCTTCCTGAACATATGGAGAAAGATCATCAGTAAACTAAGGATAAAGCCTACAAGAAGGATCTGCCCCAGGTAAACCAGCTTACTATCGCCAATTGTTTTAGTCTGTGCCTCATAAGTTTCCTTAAAAGACTGAAGCTTCTGATAAATTTCTTCGTCAATTACAGCATTCCTGGCGATGATCAGCTCACCTTTTTGTACCATCCCCCGGGTAGTTGAAAGGCTGTTGATGGTATTCGTTTGTACGATAGCAGTTAGTTTTTCATCAAAAATTATATTTGGCTGCAAATGATCTTCCACCAGGTTCATCACCACTTCCTTTTCTTTCATGTTTGTAGAAGTAAAAGTGTTGTTGAAATAGTCCAGCGCTGATTGTACTGTATAAATATCCTGCGTGCTGATGGTTTTTGAGATGTTGTTATTCAGAAGGGAAATGTCGTAATACTTTTTGCCCTTGAAATGTTTAGGATTGGTAGCGATGATACCCTTTTCATAAATCGACCGCAACAACTGTAAAGAGCTGCCTTTCACAGCCTGTTTTTCCTCTTCAGGAAACGTATTTCCTCTCCATTTTACGTCAAACTCGTTGATATACGCTTCTTCTACATTATTGTACAGATCTGGATCATATCTGTAAATTGGCAATACATTTTCGAGAGCATCCTGCTTATCAGTATTCACCTGCGGACTGGTTTTCAGGATGGCGAAACTGAAAGGAGACACTAAGTCTTTGTTGAGCCATACCTTTCCTTTCTGAAATTCATACCGGAAACGTGGTTGTTTAGGCAAAAACAGCGTGATGATGAATACAGTAAGCAACATCATAATATATTTAATATTAGAGGAATATTTGCGGTACAGTATTTTGTGTGAGTTTTTTTTGATCTTGGCCAAAATGGTATATATTGATAATTAGGTCAAAAATAATCATTTTTAAATGAATATGAACATGTTACAAGAATCCCCTGTGAACTACTGCATTGAATAGTTATAACCTATTAATACATATGTGATATTATGACTATAATTGCTTAAAATTTTAACCATGCAGCAAGGCATACTGATTATAGATGATGAGAAAAAAATATGCAGTCTTCTGGCGAGGATTATTGAGCTGGAAGGGTTTACTGTATTTCAGGCAAATACCGGAAAAGAAGGGTTGAAGATTTTAACCGCCCAGGATATTCTTGTCGTAATCAGCGATGTGAAGCTACCGGATGTGAATGGGGTAGAGCTGGTTAAACAGATCAAGCAGCTAAAACCTTATGTGGAAGTGATCAACCTTACGGCATTCGGAACGATTCAGGATGGCGTTAAAGCTATGAGGAACGGAGCTTTTGATTATATCACTAAAGGGGATGATAATGATAAAATAATTCCGTTGGTATATAAGGCTGTAGATAAGGCAAACCTGCAATACCGTCTTTATGAGCTGGAAACTAAAATACAGAAACAATATGATTTTTCTTCTATTTTAGGACAATCGAAAGCTATCCTGCAGGCTGTAGACCTTGCCAGCAAGGTAGCCCCTACAGATACCACTGTATTGCTGCTTGGCGAAACGGGTACAGGTAAAGAAGTATTTGCCCAGGCTATCCATTACGAAAGCCCACGGAAAGCTAAGCCTTTTGTTGCCCTGAATTGCAGTGGTTTTAATCCGGATTTACTGGAAAGTGAGCTTTTTGGGTATAAGCAAGGTGCTTTTACCGGAGCGCAAAAAGATAAGAAAGGGCTTATGCAAGAGGCCAATGAAGGTACTTTGTTTTTGGATGAAATAGGAGAGATGAACCTCGACCTACAGGCGAAACTGCTGCGCGTACTGGAAAATCAAACGTTTATCAAAATAGGCGATACGCAAACGACTAAGGTCAATGTGCGTATTGTGGCTGCCACAAACCGCGATCTGAAAAAAGAAGCTGAAGAAGGGAAATTCAGACTTGACCTTTATTACCGCCTGTCTGTGTTTTCAATTGAGCTGCCTTCTCTGAATGAACGTAAAACTGATGTACTGCTCATCGCTAAATATTACCTTAAACAGTTCGCTGCAAAAGTAAATAAGCCGCTGCTTACAATGGATGAAGGATTTAGTAACTGTCTGCTTAATCATACCTGGAAAGGTAATATCCGTGAGCTTAAAAATGTAATTGAGCGTGTGGTGATCCTTGCTGACGGAAATACAGTTAGCGCCGATTTACTGCCTTATGAGTTTCACCTGAATACCACTGACGGGGATGCGATGAAAATGGAAACGGTTGAGAAAATGCATATCCTGAAGGTATTGAAATATACCGGAAACAATAAAACAGAAACCTCACGCTTACTGGGAATAGGCTTAACTACGCTTTACAGAAAACTGGAAGAATACCATCTGAATTAACAATGAAGGACAGTTGATCCGGATATTTGCAGGTTGCAGGGGAAGAATTCAATGGAAATCCTCCCGGACTTGAGTAAAAAGATATCTGGATTCATTCTATACTAAATGTTAAAGTGTATTTCCACCAGCTTGTTACAAACAATTCTCTTAAATTGGATGTTGGAAATTTAACACCGCTGCCGGTGTTGGTAAATTGACATCCAATAATTATGGTAGAAAACAAATCCCTGGAAGAGGAAGACAATCAGGGCAGCTCACGCCGCGATTTCCTTAAAAAAACCTCTGTGATGACAGCGATAGCGCTTACGCCCGCTGCAGCCATCAAAGCCTCTGATCTAAAACTCGATGAGAAATTAGCGGATGCCCTTGAACAGGTACCGCTAAGTATAGATATTAACGGTCAGCACCACGACCTTAAGGTAGAACCACGGCTAACGCTGCTGGATCTCTTAAGAGAAAAGCTGAGGCTTACCGGGACTAAGAAAGGGTGCGATCAGGGACAGTGCGGGGCATGCACTGTACATATTGATGGCGTACGGACCAACTCCTGCCTTACACTTGCCGTAATGCATGATGGTGCCAGGATAACTACCATAGAAGGGCTGGCAACAGGCAACCAACTGCATCCCATGCAGGAGGCATTTATTAAACATGATGGATTTCAGTGTGGCTACTGTACACCCGGACAAATTATGTCGGCCGTAGCCTGCATAAATGAGGGACACGCTGGCTCTGAAAAAGAGATCAGGGAATTTATGAGTGGCAATATCTGCCGCTGCGGTGCCTATGCCAATATCGTAAATGCAATACAGGAAGTTAAAGCTGGAGGTAGCCGTGCATAATTTTCAATATACAAGAGCTAAAAATGCTGCCGGTGCGATTGCCGAACTCAGTAAAAATCCGGCAGCCAAATTAGTTGCCGGAGGTACAAACCTGATCGATCTGATGAAATATGGAGTAATGGCACCAGACAGGCTGGTGGATATCAATCGGCTCTCCTATAATGCTATTCAAAAAGAATCTGGCGTTTTATCTATTGGTGCAACTGTTACCAACAGTGTGGCTGCAGCAAATGAAATGGTATTACAGTATCAGCCTTTGCTGTCGCAAGCCATGCTGGCCGGTGCTTCACCACAGTTGCGGAACAAAGCTACTATGGGCGGTAATTTACTGCAGCGTACACGTTGCCCTTATTTTTACGATATTTCTGAACCCTGTAATAAAAGAGAACCCGGAACAGGCTGTGGCGCTCTGAAAGGATATAACCGCATGCACGCCATTTTTGGTGCCAGCGATGCCTGTATAGCTGTCAATCCCAGTGATATGAATGTAGCGCTGGTAGCGCTTGATGCGTCGGTCCAGGTAACAGGGCCGAAAGGAAAGCGCAATATACCTATAGCAGAATTCCATCGCTTGCCCGGTAAACATCCTGAACTGGATAATACGCTGGATAGAAGAGAGGTGATCACAGGATTACTTATTCCTGATAATGCATTTTCAAAGCATACTACTTATCTGAAAGTGCGCGACAGGGCTTCGTATGCTTTTGCGCTGATCTCGGTTGCCGTAGCGCTGGAAATGGAGGAAACAACTGAAGGCACAACCATTAAAGAGGTACACCTGGCAATGGGCGGTGTTGCACATAAACCGTGGAGACTGACGGCGGCGGAGCAATTGCTGAAAGGTAAAAAGGCTACAGTGGAGAACTTTAAAATGGCTGCGGAATTGGCTATGCAGGGTGCGAAATCTTATGGTCATAACGACTTTAAGCTGAAGTTAGCTCCCAACTCAATTGTCCAGGCACTAAAAACTGCATCAGGCATAAAAGCATAATTTATGGGAAAAAAACATTTGGAAAATGCTGATATGGCTAAAGCTATAAGCAGGGTTGATGGCAGGGCGAAAGTAACAGGTGCCGCAAAATATGCCGCTGAAGTACAGTTGCAGGACCTTACTTATGCTGTATTGGTAGGGAGTACCATTGCACAAGGTATCATCACAAAAATAGATACGCAAAAAGCAGAATGGGCACCAGGAGTGATAGCTGTTATTTCGCACTTAAATACGCCTGGAGTGCCGGAATATAAACTGCAAAACCAGGATGTGATCCAAAAGCAGCTGCGCGTTTTTGATGATGCAAATATATATTATAACGGTCAGCCGGTAGCTGTGGTAATTGCGGATACACTGGAGCGTGCACAGTATGGCGCCTCCCTGGTCAGTGTTACCTACAAAAAGGAACAGCACGTTAGTAATCTCGAAGATAACCTTTCAAGAGCTGTCGTCCCCAAGAAAGCTAAGGCAGATCCTAGGGGTTTTACATCGGATTTTGTACGTGGTAAGGCTGGTGCTTACCTGGATGCTGAAGTGCAGGTAGTTGAAGAATATATCCAGCCTTCGGAGGTACATCACCCTATGGAGCTGCATTCTATCATTGCCAGCTGGGAAGGGAACGACAAGCTGACACTGGTCGATAAAACGCAGGGCTCACAACAGACGCAAGCTAGTATTGCAAAGTCTTTCCAGCTTAAACCGGAGAATGTGAAGGTGGTCGCTACTTATGTCGGCGGTGCTTTCGGTTCCGCATTGCGCGTGTGGCCGCATGAAATTGTAGCCATCCTGGCAGCAAAGAAAGTGCAGAAACCTGTAAAACTGGTTTTAAGCAGGGGCCAAATGTCTTATATGGTCGGGTATCGGCCTTACACGCTGCAAAAGGTATCACTGGGTGCATCAAAAGATGGTAAACTGGTCGGAATATCGCATGAGTCGTATGGCAAAACATCTATGTATGAAGAGTTTACTGAAAACGTGTTACAGATGACGCGCATGATGTATGATGTGCCTAACATCGATACTAAATATAGGATTGTGCCGCTAAATGTAAGCACGCCGGCACCTATGCGCGGACCGGGTGAGGCTACAGGCTCCTTTGCGCTGGAATGTGCCATGGATGAGCTATCGTATAAGCTGAACATGGATCCTATTGCATTGCGATTGGTGAACTATGCCGGACAGGACCCTGATAAGCTCTTGCCCTGGTCTAGCAACTATCTGAAAGACTGTTACCGACTGGGAGCGGAGAAAATTGGCTGGAACAACCGTAAGGCTGAAGCAGGAACGGTACAGGAGGGAGAATGGAAAGTGGGCTATGGCGTGGCAACAGGCACTTTTGGTGCCTTTAGAAGTGCAGCAACGATTAAAGCAACCTATAAAGCTGATGGAACATTACTGCTCCAATCGGCCATTGCGGATATTGGCCCCGGAACAGGGACAGCGATGACAAGTATTGCTGCTGAAAACCTGGGTATCGACCCGTCGCTGATCACATTCCAGCTTGGAAATTCCAGCTTTCCCAAAGCACCTATGCAGGGCGGCTCTAACTCAGTAGCTACGGTAGGCTCTGCTGTTGTTGCAGCATGTACCAACCTGAAAGTGGAACTGGCAAAACGTGCAGCAAAGCAAAAACAGGAATGGAATAATGCTGTGCCTGCAAATATTCAACTGAAAGGTAATGAGCTGGTAAATAGCGATGATACTGCGTCGAAAGTTAAGCTGGTATCTTTATTTACAGAAGGAGGGTTGACTGAACTGGTGATTGAAGGAAGTGCTGCGCAGGGCGATGAGAGAAATAAATATTCTTTTTACTCTTATTCGGTACACTTTATTGAAGCCCATGTACATGAATTGACAGGTGTCGTACGTATCAAAAATGCAGTATCTGTAGTGGATTGTGGCACAATAGTGAGCCCTAAAACAGCAAGAAGCCAGTTAATGGGTGGCATTGTTGGTGGCATAGGTATGGCCTTGATGGAAGAAGCGGTCATTGACGACAGAACAGGGCGAACGATAAATGCCAGCTTTGGCGATTACCATGTACCTGTCAATGCGGACATCCCACAAATGGAAATGTTGTTTGTAAATGAAAAAGATCCATATTTAAACCCTATGGGATCTAAGGGGTTAGGTGAGGTAGTAATCATTGGTGTAGCTCCTGCAGTGGCCAATGCTGTATATAATGCTACGGGTAAGCGAATCAGGCATCTGCCTATTACACCTGATAAGTTAATATAATAAAGATCAGCTGATATAATAAAATGCCCTTTTTGATTAGTAAAGGGCATTTTTATGAGTATATTCGGTTATAATCTTTCTTTTGGCAAATATCATATGGATCAACTTACCGAACAATATAAATACCCTATTGGCCGTTTTCAGCCAGCAGAGGGCTATACGCCTAAATCTCTTGTGCAGTGGATAGGCGCAATCAATTCTGTGCCTCTTTTGCTTGATTACTGTATAGAGAACCTTGACGAAGCGCAACTGAATACCGCTTACCGGCCTGGGGGTTGGACGATTATCCAGGTAATCCATCATATCGCTGATAGCCATATGAATGCCTATATCCGCACGAAGCTGGCGCTTACGGAAGATCGCCCTGCGGTAAAGCCTTATGACGAAAATCTGTGGGCAGAATTGCCGGATGTGAAA
>JAATFQ010000007.1 GCA_015655115.1 Sphingobacteriales bacterium
GAAGAACTGGGACTAGCGCAGGCTACCACTTCGCAACATCTGAAGGAATTGAAAAATGCAGGCATCATTCAGGGTAATGTAGAAGGTGTGAGCGTTTGTTACTGTATTGATCCTAAAGTCTGGAACCAGTACCACATCCTATTCAGCGGCTTCTTTAAAAAGGTCGACCTGACCGGGGCAAGCTGCTGCTAATATTTTTTTGCCTACAATAATCGCAATATTGCAATAGTACGATATAAATAACATAGCATGAAAACTGAAGAACAACTCAAAGAACTCGTAAAGCAGAAATACAGTGAAATCGCTTTGCAGGATAAGGACACTAACGCTGCCTCCTGCTGTGGCGCTTCCTGCTGCTCCACCGAAGTATACAACATCATGAGTGACGATTATACCGACCTTGAAGGCTACAACGCAGAAGCAGACTTAGGTTTAGGCTGCGGACTGCCTACGCAATTTGCAAAAATTAAAAAAGGTGACGTAGTCATTGACCTGGGTAGTGGCGCTGGTAATGATGCTTTTATTGCCCGCTCAGAAACTGGTGAAACGGGTAAGGTAATCGGCATCGATTTCACCCCTGCAATGATTGATAAGGCAAGACAGAATGCGGAAAAACTGGCCTATCACAATGTAGAGTTCCGCCAGGGCGATATTGAAAAGATGCCAGTAACCGCTAATGTGGCTGACGTAATTGTAAGTAACTGTGTCCTCAACCTTGTTCCTAATAAAGATGCCGTATTTAAAGACATTTTCCGTGTATTGAAACCGGGCGGACATTTCAGTATTTCTGATGTCGTATTGCTTGGTGATTTACCTGAAAACTTGCGTACTGCCGCAGAAATGTATGTCGGCTGTGTATCGGGTGCCATTCAAAAGCATAGCTACCTCCATCTGATTGATGCTAATGGGTTTGAAGATGTGATGCTGCAAAAAGAAAAGGCGATTGTCATTCCTGATGACATCCTAAAAAACTATTTAAGCACAACTGAGATTGCAGCTTTCAAGGCTACTGGTACAGGTATCTATAGCATTACCGTTTATGCTAAAAAACCATTGCAATCAGCCGGAGACTGCTGTGCTCCTGGGTGCTGCTAGTTAATTCTTTAACATTATCAAAATTATGACCGCGAACAATTGTGCACCTGCACATGAAAGAAAGAAGCTCAGTTTTCTTGACAGATATTTAACGCTATGGATCTTCCTGGCAATGGCCATGGGTGTGAGTATTGGGTATTTCCTTCCTTCATCCTCAGGCTTCATCAATTCTTTCTCCAGTGGAACAACAAACGTCCCACTGGCCATAGGACTGATTCTGATGATGTACCCGCCGCTGGCAAAAGTGAAGTACGAAAAAATGGGCGAGGTATTTAAGAATACAAGAGTACTAGGAACCTCGTTGTTCCTTAATTGGATAATTGGCCCGATACTCATGTTCTTCCTTGCCATCACTTTTTTGCATGGCTATCCTGAATATATGACCGGATTAATCCTTATTGGCCTTGCCCGCTGTATTGCCATGGTAGTGGTATGGAATGAACTGGCTGAAGGGAACCGCGAGTATGCTGCCGGACTGATTGCTTTAAATAGTATATTTCAGGTGTTGCTCTATAGTGTATATGCTTATCTGTTTATTAGCGTCCTCCCTCCCCTGTTTGGGGTAAAAGGATTGGAAGTAAACATTACTATTGCCGGGATCGCTAAAAGCGTGGGCATCTATTTGGGTATTCCTTTTGCCGCTGGTGTCATTAGTCGCTATGGACTTATTAAAGCCAAGGGTGAAGCCTGGTACCATACCAGATTTATTCCTTTTATCTCTCCTGTCACCCTTGTTGCTTTGCTTTTTACTATTATAGTCATGTTCAGCCTCAAAGGTAAACTGATCGTACAAATACCGATGGATGTGCTGCGTATTGCCGTTCCACTGGTGATCTATTTTGCCATCATGTTCCTGGTCAGCTTTTTTGCGGGCAAGAAAATGGGGGCAGATTATTCGCAAAGTGCTGCTATTGCTTTCACTGCTGCCGGAAACAACTTTGAACTGGCTATTGCGGTTGCCATCGGCGTATTCGGAATCAACTCGGGTCAGGCATTCGTTGGCGTAATCGGGCCACTGGTTGAAGTGCCGGCTCTTATTGCTCTGGTCAACCTTGCATTCTGGCTGCGTAGAAAATATTATGCTGCTCCTTTAACTAAAATATCCTCATGAAACCATCATGATTTTTCAAAGCACATAACGAACCGAGCTTTTACGAGCTCATGAATTCAAATAAAAACAATAAAATCAGATCAATAAATGAAAATTGCATTATTTTCCGACATCCATGCCAACCTGCCAGCTTTAGAAGCCTTCTTCAACGATGTGGACAGCCGCAAACCCGACATAATCTATTGTCTGGGTGACCTGGTTGGTTACAATATCTGGCCTAATGAAGTGATTGATGCTGTGCGTAAACGAAACATTTCTACCATCGCCGGAAACTATGACTTTGGCATAGGACGCATGAGCGACGAGTGCGGCTGTGCTTATAAAACCGATACTGAAAAGGACATGGGTAAAATATCCATATCCTTTACCAACAGCCTCGTAAAGCCTGAACAAAGAGATTACCTGCGCACACTACCGGCACACATTAGCGTAGAATTCCAGGTCAATGGAGATAAACTGAACCTGTTGCTGGTACATGGCAGTCCACGTAAGATCAATGAATATCTTTTTGAAGACCGTGAGGAGAAAAGTATGATCCGGATTATGGAGCAGGCTAATGCCGACATCCTCTGCTTCGGCCATACCCATAAGCCTTACCATCGCATATTAAACTCTGGCACAGAAGGTAATGATCATTTCCGTCATGCTGTCAATATCGGCTCTGTAGGTAAACCTAAAGATGGCAACCCAAAAGGCGGCTATGTCATGCTGACCATTTCAGATAACAGCAGCATTACCGACAGGAGCAGTATTGAGGTAGAGTTCATTCGCTTCGGCTATGATATCGAAAAAGCTGCTAAAGCAGTAGAAAATAGCCCGCTGCCTAATGAATATGCAGAGATGTTACGCAGAGGATACTAAGAATCTCCATAATTAATCTTATTGGTGAAGGTTCTGATATTCTTTGAAAGATAAGGATTGTCTAAATTCCATAGGTGATAGGTTTATTTTGCGTTTAAACATTTTGGAGAAAGATTGTGGGTGCTCAAATCCAAGCTGGTAGGCAACCTGGGCGATAGTGAGATTTCCGGAAGCCAACAAAGTTTTAGCCGTTTCAATTACTTTATTATGAATATGCTGCTGTGTATTCTGCCCAGTATAAGCTCGCAGCATATCGCTTAGATAATCAGGAGAAAAGTTCAACTGTGATGATAGAAACTGCACAGTGGGCAAGCCTGATTCTATAGCTTTTCCATTATTGAAATAATCAGATAATAATATCTCTAACCTGCTCAATAAATCACTATTCATGGTATTTCTAGTGATGAATTGCCTCGTGTAAAAGCGATTGCTATAATCAAGGAACAGTTCAATATATGAATTTATCAGCTCCTGACTGAATATATCAATGGCCGAACTAAGTTCAGATTTAATTTGTGTAAACAGGCCGTCAATAATATCCTTTTCTTTCTCGGAAAGATGTAAAGCTTCAGCAACTGAGTAAGAGAAAAAGCCATAACCCTTCATCTTTTTACTCAGGTTACGGTTGTATATCAGATCAGGATGCATGTAAATGATTTGTCCCCTGAGGCTGTTGGACGGATAGGCTGCTGATATCATCTGATTGGGGGCTACGAACACAAGTCCACCCTGATCAAAGTCAAAATAGTTCTGTCCATATTGTACCGTTCCTTTTGTTCCGTTTACAAATGAGATTTTATAGAAATCTAAGGTGGCTTTCGCTGGTCGCTGATGGCTGACAGATCGCATGTCCTCATAGTTTACCACACTGATAAGTGGGTGTAGGGGTGTTGGCAAACCGAAATCACGATGAAATTCGGAAATGGATTTATAATGGTGTGTGGTTTCTTTGCTCTTCATATAAATTAAATAGCATGAGTGCATGCACCCATGCTAAATTAAGGGAATGGATCGGATTAATCCTATAGGATACGATTTTTACTCAATAAACTTCATCGATATGCCGCGGCAACAATGATGGTACTACCGAACTTTTGCCGTTGATGGTTACACCCCCCATACCATTATGATATGCA
>JAATFQ010000264.1 GCA_015655115.1 Sphingobacteriales bacterium
ACTTTCAATGGCACTCCGTTCATTAGGGTTACAGTGGTTCCAAAAGTCCGTTTAGCTACCCTGTTGCTTAATGTTTTGTGCCCCCCCCTGAGAGTGCCGCAATTTCAACCAGGTATTCATTCATTTTTTATTGCTTGAAAGTGGCAACGCTTTTAACATAGTTTTTTGGTTTCTTCAAATAGAAAAGCAGATTGAAATTCGTTTTCATAATGACTGATTTAAGGTTAAACAAAGTTAGCCTTGCAGTCTAAACGCATCAAGTCGTTCAATGAGTGAACTTTCTGTAAATCAAATGTTTACATTAATTTTGGTGAGTTGAATAATCCAAAATTACTCACCGAATCACTCACTTTTTTATATGCGATTTCGTGCATATTTTGGTATAACCCGTAAAAGCAAAAACCCTGCAATCATTTGATTTGCAGGGTTTTAGTTCTCTTTGATATTGTTTCTTGTGATCCCGCTGGGATTCGAACCCAGGACCACTACATTAAAAGTGTAATGCTCTACCAGCTGAGCTACGGAATCATCATTCTTTTCAGAACTACTTTAAGCGTTTCCGTTTAAAGTGCTGCAAATATAGGAGTACCGGGTTTAGGGTGCAAATAAAAACGCTCTATTTCTTATACAGGGCTGATTTTAAGCGTTATTAATTGTAATCTGTGTTAAAAATAGGTTAATTTAATAGGTTAAAAGGGCTTTTTTACACTGAAAAACCTATTAAATAATATGTTATTCAACTATGTTTTCTGCTTCATTCTTCTTCATGGAAATATTATATAATACAAATCCCATGAAAAGGAATATCAATACGCCCAGCAATTCATAGCCACCAGCACCAAACCATTTGATGAATATCGGTTCTACACTTACTTTTGTCAGCGCATCCTTCACAGAAGGTATCACCATCAGGATCGCGACGACGACTCCAGCCAATGCACCACCGGCAACGAGTCCCGTAGCGAACAAGTTTCCAGGTCCTAGCTCTTCTTCCTCCAGCGTTTTGATTTTTTTGCGTTCTCTCCAGTTCACAATGCCCTTAATTACTCCTCCCGCAAAAATTGGAAGAGTTGTAGACAGCGGCAAATAAGCCCCTACAGCGAAGGATAATGAATTGATGCCACATAGTTCAATGGTGATAGCAAGAAAGACGCCAACGAGCACATATTGCCAGTCAAGGTTAAATGAAAGCATACCCTTGATTAGCGTTGCCATTAAAGTAGCTTGTGGTGCAGAATATTCTTCTGTACCAATAGCATGTTTGATGCCTTGCGCGAGCATTTCTGGGGTAGGGGTATCGAGAATGCGTACCGTTAAGCCTATTACTATTGACGATACGATTACTCCGATAAATAATGCCAGCTGCTGATATCTCGGGGTGGCACCAATCAGGTAGCCTGTTTTAAGATCTTGTGACGTTGCGCCTGCATTCGCTGCCGCGATACAGATCATACCGCCAACAACAAGTGCCATCGGTTCATATACTTTTCCAGTCCAGCCTACGGCGATAAAGATCAGGCAGGTTCCCATGATCGTGGCAATAGTCATTCCGGATATCGGACTGTTGCTGGAACCTATCAATCCTACAATCCTGCTGGCTACAGTAACGAAGAAAGCACCGAATACCAGTACGAGTACGCCGATGAGCAGGTTACTTAAAATACCTGCACTTGGAATTTGTGGCAGGATGGCCACCAGAATTACGAGAACTAAGCTGCCTATGCCTACAACTTTAAGAGATAGGTCGCGTTCAGTACGCTTGGTCTCTGATACTGTCTTTCCATCTTTTATAGAACCCATGCTGTCTTTAAAAGAAGAGATGATAGTTGGAATGGTTTTAAGCAGGGTAATAAATCCTCCTGCTGCCACCGCTCCGGCGCCAATTTGCTTAACGTAAGCTTGATAAATAGCTGAAGGATAATTGCTGAAGGTTTGTGTGATAGGGTCCCATCCACCTGAGCCTCCTGCTTTGTTGATATCTGCCAGAAGGCCTAGTTTAACGAGCTGGCCGGCTGCTAATGCAGGATCTATCAGCGTTGCCAGCAGTGGTATTAAGGCAAGCCATGCCAATACGCCTCCAGCAACCAATACGCCTGATATCTTCGGGCCGATGATATAACCTACGCCCATGTATTCTGGAGTGATTTCCCCTCTTACCTGTGCGGAGGGCAGAAATTTATTGGCCTGACTAGTTACCCAGGTGGGTGCTTCGGAAATGACATGGAAGATTCTTTGCATAATGGCGTAAACCATTGCAAAGCCTAAGCCCCAGAATGCTGTTTTTGCAAATGAGCCTCCGCGCTCACCTGCCTTTAATACGGATGCACAGGCAGTGCCTTCAGGATAGGGTAGCGTGTCATGTTCTTTGACAATGAGTGATTTCCGAAGAGGGATCATCATCAAGGTACCCAGTACACCACCGAGTATAGCGAGAATGAGGATGGTCATGTAATTGAAAAAAGCTTCGCCCGAACTTTGTCCACCGATATCGGTACTAAGGAACAGAAAACCTGGCAGGGTAAACACCACGCCGGCAGCAATAGATTCACTGGCAGAACCTGTAGTCTGGATGATGTTGTTCTCAAGAATGGTAGTTTTGAAAAATTTCTTGCCGAGGGTAATAGCAAGTACGGCGATCGGAATGGATGCAGAGACTGTTAATCCTGCTTTTAAGGCGAGGTATACGGTGGCGGCACCAAAGATAATCCCGGCAATACAGCCTAGTAAAACAGATTTAAAGGTAAATTCTGCTAGGTTAGCTTCGGCAGGAACGAAGGGCTTGAATTCTTTTTTGTCCATCTTTAAATGTTTATCCTTTAAAGTTATCTTTTTTTTGCCAGTAAACAAGTTGTCATATTTCTCGGTTTTACCACGCTCAGTTTGTATAATTTTTTCATCTTTGGCAGCAAACAACAAATTAATGAATAAAGCTATATTTTTAGACCGTGATGGGGTGCTTAACCATGAGATGTATGATTACATCTGCAGAGTAGAAGATTTTGAAGTGCTGGAATACCAGATTCCTCCATTAAAACGTTTTTTTGATGAAGGCTATCTGCTGGTGGTGATTACTAATCAGGGCGGTATTGCTTTAAAGCGTTATACAGAAGAAACGCTGGCGGAGATGCACGAGATATTATTTAATAAGTTTGAAGAGCAGGGCGCGGAGATTATCCATGCCTATTACTGCCCGCATCATCCTACAGTTACAGGTGACTGCGAATGCCGTAAACCTAAATCAGGTATGCTGCTGGAAGCAATTGCTGAATATGATATAGATCCTGCTTTGTCGGTGATGATCGGCGATAAGCCCAGGGATGTTGAAGCTGCTAACGGAGCAGGGGTAAAGGGTATCCTGATTGCGCCTGATGAACAGATTGATTACGATAAGGTAAAAGCTGTATTGACTGGAGCTTAGTCTTATAAAAACTGATAAGATAAAAAAAGCCGGAAGAATCCAATTCTTCCGGCTTTTTTATCTATTGATGCTTTAATTAAGCTTTAACTGCTGCTGCAGCTGCTTTTTTATGATCGGCAAGGAATGTTGCTAAGCCACTATCAGTTAATGGGTGTTTTAATAAACCTAAGATAGCTGACAAAGGGCCTGTCATTACATCAGCGCCTAATTTAGCACAGCTGATGATATGCAATGGTCCGCGGATCGATGCTGCAAGGATTTCTGTTGGGTAACCGTAGTTATCAAAAATTAAACGGATATCTTCAATTAATGAAAGTCCTTCAGAACCTATGTCGTCTAAACGGCCAAGGAATGGTGATACGTAAGTAGCACCTGCTTTTGCTGCCAATAGCGCCTGACCAGCTGAGAAAATTAAAGTACAATTTGTTCTGATTCCTTTTGATGAGAAATATTTGATGGCTTTGATACCATCTTTGATCATCGGAACTTTAACAACGATCTTTGCATCTAATGCTGCTAAGGCTTCGCCTTCTTTAATGATTTCATCGTAAGTAGTGGCAATTACTTCAGCGCTTACTTTATCATCAACAATAGCACAAATCGCTTTGTAATGGTTGATTACATTTTCTTCGCCAGTGATACCTTCTTTAGCCATTAGGCTTGGGTTTGTAGTTACACCGTCTAATATACCAAGGTCTTGTGCTTCTTTGATTTGCTCAAGATTAGCCGTGTCAATGAAAAATTTCATGATTATATAGTTTAAAGGATAATAATTTGCGGGTAGTTTCAGCGTATGCTTTGAACGGAAGAGTTTGCAGTGAAAGCATAGTCGTTCTGAAAAAAATAAAAATGGGCAAGCAACCTCTATCGCATCGCTACAACTTTCTACCCTTGCTGCGTTCCCACCCTGGGGGAGTTCAAAAGGAGCTGATCGTGGAGGACTTGCCCACTGCAAATGTAGCAAAAGAGTTCATTCTACGAAAGGGTGCGCAAGAAATATTTTTATTATTATTGGTGTTGTATGGGTAATGGATTGAGATTTAGCACCTTGTAGGCGCAAATAAATTTGATATTTCTTGCTGTTTGTTGTGATAAGGCGCTTTTAAGGCTCTTTTCTCCGGAATATAGATGTTGTAGATTGGATTTCTAAAGCGGGAACCTGGGTTTTAAGGATAGAAGAACCATCTGATTAGGTAATATTGTCCACCTTTGAACAGCAATTGTCCGTTATTGAACATTGAATCCCGTGTAAAGCGCTTCATTCTATCTCGGGCCAGGTTTTTATGTGTGGCACTAACTTAGCATAGCAGATAAAATATAAACGCCATACCTCATCATGCTTAAACTTAATTTCAAGATCGCCCTGCGGAACCTGTTCAGAAATAAAGGCTTTTCCCTGATCAATATCGGGGGCTTGGCTATCGGACTGGCTTGCTGTATGCTGTTATTGCTCTATGTGGAATATGAGCTGAGCTACGATAAGCAGTTTAAAGCAATTGACCGGAATTACCTGGTAAGAGTAAACCTGAATGTCAATAATCATATAATCACGGAGGCCGCTTCACCGCCCAATATGACCAAATTTGCATTGCAGGATGTACCGGGGATAGCATATATTTCCCGTATGTCTTTAGGACTGAACCAGGGAGCTAAGCTATTCAGTCGCCAGGATCATAAGTTTAAGCTAAATGCCATATGGGTAGAGCCTTCTTTTCTGAAGATCTTCGACTATCATTTTATATACGGTGACCCTGCTACTGCATTAAATGATCCGAATGCAGCTTTACTAACCGCCAGTACGGCAAAAAAACTCTTTGGCGATGAGAACCCTATAGGGAAAACGATTAAATATGATAACCGCAAGCTGCTTAAGGTTACTGCAGTAATTCAGGATCTGCCGAAAAACCAGACGAACCAGTTTGAAGTGCTGCAAACCTGGGCATTTTACGAAGAGGAATACCCTCAGCAAAAAAATAACTGGGGTATAAGCTGCATAACTTTCATCCAGCTAAAGAATAACAATAGTTTTGCTGTTGCGGATGCT
>JAATFQ010000283.1 GCA_015655115.1 Sphingobacteriales bacterium
ATACAGAAAAGAGTAGATACACAATACATCGACCGCATGACGTACAGTTATGAGGAAGCTGTGGGCTGGATCAATGAAGCGAAAGAAAATGGAACGGCTATTTCCATCGGACTGGTGAGCGATGCGGGCGACCTGCTGGAGCGGCTGATCGCAGATGGGCTGGTGCCGGAGATCCTTACTGATCAGACCTCGGCACATGATCCGCTGAATGGATATATCCCTAATGGATTGTCGTTACCAGCAGCATTAGCTTTACGTAAAACTGATCCCGAACAGTATAAACAGCTATCGCTGAAAAGCATGGCACGCCATGTAGGCCTGATGTTACAACTGCAGAAAATGGGCGCGGTAACATTCGACTATGGTAATAATTTAAGGGAATTTGCAAAACAGGGTGGCGAAAAAGATGCTTTTGATTTCCCGGGCTTCACCCCTGCCTATATCCGTCCGCTGTTTTGTGAAGGAAAAGGACCTTTCAGATGGGTAGCTTTATCAGGCGACCCGGAAGATATTTATACAACCGACCGTGCGCTGATGGAAGCATTTCCAGAAAATACGCACCTGATCAACTGGCTGGAAAAAGCACAGGAGAAAGTAAGTTTTCAGGGTTTACCAGCACGGATTTGCTGGCTGGGCATGGGCGAAAGGGAAAAAGCAGGCTTATTATTTAATGAGCTGGTGGCAAGCGGCAAAGTAAAAGGGCCTATTGTGATTGGCAGAGATCACCTGGATTGCGGCTCCGTAGCTTCACCAAACAGGGAAACAGAATCGATGAAAGATGGCTCCGATGCAGTGTCCGACTGGCCTTTGTTAAACCTGATGTCCAGCACTTCTGGCGGCGCAACCTGGGTTTCGTTCCACCATGGCGGCGGCGTAGGCATGGGCTATTCGCAACATGCAGGCATGGTAGTTTTGGCCGACGGAACAGCGAGAGCAGCATCCTGCATCAGTCGCGTGTTATATAATGACCCTGCTATGGGCATCTTCCGCCATGCGGATGCGGGTTATGATAAAGCACAGCAATGGGCGGAAGAATTTGGACTGAAAGTATGGTAAATATGAAAACACTGATAGGGCCTTTTACCCAGATCCTACCCCTCAGGGGTATGCCCTTACATGGGGCCATTTCTGATAAACAGCTGGAGGTTATTGCTAATGGCGGGGTGCTGATTGAAGACGGCGTGATTGTGCAGACAGGCGATTTTGCCTCGCTGCGTGCACAATACCCTGAAGCACAGATTGAAGAGATCAGCGGAGAGCAAGTATTGGTCCCTGGTTTTATCGACTGTCATACCCATATTTGTTTTGCCGGAAGCAGGGCGAAGGACTATAGTCTGCGCATCCAGGGGAAGACCTATATGGAAATTACCAAAGCCGGAGGCGGCATCTGGGATTCGGTGATGCAAACAAGGCAGGCAGCAGCAACAGTGCTGACCAGCCTGTTGCTTGAACGTGCGGAGCGCCATTTCGCTGAAGGGGTAACTACCATAGAAGTAAAAAGCGGATATGGGTTAGACCAGGCAAATGAACTAAAGCAATTGCGCGCGATAAAAGCTGCTTCATATCTGACAAAAGCAGACCTGATACCTACATGCCTGGCGGCACACCTGTTGCCGCGGGATTTCAGCGGTACTGCGGCAGCTTACCTCAACCAGGTACAGCATGATCTGCTGCCTGTCATCAAAGCTGAGCAACTGGCTTCACGTGTAGATATCTTTATCGAAGAAAATGCTTTTGACACAAGTGTGTCCCGAGATTACCTGGTTGCTGCGCAGGCTATGGGATTTGACGTTACAGTACATGCAGACCAGTTTTCGACAGGGGGGCTAGCCCTTGCTGTAGCATTGGGTGCTGCATCTGCCGATCATCTGGAAGCCTCCGCAGAGGAGGAGATCAGCCTGATCAAAGGTTCAGACACCGTAGCTGTTGTGTTGCCCGGTGCATCGCTGGGCCTGGGTATGCAATATGCTCCGGCAAGGAAGCTGCTGGATGCCGGGGCTTGTCTGGCTATAGCGAGCGACTGGAACCCGGGTTCTGCACCTATGGGCGACTTACTGATGCAGGCGGCAGTAATGAGTGCTGCTGAGAAATTAGGCACAGCAGAGGTTTTTGCTGGTTTAACCTTCCGTGCTGCCCATGCATTACGATTAACCGACAGGGGTACACTATCAGCAGGAATGCTTGCAGATATGCAAGCCTATCCATGCAGCGACTACCGGGATATTTTGTACTTTCAGGGAAAATTGAAACCTGTCAAAGTGTGGAAAAACGGAAAACTACGCAGTGATAGCGATCAGAATCACTTATCAATAGATAAATAGCACAATGAATATCAACCCATTATTCTACCGTCCTACAGCCGAAGGCATCTGGAGCGGACGCAACGACGGCAGCGATGCCGATGTTCAGCGTTTTCATCAGCGAATTATTACCATTGACCTTTTAACAGAAGACCTGCCCGACTTAACGGACAAAAAGGGAATAGCCCTGATCGGCTTTGCCTGTGATGAAGGCGTACGCCGCAACGGTGGCCGCACAGGCGCCAAAGAAGGGCCGCTGCAGATCAGGAAAGCATGCGGCAGCCTGCCTGTACATTTTAATGAAGATACTATACTGATAGATCTGGGAGATATTATCTGCGACAATCGGGAGATGGACCAGGCACAGCTTGCCCTTTCGGCAATGATCAAATATGTTTTGAAAAGTGGGTACCGCCCCCTGGTCATCGGAGGTGGGCATGAGGTGGCGTATGGACATTACAAGGGTATTAAAGAATATTCAGGGCTGGAAGCTCCTATTGGCATAATTAACTTCGATGCCCATTTCGATATGCGCAGGCCTAATGAAAATGGGTATAACTCCGGCACGGGCTTCCTGCAAATTGCCAGTGATTGCCAGATGGAGAAAAAACCATTCCGCTATATGCCTATAGGCATTCAGCAAAACAGCAACACCAAACAGCTGTTTGATCTGGCCGCCGCATTGAACGTAAATTATATATCTGCAGAGCAGTTCATGCCTTTACAGCAGGAGGAAATATTTCATAAGATCAAACAGTTCATTGACGGATCATCGGCAATTTACCTCACCATCTGTATGGATGTATTTTCTGCCGCTGCGGCACCCGGAGTGAGTGCCCTGGCATATAACGGACTGTTCCCTGACCCCTTTTTCTTCCATTGCCTGCAAACTATCCTGTCTAGCGGCAAAGTGATCAGCAGCGACATCGCAGAATGTAATCCAGCGTACGATATCAACCAGTCTACAGCAAAATTAGCAGCAGCATTGGTGTTTAAAATGATTACCCGATAAGGTGGTATAAATTATACTTGCTATATAATGCCAGCCATCATTTTGCAGACAAATAAAGGCTTATATTTGGTATAAGGTTCTCAACCATTTACCAGGATATTATTAATCACAATAATTACATAAGCTGTTATGAATTCACTTTCTCAGGAAGAATTAAAAAATATACACGCCTATTGGCGTGCAGCTAATTATCTGTCGGTAGGGCAGCTTTATTTACGTCATAATCCATTACTGAAGGAGCCGCTTAAGCTGGAAGATGTCAAAAATATGCAGCTGGGCCATTGGGGCACCACGCCGGGGCAGAATTTTATCTATACCCACCTCAACCGTGTGATCAACAAGTATGATCTGGATATGATCTATATCTCCGGGCCTGGTCATGGTGGCCCAGCGGTAGTAGCAGGGACCTACCTTGAAGGTACCTATTCGGAAGTATATCCTAATATTACACAGGATGAAGAAGGACTAAAAAAACTATTCACCCAATTCTCCTACCCTGGCGGAATTTCAAGCCATGCCTCGCCGCAAACGCCGGGATCTATACATGAGGGCGGTGAATTGGGTTACTCCTTAAGTCACGCTTTTGGCGCAGTGATGGACAACCCCGATCTGGTGGTTGCCTGTGTTGTAGGAGATGGCGAAGCAGAAACCGGCCCTTTAGCTACGTCCTGGCACTCTAACAAATTCTTAAACCCTGTTAGTGATGGTACTGTACTTCCCATTTTACATTTAAATGGGTACAAAATATCTAACCCAACGGTATTGGCAAGAATAAGCCACGAAGAGCTTGAACAATTGTTTAAAGGTTATGGATGGACTCCCTTTTTTGTTGAAGGTGATGATCCGGACACTATGCATGAGGCCATGGCAGCAATGCTGGATAAGGCGGTAGAATTTATCAGGCAGATTAAGAAAAATGCCATTGACAACAAGGATAATACTCGTCCCTTCTGGCCAATGATCATATTAAGATCACCTAAAGGGTGGACAGGCCCTAAAGAAGTTGACGGACATAAAATAGAAGGGAACTTCAGGGCACATCAAATCCCTGTCACCGTTTCGGCAAATGCGCCTGCCGGCCACCTGCAAATCCTGGAAAACTGGATGAAAGCCTATCATCCTGAAGAACTTTTTGACGAAAATGGAAAATTCCTGCCCGAACTGGCCGAATTAGCCCCGAAAGGTGACCGCCGTATGGGTGCCAATCCACATGCGAATGGCGGACTGCTGATGCGTAAGCTACACCTGCCCGACTTCAGGGATTATGCTGTTCCAGTACCCATTCCGGGTACAGCTGGAGAAGGAGACACTTATATCTGCGGAAAGTTTCTGAAAGATGTAATCGTAAAGAATCAGGAAAAACGGAATTTCAGAATATTTGGGCCTGACGAGACTGTTTCCAACCGCCTGGAAGCCGTATTTGAGGCTACCGACCGCCAATGGCTTGCACCAGTAATAGCAGCTGATGAGTTTCTGTCGGCAGATGGAAGTGTGATGGAAATGCTGAGTGAACATCAGTGTGAAGGCTGGCTGGAAGGTTACCTGCTCACAGGGAGGCATGGCCTGTTTAACTGCTATGAAGCCTTTGTTCATATTGTAGGCTCTATGTTTAACCAACATGCAAAATGGCTAAAAACTACCAA
>JAATFQ010000087.1 GCA_015655115.1 Sphingobacteriales bacterium
ATATATCGCCTAGCCCCTGGTCGAAAATCAATTCTGCAGACGTACGACTGTCCATGCAGCTCAAAATAGTTGCAAAAGGAAACTGACCTTCAGAAGTCTCATTGACTTGCTGTAAAAGGTTCCGGTTTGCCTTTAAATTATTGACAAATCTCTCATTTCCTTCTTTTAAAATCTCAAGTGCCAGGTCTGGTGTTAAGCTGCTTTGAGTTTCTTTTGAATGTGTACGCATAATTGTTGGCTTAAATAGATTATAAGATAGCTAATATTGGTTTTATAGGTTGAGGGACATTGTTCTCATTAATGCTTTGCCTGATGTTTATTTCAAAAGTATTTAAAAGGGTTGTCATTGCTGTATTTTTAACAGTTTTTTCAGAGTTGAGTATTTATCATTATTAAAATTCACCCTACAAAAGTATCGATTTGTAATACAACCAGCACCGTTGCATTTCATAATGAAGATCTCACCTCCTGATACCAATATACACTGAAATAAATTACGATAAGGACTACTGGTTAGCCTGTATAATCAGACTAATATTCCGCCTGATTAAAATGTCCCGCTAAAAGCAATACCCGCTGTTCTCTGCTGATAGGTAGGCAATAATGAATAGTTTAGGCTTTGTTTACCCACAAACAACTTCCTTAGACGAGGATAAATCAGGTACGCAACTTTGGTAGAGGCAATCCCGAAGCCCGCTCCTGCGACCACATCGCTCACCCAATGTCTGTTGTTGTACATCCGCAAAACACCTGTTGCTGTAGCCACCGTATATCCTGCATAGCCTATCCATGGAGAAACGTGCCTATATTCCTGGTTTAGAAATTCTGCTGCGGCAAAAGCACTGGCAGTATGTCCTGACGGAAAAGAATAATTATCGGCCCCATCAGGTCGTTTCCTGTCTACTGCTCTCTTAACAATGGAAGTAGAGCCCTCCATGATACCCAGTGATAAAATGTAGAGTCCTGTTTGATCAGCTACACCATGTTTACCCTTGATGCCTGCCAGGTTTAATGCATAAACAGCGGCAGCGGGCACAAACCGCAAATAGTTATCTGCATGATTTGCAAATACAGGATGGTCTTCCTGAAGCTCATCTCTGGTACTATAATCCAGATTTCTGATCGCATTATTCCCTAATGAAAGTGCACCATAGCCTAAAAATATTGCTGGGATAATAAAAGAACGGAGCTTTGGTGGGTTTTGCCCACGAGGCACCAGGATTGATTTTGGCTTAGCGGAGATAGAGTCCGGTTCTTTTGAGTGTGTAATTTGCGCTGATACTAATGCCGGAAAACATACTGCGAAAATAAAAGAGAAGAATTTCATAGGAAGCTAAATAGATATGCATACTTACGGTAAACAGCAAAGGATCAATTGAAAACTGTAGAGATCCTGGATTGATATCATAATAGCGACGAAATTTAGTATTCCGCCGCTTATTAATGTACTCAACTGTTTGGTGTGTATTATTTTTAATGACAGCAGCTAATTGTATAAGCTGCTTACAAAGAAACAATTGAAAACTGTAGACATTCTGTATTTATACATTATTAGAGATAAAAAAATTTAGATCCTCCAACTCTGTTTCGCTCAACTGTCTGGTGTATATTACATTTTGTTATTGGCTGAAACCAGAGAGATCTCAGCCATGCGCTACTGATAGTATCTTCTGATTAAACTTGGCAGAATTACCAGTAGTAAAGGCAAGGCAACAATAAAACCTCCTATTACGGCTATGGCCAAAGGTTGGTGCAATTGCGCCCCGGCACCAATACCTAAAGCCAATGGCATAAGCGCAGTAATTGCGCCTAAGGCGGTCATCAATTTTGGCCTTAATCTGGTTGATATTGAATATACGATTGCTTCATCCACTGTTTTATTTAATAGCGACTCCTTAAACTGCAAAAAGGTGAAAATAGCATTTTCTCCTATGATACCCACAATCATAATCAGCCCAGTGTAGCTGCCAACATTTAAAGGTGTATTGGTAAGGTATAAAGCAGCGTAGCTGCCGGAAATACCAAGCAGAGCGATGATGAGGATAATGAAGGCTATCTTAAAGTCTTTGAATAAAAATAAGATCACACTAAATACCAGTAAGCTGGAGGCAATCAGGATGGAGAACAGCTCTTTGAAAGACTTCTGCTGCTCTGCATATGCTCCTCCATATTCAATATGATAGCCTTTTGGCAAGTTGACTTTCGACTGTACATCTTTTTGAATATCAGCCATCACACTACCCAGATCACGCGAGTCCAGTCTTCCTGTAATTAATCCGACAGACTGCAGGTTTTCCCTGTTAATCTCTGCGTCACCCGCTTTGATCTCTACTTTTGCAAGATGATCGATAGGAATGACTCCACCTCCGGGTAAGAAAATCTGCAGCTTCGATACATTGAAAGTACCAAAAGCTCTGCTGCCAGGGTAAATCATCCGGATCGGAGTGAGCTGCTGTTTATCGTAAACCTGGCCAATTACGTTGCCCTCCATGGCGGTCTGTATCTGCGACTGAAAATCTACGGGTGTGATCCCATATTGGGCCAGCAAAGCAAAATCGGGCTGGGTATTTAGAGAAGGTCCTGCAACAACAATACCATCAAATACATCGGCCGTTCCGCTTACCTTTTCTACTACTGCAGCAACCTGTCTGGAAAGATCCTTCAACTTCCGATGATCATCACCAAATACTTTTACTTCAATAGGCTGGGTAGAACTCATCAAATCGCCCAGCATATCCCCAATTACCTGTCCGAAATCTACTTTTAATGCTGGTTGAGATGCTTCAATTTTAAATCTGATCTCATTAATCACCTCCTCAGAATTTCTTTTCCGGTCCGCCTTTAACTGGATCAGGTAGTCTCCGGTATTGGGCTCGGTAATAAAAAAGCCCATTTGTGTACCTGTTCTTCTGGAATAAGTCTCCACTTCCGGGATTTTAACGATCAATTTTTCTACCTCTTTTAACATCCTGTCGGTTTCCTCAAGCGAAGTTCCCGGAGGCGAATTGTAGTCTAGTACAATACTGCCTTCATCCATATCAGGCAGGAAACCAGTTTCCAGTTGCGGCAAAATAAAAGCGATCAGTACTACCAGCACCAGCATCCCCACATAACTGATCCACGGCCTTTTGATAAACTCATATACCCATCTCTGCTGGTGGACCTGATGGACACCCGCAGATTTCACGGAATTTACCTGTGCATCTTTGGTTAACAGCAGATAAATTACCGGAAGGCCAATCCAGGTAACGAGAAAAGAACAGACCAGTGTGATAATCATCGTATTGGTCATCACCTGGAAATATGATCCCGCCACTCCGGTCATCAGTACAAAAGGAATAAAGATCACTATTGTGCTGATAGAAGATCCCAGCATCGCTGGAAATAAATAGTCGATCGCTTTCTTGAGCAAATGTACTGTCGGCTCCTCCGGATGCTCTTCATGGGTACGATGGATTTGTTCAACTACGACAATTGCATCATCAATGATCAAACCAATAGCAGCGGCAATAGCGCCCAAAGTCATGATATTCAACGAGTATCCTATTGTATATAATACAATGATGGTTAAACATAAGGTAATAGGAATGGTGATTAGAATTGTTGCACTTGCTTTTAGAGAGCGTAGAAAAATGATTGCCACAACAATAGCCAAAGCAAGACCTATCAGTAAACTATCGCTCACGCTTTTAACCGACGCTTCAACAAGATCAGACTGCTGATAGTATGGCTTTATAGTTACACCATCCGGCAGGATTTTTCTTAAGTCAACGATTTTCTGCTGCATCTGCGTGGCCAGGTCCACAAGATTCGCATTGGGTTGTTTGATTACAGCAATAAGGATTCCATCTTTGCCATTGGCATTGATCCGGGTGTAAGCCACGCCCTCTTGTATATTTACCTGCGCGATGTCTTTTATCCTGACTAACCTATTGTTCTTTTTGCTAACGATCAGGTTTTCAAGATCTGTTTTGTTTTTCAGGGTTGCATCTGTGATGGATAAATACAAGTAATTGTAATCGGACAGGTAGCCATTGGATTTAATGAAGTTTGTCTGTGTAAGAACGGTATTGATTTGCTCCAGGTTTATAGATAGCGCACTCATTTTCTGTTGATCAGGCTGGACCCAATACTCCTTATCTTTCCCGCCGATCACCCGGATTTCAGATACGCCATCTACTTGTGATAAAAATGGCTTGATCGTATAGGTGGACAGCTTTTTTAATGCTATAGGAGAAAGGCTATGGCTCTCCACCGTGTACCCGCTTACCGGAAGAATTGAAGGGTTCATCTTTTCTACTGATATATTTACACCTGGCGACAGGCTGCTTTTTATTTTTGCCAGCTGTGATTCTATGCGTTGCTGACTTAAGTCGATGTTGGCATTCCAGTTTATATAGGCTGAGATTTCGCAACTGCCCCTACTGGTGGTGCTTCTGATCAGCTGAAGATCAGGCACCTGCTTTATAGCGTTTTCCATTGGTCTGGTAACCGTAATCATCATTTGATCTACTGGCTGCAGATCAGCATCGGCGATGATCTTGATCTTTGGAAAGGTGATTTCCGGAAATAGCGAAGTCTTTAGTTGCTGATAAGAGAAAAAGCCTCCTGCCAGGATAAGGATCAACGCCACCAGCAGCGGGTTTTTATGGGAAATAAAGAAGTTCTTCATCTTATCTGATAATTTTAACTTTCGCCGTGTCGGTAAGCCCATAATTCCCAACGGTAATCAACTTGTCTGAAGGATTGAATAACGGCGATAAGATCTGTATTGACTTTCCGTCTTCCATGCCCTTTTTGATAATTGTTTTTACCGCTGTAGAATCATTGATCATTTTCATTACCCAAAAAACATCTTCCGTTTCGTTGGTCAGCACTGCAGTTTTAGGTAACGACTGCACGTTATTAGCTGCAGACCTGATCACTTTTACTTTTCCTATCAAATTTTCCGGAATAAGGCCTGAGGCATGTACCTTAATAATCAATCTTTGTGTTTGTGCCACCGAGTCTACGGCCGATAAAGCTGAAGTAACCGTCCCTCTTAGTACTTCCCCATCAGGCAGGGTAACTTCAAGGACTTTACCACTGCTTGCTATACCGTGAAATTCGTAAGGCAGGTCGAGCAGAAAAACAAGGCTATTCTGGTTGCTGATCACAGCCAGGGCTTCTCCATCCTGTACATAATCACCTTTCTGATGGTTTACCTGGGTTACAAACCCGCCTTTATCTGCCCTGATATTCGAAATGCCGGAAAATTTAAATCCAGGATCCAGCTGATTGATCGAGTTGCCTATTGCACGTGCCTCTTTGGTGATCAGGCTGAATAACAACTGATTGTCTCGCACCGCAGCCCCTACCTGTATATTGGATTTTTGCAGGTAACCGTTAGTGGTTGCTTTGATATAGCTTTTTTCCAGATAGGCAGAGGTAGCATTCAGGATGATCACATCGGAAAGAGATGACATGGAAACAGTTGTGACCTGCACAGGCGTTTGTGGTGTAACCGCCGATTCATCTACAGCAGGTGAACTTCCGGTACAGGAATAAATGAGCGCAATACCTGTTAAATAAATGATATATAAAAGCTTATTAGTAAGCCGCTTGTTAATCTTTTTCATGTTTGTTGTTTAGTATTTTTCAATTGTTTACCAGACTCCTTGATGATGATTTCCTATTATCTGTTCCAGTAATTAAGCTGATTGATCAGTTTTAAGCGATTGATATTAGTTTGCCTGTACAGCTGCTGCGCAGATAAATAATTATTGATAGCAATTACAAAGTCGGCAATGGTAATATCTCCGGTTTGCAGCAAGCGGCTGTCGACTTCAATAAGGCTTTTAGTAAACTTTATCTGTTCATTAATCTTTTGGTACAAAGAATTCTGATCATTAATCTGTTGTTTTAGCAGGTTAATCTGCTGCGTATGCTGTATTGAAAAAAAATCTTTATAAGCGACATTGGTACGTTGCTCAATAGCCAGACGGTCGTACATCATTTTCTTTTGGTGGCCATCATAAATAGGGACCGAAACGGTAAAACCTGCACTCGCACCAAAATTCCTGTAGGGCTGAAAGATCAGGGATGAATTAAAGCCACTGTTTGCATATACACCAATCTTCGGCTTGTACAGGAAGTCTACAGCCTCCCTTTTATTAATGATTTTGGCACTGTCCAGCCCAAGTTTTCTGTAAAAAATATGCTGATCCAGGTCAACAATATTCTTGTCCGTATTAGCTGAGGGCAATTGCAAGTCTGGATCTGGTATGGGATAGGCCGTGGTATCCACTATGCCTGTTAAATAATTCAATGCAGAGTAATCATTTTTCCATTGCAGTTCTGCCTGTTTCCATTGGAGTTCCTGTTGTTTAAAAGTAACCAGAAAGGTCAGGTAGTCTACTTGTTTATACACGTTTGCCTGGGTCATTTTCCTGAGCACTTTCTCTTCCTTACTCAACAGTTGAAAAACCTCTTTGTTAAAATCAGACTGCTGCTGACTTGCGAAGGCGGTGATATACTGATCGCCTATTGTCCGCTTTAAGTCCAATACCGAAAGTCGCGAGGCAACATTTATGGAATCAGACTGCAGGCGGATCATTTTCAGTTGATTATTGATATTCTTTTTGCTGACCAGATTATAGTTCACATTAATCAATGCTTCCAGTGCCTGGCCATTCGTAATCACATCATCATAGCCATAACCTTTAACTACAGGAGCGTACATCCCTGCAGAGCTGGCCGTAACCTGCGGCAGGTTACCCGCTTTTATCCGCATACTGTCAATCCTGTTGGCCTGCTGCTGATTTACATAGTCTTTCATCAGCGGGCTACGCTTTACAGCTTCATCGAAAAAATAAGTGAGGTTCCTGACAGGCTCCTGGGCGTGTAAGCGGGTTGCTATGCTAAGCAATAAAACCAGTAGTAAGTGTTTTTTGAAATATCCCATCAGTTTTAAAATGCTGTATTAATTTTAAGACGTTATAGTTATTTTTAAGGTCCATATTGATTTAAAATGTTCCATTAAATGCTAATCCGACCGACTTTTGCTGATAAGTTGGCACCATTGAATAATGCACACTCTGCTTACCTAATACTAATTTTCTAAGATGGGGATAGATGATGTAGGCCAGTTTAGTAGAAGCGATACCAAACCCTGCTCCGGCAACCACATCGCTAAGCCAATGTTTGTTATTATACATCCGCAAAGCACCAGTTGCCGTAGCAACGGTATAACCGGCATATCCAATCCATGGCGAAACATCTCTATATTCCTGATTTAGAAACTCTGCCGCCGCAAAAGCACTTGCCGTGTGCCCTGAAGGAAATGAATAATTATTAGAACCATCAGGACGAGGTCTGTCGGCCAAATGTTTTACACTGGTTGTCGTAATGCCCATGATACCAAAAGATAAAAGGTATAAAGCAGTCTGATCTGCGACATCATGTTTCCCCTTTATACCAGCCAGGTCCAATCCGTAAACAGCCGCCATTGGTGCATACTGCATATAGTTATCGAGATGATGTGCAAACAGTGGGTGGTCTTCCTGAAGCTCTGCTTTTGTGTGATAATCCAATGTTCTTATTGCGTTATTCCCCAATGATATTAATCCATAAGAGACCAATACTGCAGGAACAATAAAGGACTTTAAGTTCGGTGGATTCTGTCCGCGTAGTCTCATAATTGATTTTCCAGGGATGGTATCAGGTGTTTCCGGGTTCAGCACCTGTGCCGAAACCATTACTGGCAAGCAGGTTGCCAGGATAAGGGTGAAGAGTTTCATATAGCGGGAGGATTTCATATAATGACTATTTATAAGCGGATAATGCTATAGGTGTAATTAACAGCATAAAACTGGAGAAAAACTGTATTTAAAGCCTAAAGGCTTTCATATCCACTACATAAATTATTTAAACCAGTCACCTTAAATTTTTACTGATGCATGCCCCCGTTTTTAAACAAGTCATAAGCAGTTTGGTAGTTTGCAATCGCTTTATCAATTGTGCCTGCTGATAAGTGTGCACGTATCTGTTCGTTACTCTCTTTATTATAGATAAAAGTCTCTATCTTCTGTTGCGGGCCTAAAATTACGAGGCTATCCTGACTCAGGTAGGCCAGCTTCTGATAAGTACCCAATACTCCTCTTGGCTGGTAGTCAGCATCTAAAACATTTTTCCCATAAAGGTTACTTTGATATGTCCAGCCCAGTAAACCGAACAATGTTGGATAAATGTCAATCTGTGAACACATTTTTGTGATGACCTGCTTACCATTCTCCGGCAGATTGAGAATTATACATGGAATATGGTACTTGCTGATATCTATTTCGTTTTTACCTGCACTGGATGCACAATGATCTGCTACTATAATCACAACTGTATTTTTGAACCATGGCTTATGCTTCAGGTTTTCGAGAAATTTTCCAATAGCATAGTCCGTGTAGCGCACGGCACCTTCTCTCCCACAACCAGACGGCCGATTGATTTCTCCTGATGGATACGTAAATGGGCGGTGGTTGGAGGTAGTCATCACGAAATTATAAAAAGGTTTACCCTCTTTATATTGTACATCGGAACCCCGCAGCACAGCGTCGAATAAGTCTTCATCACTTATTCCCCAGGCATTTTCAAAATGTACTTGCCTATCTTGAATAATAGTCCTTTTCGTCAGGTAGCTGTCGCCCATTTTAATGTTTCTGCCGCGGTCGGTAACGTTAAAACCATTACTACCGAAGTATTCATTCATATTATCAAAATAGCCGTCACCGCCATAATAAAAAGTACGGTGATAGCCTTTCTGCTCAAAAATATGGCCTACAGTATTCAGGTTTTCATTTCCTTGCCTTCTTACAATACTGCTTCCCGGCGTTGGTGGACTGCATAACGTTAACGCTTCCATTCCTCTGACTGTCCTGGTTCCGGTAGCGTACATATTGGTAAACAGCACACTGGCATCTGCCAAAGAATCAAGCACAGGCATTAGCTTCTTTGTATTTCCAAAATGTTCCATAAAATCTGCGCTCAGGCTCTCTACCGTGATCATAATTACATTTGGTTTATAAACAGGGCCCGGATTAGAAATTTCCCTTTTTATAGAATTACCATTTTGCAAGAAACGGCTATTATTTTCTTGGAGTTCTGATCTGATAAGATGATACGCCTTATCCTTTCTAAGCATAGCATAGAAGTCGTTATAATTCAGCTCATTATTTTTAAAGGCAGCAAAAAAGGAATAAATACCTGCTTTCGATAATTCGTTCTGATACCTGTTGCTGCCAATTTCAGCGAAAGAGTTGCTCAATACAAATGGGAATGTGATAGTGAGCATTAACAGGATACCCGAAATGCATATCCTTTTTCGGAGAGGGGCTTTATCCTGAAACGCATTAGCAAACACTTTATTTCTTGAAAACAGCCAGATCACCAACACTACCATCACCATTACACCACCAATCAGTAAAGGTAAAGGGTATGATTCATTGATATTATTAATTACTTCATAGGTATAAATCAGATAATCTACAGCAATGAAGTTGAATCTGCTTTCAAATTCCTGCCAGAAAGTGAGCTCTGCGAAAAACGAGAAGAAAGAGATTAAAAGTATCAGGAACAGCCAGGTATACGTGATAATTTTATGTCCTCTCGTATTGATCCATTTTGACGGAAGTAGTAAAAGGTAAATGTTAAACAGGGCAACCAGGAATAAGGCCACCACAAAATCATAGACAAAACCTAATCCGTATAATTCCAGGATAGACAAAAAGCTGAAATGTGCTTTTGGTAAAGACACAATCAATAAACCAGATCTGATTAAAAAAGAACAAAAAATAAATATTGCAAAGAAAGAAAACAGTACACTGTACCTACCCCTAAAGATCATTTTAACATGATTAAAATTGATAAAGAGGAAAGGTATAAGCTA
>JAATFQ010000226.1 GCA_015655115.1 Sphingobacteriales bacterium
CCGATCGTTCCCGGCAGTTTAACGTATCTGTTATTGATGTAGGAAATAAGGGCGCTAATCGTGAAAAGTATGGCAATTGTAGTAAAAGTATCCATTGATATGAAAGGGATTTAATTTATTAATATTGATGTATCCTGATTTGCTGTATGCACATGAATCGTGCCTTTAGTGGAGTAACCTCCCGAAAAAATGAATTATATCCCTTTCAGGATAGTAGATATATCGATTCCTGAACGGCGGCTCATACATTTCACGGATCGGTTATAGAAAAATCAATCTCTCCTCTTCCAGATCCAGAATTTTAAGATGTTTACGTATAATTTCCTCATTCATTGCTTCATCTTCATTGTTTTTATGGATTAGCCACTGTCTTTGTTTATCGATAATATCAAGGTAGATAGTCCTTGCTTCATCCACCAAAGCCATTTCATCATTCGCCTGCTCCTGATCTTCCAGTTTACGGACAAGCCGGCGAAGAAAAGGTTCGTTTTTTAATTGTTCGCTATAGCTTGTATTTAGATGATGCAATGCATGGTCGGCCAGTTGTTTTCTGATCTGGCTATCGATCTCCTCGTCAGAAACCGACTGGTCAAAGTCCGGTAGGTCCATCTTTTTGATGAGGTAGGGCAGCGTGAGCCCCTGCAACAATAATGTTAACAGGATAACTATAAATGTGATAAAAAGGATCAGGTTGCGCTGTGGGAAAGCTGTGCCATCTGCCAGGTGGACCGGAATAGATAAAGCGGCGGCAAGGGATACCACACCACGCATGCCTGTCCACCCCAGTATGAATGGAACCTTTAGGCCAGGGTTCCGGGAGTCTGCCACAGTAATAAAATTCCTGGCTATGAGTGTCACCGCTACCGCACCATAGGATGCTAAAATCCTTATTAACAGGAGGGACGCGGTAATCAATACCCCGTACCCAATGGCAGAAAAAAGGGTCACCCTTCCCAATCCAGATATGATTTCCGGCAAGTCCAGCCCAATAAGCGTAAACACCAGCCCGTTGAGCACAAAACAGAGGCTTTCCCATACATCGACCCCGCGGAGCCGCGAACTGCTGCTTAGAAAAAGGTGCCTTTACTGGATAAAAGGAGTCCGCCGCTAACTACAGCAAGTACGCCCGAGGCATGCAGTTCTTCTGCGGCGATGTACATCAGGTAAGGCGTCACGATACTCAGTGCTGTATCCGTATTGGTATCCGTAGGCAGGTATTGATGGATTTTCATGAAGATGAGCCCAATACCGAGGCCTATGCCAAGGCCTCCGATCAGCATCCATGAAAAACTTAAAGCTGCATCATGCCATACAAACTGCCCTGTAGCCACTGCTACCAGTGCAAAGCGAAAGATGATGAGCGATGAGGCGTCGTTCAGCAGGCTTTCTCCTTCAAGGATGGAGGACATACGTTTTGGCATCTTTACAATCTTTAGTATGGCTCCCGCACTTACTGCATCGGGTGGTGAGACAATCCCGCCCAGCAGAAGTCCCAGTGTTAATGAGAAGCCCGGAATAAAATGATTAGCGATAAAAGCTATTGAAAGTGCAGTGAGGAATACTACAATAAAGGCAAAACTGCCAATAATACGGCGCCATCTCCACAGTTCTTTCCATGAAATGGTCCATGAAGCTTCATATAACAGGGGTGGCAGGAAGATAATAAATATCAACTCAGGATCAATGTGCAACCTTGGTATACCAGGAATAAAACTAATGCCCAATCCCGCAACAACTAATAAAACAGGGTAGGCTACCTTTATTTTTCTGGCCAGCATGATCAGTAATACGCTGGCCACAATCAGCCCCAGATAAAAAGGAAAGTCTTCCAGCATATAATTAATTTAAATTGAGAAAAACGTATAAATCGGAACATTAACAACGTAATACGCGGCAAACTGTTTGTACTGTCGCAGAATTTCCTCTATATATACAATTTATAGAGGAAATTCATCCTTATTGTAGCAGCTCACCGTCCTTAATTGTGTGAAAATAACCAAAGGGGGAAATATTTTGTTGGTTATTTTATACAAATATTCAATTTTGATTTAACCAGACGCGTCCATAAAATCCGGTATTTTTTACTAAATTGGTCGTCAATGTGGATTCATCCTGTCAAAAACTTCCTGCCGGCTACAATAACTATGTTTGGCTTTTTCCAAAAGCTCAGTTTTATATTTTTGTTTAGTTCGCTGTATTTATCAGCTGTTGGCCAGGCACCTATGGCCCAGATTGACTTCAAAAATTCATTGCCGGATCTGATGGCCCGATATGCCAGGTCTGCTCAGGATACTGGAAGGGTGAGGCTGGCACTCTCTATTAGTAATTTTTACCTGCACAATAAAGGTTATACCTCCTCGTTTGCCGATTCTTCCTTTATTTATGCGGTCAGCGCCGGGAATTTAGCGAAAAGCCTTGACTATCAAAAGGGCGGGGACGATGCAAAAATACTTCAGGGGAGCGTACTGATAAGAGGTGGGAAATTCGGCGACTTTAGAAAGATCGTTGACCAGGCGGAAGGCCCGTTATATTGCCGTCTGCAGATTCTTCTGGGAAGGCATTATCTGGAATTGGTTGGTGAGGAGAACTCAGATCTTAATCTTGCGGATTCTTTATTTAGCACTGCTCAGGCATATGCTCAACAGCATCGAATGCCCGGTCTTTCATTAATTACCAGGGTTTATCGCTACACCGTGATGCTGGAAAGGAGACTGGACAGCACAAAATGTGATGATGAATTCCGAAAGATCAGTGCTATTTGTAAAGCTTCGGGAAATACAGGTATTGACGCAATGGCATGGAATTTCCGTGCGGCATATATTATGGATGTTAATATATCCCTTGGGGCTACCTACTTTTACGAAGCTGCGAGGTTAGCTAAACTAGCAAAGAATCCTGGGCTCGCGGTAGACTGTTTCAGGGAAATTGCTGATATCAATATGCGCCTCGGTAAACTGGACCTGGCCGAACAGCAGTTGAAAAACATATTGAAGATGTACTCTTCTTTGGGCTATAAAAATCTGCAGCTCCCGTATGAGCTGCTGTCTGCCGTGAATAATGCGGGCGGCAACCTTGAAATTGCTATGAACTACGCTTTAAAAGCAATGACTTTTGCCGAGGCCAGTGGGACTGATGTACATTCAAATTACCTGCAGTACAGGTTGGGCGATCTTTGTCAGAAGCTGGGACAAAGGAAGGAGAGCATTGACTGGTATCAGAAAGCTATAGAATCAACCATCAGGTCGGAGCAGCGATTTCCTTATCTTGTGTTCAGGCAGCAGGCCATAGAGCTAATTGCAGAAGGTAAAGCAAAGCTCGTATTGAAAAAGCTGTCGGCCGCAATGAAACGCTATCCGCCTTCGTCAAAATCAATTTTTATAATTATGCTGCAAGGTGATTGTTACGCGGCATTGAACCAGCCGGTTATCGCAGAACGATTTTATGCGCAGGTCATCAAAGCATTTGACACATGGGACGCAGACATCACTTATTATTATTGGGGGTACAAGAACGTCGCCGCATTTTATATCAGGCAAGGAAATTATGCCAGGGCCGGCCAGTACCTGGATAAGATCTTTTCATCCGGAAAAAATATTGTAGCAGTAACCGATCTGGCTGAGGTCCACCACCTGAAGTTTAAGGTCGATTCTGCCAAAGGCAATTACGTAGAGGCAATCAGGCATTTTGAAACTGCCAAGTCTATCACCGATTCCATCTTTAATCAAGCGAAGCTGAAACAGTCCGAACAGCTGCAACTCCAATATAAAACTTCACAGCGGGAGAAGGAAAACCTGACTTTACGAAACAGGAATACGATCCAGCATAGCGAGCTGGAAAAAGAAGAGCTTAAGGGAAAGATGATCACCGTAGGCTTGCTAGGTTCAGTCCTGGTGATCTGCCTGCTTGTCTATTTATATCGCGCAAAACAAAAAAGCAATAAAAACCTGACCAAACAGCAGGACGAGATCAATCAACAAAATAATGCCCTGAACCAGCTGGTAAATGAAAAGGAGTGGCTGATCAAGGAAATTCATCATCGTGTTAAAAACAACCTGCAGATCATCTCGAGCTTGCTGAACTCTCAATCTTCTTATCTGCATAACGCCGAGGCCAAAACTGCTATCAGGGACAGCCAGAACCGGATGCATGCCATATCGATTGTACATCATAAGCTTTATCAGTCTAATGATCTGGCAACATTAAGCCTCAGGCCTTATATTGAAGAACTTTCCTACAGCATCAGTGAATCTTTTGAGGCAGAACAAAAAGTTACGTTTGTTTTTGAAATCACTGATGCGTTTTTAACTACTGCAGATACAGTCCCGCTTGGATTAATTTTAAATGAAGCGATTACCAATAGTATAAAATACGCATTTGAAGAAGGGCAACAATGCATGATCAATATTTCAGTGTTCGAAACCATTGACGGGGAGTACGCGCTAACTATCAGGGATAATGGAAAAGGCCTGCCTCCTGATTTCGATATTTCATCATGCCCTTCGCTGGGTATGAAACTGATGGCCGGGCTGACCGACCAGTTGTCCGGAAAGATTGACATCCGCTCCGAAAATGGTACTGTTATCACCATTATATTCCCTCCAACGCCTTCTGCCGTTTATTAATCTTATCCGGTCTTAGTGCGTTATGATGACATTAAGACCGGGTAGAATAACCATCAGGAAATGATGTTTTTCAGCACATGGCTTAAAATCCGGCTTTTTCCATAAACTCTATTACTTCTCCATTTGGGCTGTAAATTAATGAGTTGCGTACGATAACTGCGGGCATTCCCAAGTGTAATACCATTGGTTCAATACAGGGTTTTCCTCCGGCGCGTATTGCCCTTTCATAAGCAATACTGCAATCTTCCACGCTCATACAGATGTGTAATAAAGCAGTTTGAACAAACTCTTCTCCCTCTTTTATTTTTCTTCCCTGTGCCGCAATATCTGCCTCCTGGTCGTACAATTCGATGAAGCTATTCCCGTCGGCAGATTTCAGCATTGCTGCACGCTTCAGATTAAACTGTGGCAAAGACCACTCATGGCTGATTGTGAAATCTAAAGCATTCAGATAGAAGTCCATGGTGCTGTCAAAATTACGGGCACGTATGGCTATATGATGTATTCCTTTGATCATTTTATTGTTATTAGTAGTCATTTTATAATTTTTTACCAAATTTACATCCGTGCATGATCAACTGTATGCACTTACAAAATTGTAAGCCCATGAGAAAGACGTCTTCTACCAACTATGCTAATGAACAGGATTTACATGGATACTGCAGTGCCTCGTATACGCTTTCGCTGATTAGCGGGAGATGGAAAATGACAATCCTTGTCCAGTTGAATGAAGGGGCAAAGCGTTTCTCAGAGCTAAAAGCAAATATCCCTTTAATAACAGAGAGAATGCTTTCATTGCAATTAAAGGAATTAGAAAGGGATGGACTCCTGGATATTCAATCCGCTGAAGGACAAAAACATATTTCACTGTATGGGCTTTCTGCTTTAGGCAAGTCGATCCAAAAAGTAATTCATACTATGGCCGACTGGGGTATCGAAAATAAAGTTTCTTTTGATCTGTAAAGTTCTTTCTGATCTACAAAATCCCTTCTAATCTGTAAAGCTCCTTCCAATCTTTAAAGCGAGTAATATAAAGCTAGTCAGTAGCGTACCCGGTAGTTTAATTGTCAGACCATTACACCAGTTTAGTTTTTCTGGAAATATTGCAGAAAAATTAGCAGTACATCAAAATATTTTATATGTTTGCTTAATGTCTACTAAAATAGTAGACATAATAAAGTATGTTTATCCAACACACCCATATCATGTATGCTGAGGCATTCCTTCCTTCCTCCAGGAAGTATATGCAGTGTTGTTGCTGTTAATTTGACAGGTCATCTCTGATCTGGTTTTACCATCCTAATCAATCTTTAAACTATTTATACGTAGCGCTACGCAGGAATATCCTCAAGCTGGCTCTTCATCTCAACCTTCTCTATTAACAACCATTTATTCAACCAACTAATCAATTTTTATGCTTAAAAAACTACTTTCATTATTAGTCTTTCTGCTGCCTGTGATCATTGCGCAGGCACAGTTAAAGGAAATCCGGCTTAGTGTGGTCACCACCAATGGGAAACCAGTAGAAGGTGCAAACTTCCGGATAAAGGGGAGCAGGCAAGCCCTTGCTTCCACTGATGCTTCTGGCAGTGCTGCAGTTCGCCTGGCTTCAGGAACGGTGCTGCAGATCTCCTCTGTCAATACCATTACAAAAGAGATCACCATAGGTGCTGAAAACGTTTATCAGGTGACGGTGCAGGAGCAGTCGCACACACTGGAAACCGTTACTGTGGTAACCGCCCTGGGGATAAAAAGAGACAGGAATACCCTTCCTTATTCCACACAGCAGGTATCCGCAGCCGAACTGAACCGTACGCCCACCAATAATTTCATTAAAAATTTATCTGGTAAGGTAGCAGGGCTGCAAATTACTTCCAATAATACACTGGGTGGTACAAATAATGTGATACTAAGAGGGTTTAAATCGCTCACACAAAGTAACCAGGCTTTGTTTGTGGTAGATGGTGTTCCTTTTGATAACAGCAACCAGAGCAGGAACGGGCTCGACCTGGGAAATGCAGCTGCAGATATTAATCCGGAAGATATTGAGTCGGTCAGCGTACTTAAAGGTGCGGCTGCCTCTGCATTGTACGGCTCGCGTGCCGTTAACGGGGTGATCCTGATTACTACAAAAAAGAAAAGTGCTGCCAGGGGGCTTGACGTTGTTGTCAACCAGAGTTTCCAGGTAGGTAGTGTGGACCAGAGTACTTTGCCAACCTACCAGACTGCCTACGGTCAGGGTAAAGGGTCTGCCGGTTATACAGCTGCCTATCCAAATGCAAACAGCGGATTTTATTATACACCCGCAACCGGCTCCGGCGGGCAGCCTGTTCCCGTGGTCATCACCAATCAGGACCTGGCATGGGGACCCGCTTATAATGCCAATACAAGTGTTTATAACTGGGATGCGTTTGTTCCGGGCAACCCAAACTACGGTAAGGCGACACCCTGGACAGCCGCACAAAATGGCAGCGCTTCGGATTACTTTCAGACGCCGTTCTCTTCCAATACCTCATTATCCATTCATACCAGCCAGGACCGGTCAACACTCAAAGCGGGTTATACTAATAACTATGAACGGGGGATTACACCAAACAGTTATATTAAAAAGAACATCTTCAACTTTGCCGGTTCCTATAACCTTACCGATAAGCTAACGGCAGGGGGCGCCGTAAACTACTCTAATGTATATGCAAAAAACAGAAGTACGTACGATTACCGTTCGGCCAATTCCAATGTGCGTGATTTTAGGCAATGGTTCCCTTCCAATGCAAACCTGAAGGCACTGCGTGATGATTACGACAGGGGATACAATGCTTCCTGGAATATTGTTGCCGGCAGTTATGCCAATGAAACGGGAGACCTGATTAAGGCTGCTTACCATAATAATCCCTATTGGAATGATTATGAGAACTATAACAATGATACCCGGGAGCGTTATTTTGGCAATGTATATGCTACCTATGATATTATCAATGGTCTGCAGGCAACGGCAAGGGCATCCCGCGACAGCTATACGCAGGCTTTTGAAAACAGAGTTGCTGTAGGCAGTTATCAGACGGCACTGTATAGCAGGACGGACGTTAAATTTGCAGAAACGAATTATGATTTTCTGTTAAACCTGGACAGGAACCTATCTGATAACTTCAACCTTAAGGCATTGCTGGGTGCAAATATCAGGCGTACTGCTACCCAATCTATTTCCGCGTCGACCAGCGGGGGATTAGTTGTTCCCGGCTTGTATACCATATCTAATTCTGCCGGTGTGCCTGCTGCGCCGCTGGAGTATGAGGGTACAAAGCAAGTGAATGGCTTTTTTGGAGGTTTCACCATAAACTACAGAGGGTTTCTGGCACTTGATGCTACAGGAAGGTACGACCAGTCGTCGGCCTTGCCAAAAGCACATAATGATTATTTTTACCCTGCAGTTTCAGGAAGTTTCACCTTCTCCAACCTGCTCAGTCAGCTGCGCTGGTTATCCTTCGGTAAACTGCGCCTGAATTATGCAGAGGTAGGCAGTGATGCCCCGATTTACAGTGTGCGCAATACTTATGTTGCAGGTACTGCCTTTAACGGACAAAGTATTTATAGTAATCCCTTAACCAATAATAACCCCGACCTGCGCCCGGAGCGCAACAAAAGCTATGAAGCAGGCCTGGAACTATCTTTCCTTTCCAACAGGATCGGGCTCGACTTAACTTATTATAACTCCCGGTCTGTCAACCAGATTACGCCAATTACCCCTTCAACGGCTACAGGTTATACCAACTTCTATGTCAATGGTGGTACTATAGAGAACAAAGGGGTGGAGGTCGTGTTAAATCTCGTTCCTGTGAAAACGAAAGATTTTAAATATGATATCACGCTGAACTGGAGTAAAAATAACAATAAGGTGATCTCACTTTACGGCGGACAGCAGTCGTACACTATTGCCTCTTATCAGAATGCGGTGCAGTTAGTGGCGGAAGTAGGCAAATCTTATGGCACCTTGCGTGGTACGGACTATGTGTATGTAAATGGGCAGCCGTTGGTAGACGATACCGGATATTATGTGAAATCGACCAACAAAAATGCTGATATAGGCAGTGTTGCACCAGACTGGATAGGAGGTGTCACCAACAGGTTTACTTACAAAAACCTTTCTCTGAGTTTCCTTATTGACGGAAGTAAAGGTGGCGACATTTATTCGTTGGATATGGACAATGGGTCACGTGCAGGTATACTTGCAGAAACTGCCGGATCAAATGACCTGGGCAATCCGCTCCGTAATCCCTTGAGCCAGGGTGGCGGTATCATTTTAAGTGGCGTAAAAGCAGACGGCAGTCCGAATACGACGAGAATAGATGTTTCAGATGCCAATATCCTCAGCAGCAAATTACCTTTTGGCTCAACAAATGCATTAACAGCCAAATCTTATGTATATGATGCCAGCTATATCAAATTACGCGAGCTTGCTGTTTCTTATGCTTTGCCTGCCCATCTTTTTGCCAATAAAAAAACTGTTAAGGGGGCCACATTTACGCTGTCGGGCAGAAATTTATGGATCATTCATAAAAACCTTCCTTATGCAGACCCGGAACAGGGAGCGCCATCTACTACGCTGGCCAATACCGATCCAATGGTGTACAACTCCAATGCATCTATAGGCTATCAGAATGCTGTATTCCCTGTAGTGCGCGAATTTGCCCTTAATGTCAGACTTAACTTTTAATCCTTATGATGAAGATAAAATATTTATTAGCGGTCACTCTCTTTCTATCATTGACGGGATGTGAGAAAAGCTTTGATGAACTCAATAACGATCCGAAGTCGCCGGTAGACGTGCCAGCGAATACCTTATTCCTTGCCGGCGAGAAAAACCTGGTAGATGTATATACCACCAGCATCTGGACGTCCTCACCATTCAGGGTGTTGGCCCAGGTATGGACACAAACGGCAAATATCAATGAGGCCCGGTATCAGTTTACCACCAATAATGCACCTGCAGGGTGGTGGACTAAAATTTATACGGGGGCATTAAGTAACCTCGCGCAGGCAAAAACGCTGTATGCCAGTGAAAACCTGACTCCTGCAGTGCGTAAAAATAAAGAGCTCATTACCGATGTGCTTGAAGTATATGCTTTTCACCTGCTGGTCAATACTTATGGGAATATCCCTTATACTGAAGCTTTGAACAGGACTATTCCCTTTCCCAAGTACGATGATGCCAAAACAGTAACATATGATTTGATAGCAAGGCTTGATATTGCGATCGGCGGACTGGATGTCAATGCTGCTTCATTTGGCAATGCCGATCAGATATACAAGGGCGATGTAGCTAAATGGAAGAAGTTTGCAGCAACCTTAAAACTCAAACTGGCATTGTTAGTGGCAGATGCCGACGCTGCGAC
>JAATFQ010000062.1 GCA_015655115.1 Sphingobacteriales bacterium
AAAAACCCAAAAACCAGAAACTACAGGCCCCATGGGAATGAAAAATATATATTATGACTATGAGAAGGAGCCGGTAAGAGCAAAAGTGCTTACCTTGTTTTTTGATTTCTCTGGCAACCTGATAGAAAGGGGAGCTGCTAATTGAAAAATGTAAGTAATATCTCTGGCAATCTAACAGAAAGGAGACCTTCTAATTGAAAAATATAAGTATGATGACGGCTAAGTTTAAAGTGTTACTGGTAATGAGCATACTTTTTGCCCTGCCTGTGTTCGCATTGCCTTTATTTGCGCAGGTGCAGGTTAGCAATCTGCGTTGCGAGATGCGCTGTAACCCTTTGGGAATTGATGTGGTAAAGCCAAACTTAAGCTGGTGGATTACTGGGAAGGAGCGCGGTATTGAACAAGATGCTTTCCAGGTACTGGTAGCGTCGACACCGGAGAAGCTTGCTGCGGGTGAAGGTGATTTGTGGGACTCTGGAAAGCAGAAATCTGATGCTTCAGCAAATGTAACTTACTCAGGGCAGCCGCTCAGGAGTCGCACCAACTGCTACTGGAAAGTTAAAATCTGGACCAGCAAAGGCGAAAGCAACTGGTCGGCCCCCGCATTCTGGAGCATGGGCTTATTAAATGCGGCCGACTGGAAAGGCCGCTGGATAGGCATGGACCGTGCGGCTAAAGGTGACCTTGAAACGCAGTTTTCCAGGTTATCGGCGCGTTATTTCCGTAAGGAATTTAAGGCAGAAAAACAGGTGAAATCTGCCACAGCCTATATTATCGGGCTTGGCTTATATGAATTATATATCAATGGCAGGAAAATCGGTGACCAGGTACTGGCACCGGGACCAACAGATTACAATGTGGGAGTCAAATATAATACCTTCGACGTAACTTCTTACCTCAATAAAGGCAGCAATGCTATTGGAACTGTTCTGGGTAATGGGCGCTTTTATACGATGCGCCAGGCATACAAGCCCTATAAAATCAAGACTTTCGGCTATCCTAAGATGCGGTTAAACCTGGAAATCAGTTATACTGATGGAAGCCATGATGCAATCAGTACAGATGACAGCTGGCAGATGACCGCTAACGGCCCTATTCGCGCGAATAACGAATACGATGGCGAGGAGTACGATGCAACGATGGAAATGCCGGGATGGAGCAGCAGCGGTTTCAATGCTGCAGGCTGGCAGAAAGCTGAGTTTGTGCAGGAGGCGATAGGAATGCCCGAAGCACAGATGAATGAGAACATGAAGGTGATGGAGACGATTAAACCTGTCTCTGTTAAGTTGTTAAAACCTGGTGTGTACATTCTTGACATGGGCCAGAATATGGCTGGATGGATCAGAATGTCGGTCGTTGGTAGTGCTGGTAAATTGGTGAAACTCCGCTTTGCCGAAACTTTGCAAAGCAATGGTGAACTGTTTGTCAGGAACCTGCGTGATGCAAAAGTTACAGACAAGTATACGCTGAAAGGAAAAGGTACTGAAATCTGGGAGCCTTCTTTTGTATACCATGGTTTCCGCTATGTCGAAGTTACAGGCTATCCCGGCAAACCGGCATTGGCAAACTTTGAAGGGCGTGTGGTATATGATGAGATGAAAACTGTCGGCTCTTTTGCTACCTCTGATCAAACTATAAATCAGATTTACAAAAATGCATACTGGGGCATAAGGAGCAACTACAAGGGGATGCCGGTAGACTGTCCGCAGAGAAATGAGCGGCAGCCATGGTTGGGCGACCGTACCACTGGTGCTTATGGAGAAAGCTTCCTGTTTGACAATGGCAGGCTCTATACTAAATGGCTTGACGATATCGCCCAGGCACAAAAAGCCGATGGCAGTATTCCTGATGTAGCACCGGCCTTCTGGCGCTATTATAGTGATAATGTAACCTGGCCGAGTACCTATTTTACTATCGCTGAAATGATCTATCAGCAGTATGGTGACTTGAGGCCTATAGTTGACCACTATGCTTCTATGAAAAAGTGGATGGACTATATGCAGGGTAAATATATGGCTGACGGCATTATTACCAAGGATAAGTACGGCGACTGGTGTGTACCGCCTGAAGCCAAAACGTTGATTTTTGCTAAGGACCCGGCAAGACTGACCAATGGGGAGCTGATTGCCACTGCTACATATTATAAAATGTTAATGCTGATGCAGGATTTTGCATCGAGACAAAATATTAGTGCTGATGCCAAAGCTTTTAAGCATTTAGCGGAGGAAGTTAAAATTGCTTTTAACCATAAGTTCCTGAATAAGGAAGGAATGTTTTACGGCAATAATACAGTTACAGCAAACTTGCTGGCATTGCGGTTTGGCCTGGTAGAGGAAGGTCAGGAGATGCTGGTTTTTAAAAATGTAATCGAAAAAATAGCCGAAAATGATGGACATATCAGTACTGGGGTGATTGGTACGCAGCTGCTGATGCGCGGAGTTTCTGCTTATGGCAGGCCGGATATCGCTTATCAGCTGACTACTAACCGGACTTATCCTGGATGGGGATATATGGTGGAGAATGGTGCTACAACCATCTGGGAGCTTTGGAATGGCAATACTGCCAACCCAACAATGAATTCTGGGAACCATGTGATGTTGCTGGGCGACCTGATAATCTGGTATTATGAAAATGTAGGTGGTATCAAGTCGGCTGCTCCGGGATTTAAAGAAATTGTGATGAAACCAGAAGTGATTCAGGGTTTGCAGTTTGCAAATGCAGGTTATGAATCTGTATATGGAACAATTTCCAGCAACTGGTCCTGGAAGAGCAATCGCTTTACATGGAAAGTTACTGTTCCTGCAAATACTAAAGCCAAATTGTATATTCCGGCAACTGCCGCCAGTAAAGTAAAAGAGGGCGGAAAAAATTATAGTGATGTGCAAGGTGTACATTTCCTGAAAATGGAGGGCGACCGTGCATTGGTAGAGGTAGGTTCGGGTAGTTATGAATTTACCTCTGAAGCCAAACCAAACCAGACCAACTAAATCAGACTAATCCAGAGCAACTAAACCTGACCAGACTAAACTATATCAAATAAATAACAAGAGTTCAAAAGACACCTATATAAAGATAGAATGAAAAGAATTATTGGTACCGTATTCCTGTTCGTATTGGCTTTAAAGCTCAATGCACAGGTAGAGCAATGGCAGCGCGGAGTTGTCGTAAATGAATTTATTTACGATAAAGCTCCTTTTCCTTCCTGTCACTCTGCTACGATCGTGGAAACGCCGACTGGACTGGTGGTTTCCTTTTTTGGGGGCACAAAAGAGCGTAACCCGGATGTCGAAATATATGTAAGCCGGTTGGTGGATGGCAAATGGACTGCACCTAAAAGTGTAGCTACTGGCATCCAGGAATCTGGTCCGCGCTTACCTACATGGAACCCGGTATTATACCAGGTGCCGGGCGGTGAACTGATCTTATTTTATAAGATAGGTCCGAAACCATCCGAATGGTGGGGGATGACCCGTACTTCAGCAGATGGTGGTAAAACCTGGTCGGATGCCCGCAGAATGCCCGACGGCTATATCGGACCGGTGAAGAATAAACCTGTATTGCTGAGCAATGGAAATCTGTTTTGTCCGACGAGCACAGAAGGTGATGGATGGAAACTGCATTTCGAGGTTACTCCTGATTTCGGGAAAACCTGGAGAAAGATTGGCCCAATCAATGATGGTAAAGTATTAGGTGCTATACAGCCTAGTATCCTGGATCATGGTAATGGAAAGCTGCAATTGCTGGCCAGAAGCAGAAACAGGGCAGTAATTACTGCTTATTCAAATGATAACGGAGAAACCTGGTCGCCCCTTGAAAAAACAAGTTTGCCAAATAATAATTCTGGTACCGATGCGGTAACGATGAAAGACGGCAGGGATGTATTGGTGTATAACCATGTGTTGCCTCCGGGCGACCTGGCGAAAGGCCCGAGAACACCGCTGAATGTGTCGGTTTCTAAAGGTGGTAAAAACTGGGATGCTGCGGTAATTCTCGAAGATTCTCCAATCAGTCAGTATTCTTACCCTTCTGTTATCCAGACTCAGGATGGCTTGCTGCACTTCGTGTATACATGGAGACGACAAAAGATTAAACATGTAGTGGTGGATCCGGCAAAGATGAAGCTTAAAAGTATTAAAGATGGCAAATGGCCTTTATTGAAGGGGTATATCGCTCCGGTAGTAAAAGAAGGCAAAGCTGAAGAATAAAGATGAATATTATGGAAGCTTCATCATAATTAAATTACTAAAAGTAATTTTAAGGTCGGTTAAAGATAATATAAACTACTGAAGTCAATATAAAATCATGATAGCTTCATGACCATTAAAAACAAATATATACTAATGAAAATACAGAAGGTCTTATGGTTGATATTGCTGTTTCTTGGCGGATATTCAGCTTCGTTTGCACAAAATTCTGATGATGAATATAAACAGCCTTTACAGGATGTACTTAAAAAAATAGAGTCAAAGTTTGGTGTAAAGATTAAATATACCGAAGAACAGGTCAAAGACCGCTGGGTGAAATATGCCGAATGGCGTTTCAGAGGCACGGTAGATGAAACATTTTCAAATGTGCTGACACCACTGGACATGAAGGTCAATAAGGAAAAGGGCAACGTGTACAAGCTGAAGCCTTATGAGTATTACCGCTGGAACGTTGCTGATGGATGGGCAAGGTTAGACAGCTTAGCTGCGCTTTATCCTGATAAAGCCAGCTGGGAGAAACGGAAGGCTATATTAAAACCAGAACTTTTTGCTGCTTTAAAGCTTTCCCCATTACCTGCAAAACCGGCGTCGAAGCCTATTATTACCAAACGCAGGGTTATGGATGGGTATACGGTTGAAAATATTGCGATTGAGATTATGCCTGGATTATATGTAAATGGCTCTTTATACAGGCCATTGAAAATTACAGGAAAAATACCGGTAATGATGAGCCCTGATGGTCATTGGGAAGGACAGCGCTACCGTGCCGATTGCCAGATCAGATGTGCTACGCTGGCAAAAATGGGCGTAATGGCCTATAGCTATGATTTGTTTGCATGGGGTGAATCGTTGCTGCAGTTTCAGGTGGAAGACCACAGGCGTAGCCTGTCGCAGACTGTTCAGGCTTTAGGTGCCATAAGAATATTGGATTACCTGCTTACATTGAAAGAAACAGACCCTAACAGGGTGGGGATTAGCGGTGGCTCTGGTGGCGGAAGCCATACGGTGTTAATGGCTGCGATGGACGACCGGATCAAGTTGTCTGCACCCGTGGTTTCTTTGTCTTCGTATTTTTACGGAGGCTGCCCTTGCGAAAGCGGAATGCCTATTCACTTTTGTGGTGGCGGTACCGACAATGTCGAAATTGCTGCAATGACTGCACCAAGGCCTCAGCTGGTAGTGTCCGACGGCAGCGACTGGACAGCAAATATGCCGGAGCACGATTTTCCTTACCTGCAAAAGATGTATGGATATTATGGGAGCGGAAAGCTGGTAGAGAATGTCCACTTACCCAAAGAAGGACATGATTTCGGGTTCTCCAAACGTAAAGCATTGTACGATTTTGTAGCTGTACAGTTTAAGGTTAAAAGCGCCCTGGTGAAAGACGGGAAAGGTAATTATGACGAATCTAAAGTCAAAATTGAAGAGCCAGCAGCGCTTTATGTATTTGGTGATAAGGGAGAGAAACTGCCTGCTAATGCCATTAAAGGATTTCCGGCATTGGAGGCTTTGTTTGGGATTACAAAATAAAGTTTAACAGGTAAAATAGCGTAAAAACAGCCGTTTAACGGATTAATATAGCGTTTAACAGATAAGAATAATGTTTAACGGATGAAATGACATTAAGCATAACCACATTTTAATATAATTTATTCAATTGATATGTATAATTTAAAGGGTCGATCGATAAAAACCAATATAGTCCTTCTTGCAATAACAGCATTTTTATCTGCAGGTGTAGCCAATGTAAACGGACAGGATAAAACTGCCGCTGGTTTAGGCCAGCATCGCTTGTCGGCACCAAATACTGATGCCCCTGTATACAGTTCTTCTCAGCGCTATAAAATAGCAGTTATTGACCTGATGATTCTGAAGCGCCAGAAGTTGGGTGCTTTTCAGCTTACAAAAGATATTGGTGCCGACGGTGTAGAAATTGACATGGGCGGACTGGGAAACAGGGAGACTTTTGACAGTAAACTAGCAGATCCTGTAATGCGCGACCAGTTTTTGGCTAAAGCTAAAGAACTGAATTTAGAGATATGTGCTTTAGCAATGACCGGTTTCTATGCGCAGTCGTTTGCATTGCGCCCTACTTATCAAAAGATGGTAGGCGACTGTATTGAAACGATGAAAGCGATGCACGTGAAAACTGCGTTCCTTCCATTGGGTACCCAGGGCGACCTTGTGAAAAACCCTGAACTGCGCCCTGCAATTGTAGAGCGTTTAAAGGTAATTGGTAAGATGGCTAAAAAAGCGGGAGTAGTAATTGGCATAGAAACTTCTTTACCGGCTAAAGAAGAGCTGAAGCTGTTGAAAGACGTAGGCTCACCTGCTATACAAATCTATTTTAATTTCTCCAACCCATTGAAAGAAGGACGGGATCTAGTCTCTGAACTGAAGATTCTGGGTGCAAAACATATTTGCCAGATCCATTGTACGGATGAGGATGGCGTTTGGCTGCAGGATAACAAAAGACTGGATATGCCAAAGGTAAAACAGGCACTTGATGAGATGAAGTGGAAAGGCTGGCTGGTAATCGAAAGATCAAGGGATGCTAAAAATCCGAAAAGCGTAAAGGAGAACTTTGGCGCGAATACAGCATACTTAAAATCGGTTTTTCAGGTAAAGTAATATAGTACTTCATTTTGACCTATTTTCTTCAGTGATATCTGATAGTGTAATCGAAGAATGTTATTAGAGCAATTGGTTTTATAATAACATTCTTCGACCAGGATAGGGTAATTCTGTATAGGATAGCTTACCTATTGGGTGACATTGTACTTCAAAAATGATTGTAATCATGCATATAATAGCATACATAATTTAATGATAATGTATTCGGGTAGGATAGCATACTTATTTAATAATCATACACTTCTGGTGTATGATAGCGTACATCAGGTGTACGATTATGAACAGTAAAATTGCTTATTTTTTTGCTGTTGTCTGTTTTTCAGTTATTTAGCTTTTTAAATGTTAATGGTATCTTCTTTGGTTAAGGATTGTAAACATACTATCTTCAATGGGAGGTAATCATCATCATTAAGTTCAAATTCAATATGAGAAAATTCAGCATCTGCATCATTTTATTATTCCTGTCGGTTTCTTCTTATGCCCAGGGGCCGGTCACACTAACGCCTGCTGATAAGATTTATGGCTTGTCGAAGTTCTGGCAGGAGGTGAATTACAATTTCGTTTACATGGATAGGGTGGATGCAGCGCAATGGGATGCAAAATACCGGGAGCTGATTACAACTATCCCTGAAACCAAAAGCGATTATGCCTACTATCGTGAGCTCCAGAAATTTTGTGCCCTTTTAAAGGATGGACATACCGGCGTTTATCTGCCAGATCTGATAGAATCCAAGCTGATGATAACGATGTTTGGCGATTACAAACTTTTTATAGAAAATATCGAAGGGAAAGCGATCATTGTCAGGGTCAATTTCAGTAAGCGGAATGAAATCCCGGCAGGCAGTGAAATTGTAGAAGTCAATGGGATGACTACTGCAAAATATATCGATACGTATGTTGCTCCTTATATTTCTGCATCCACATCCCATGTACGTGCCAACCTGAGCACCTTAAAAATGTTTTCCGGTTTTGAAGGAGATAGTTATAATATTAAAATCAAAAAGCCTGATAATAAGATTATTACGCTGACACTTACCCATAAAAAATCTGAAGAAAAAGAAGTGTATCCGGACTGGGATAAGCATAATGGCATATTTGAGTTTAAATGGGTGGGTAAGGATATTGCATATATCGGTCTTTACACTTTTGCAGATGCAGCTGTTGTTAAGCAGTTTATGGAGAAATTGCCTGAACTGAATAAAGCCAGAGGGATCATTCTGGATGTAAGGAATAACGGAGGGGGCAGTTCTGCCAATGCTGAAAATATCATTAAATACTTTATTGATGGAAATCTGATATATGGTGCCAGGAACTCCAGCAGGTTACATATCCCGTCAGAAAAGGCTATCGGCTCTTTTCTGCAGCCTCAGGATACGGTTAAAGGTAAAGCGGAATGGGGACTAACCAAGCAGCAGACTGTTGATTATTTTAATGCTTTTAAAGGAAGCCGCTTCCAGGCATCTGAATATACACCTGATACGATAGAAGCTGGCTTACATAAATTTATCGTGCCCACCGTTATACTTACCGGAAATTATACGGCCTCGGCAGCTGAGGATTTTTTGATCTTTGCTAATGGGCAGAAGCACATTAAAAGAATCGGCGAAAAAACAAATGGCAGTACCGGACAACCGCTTTCAATTGAACTGCCCGGTGGAGGGTCGGCATGGATATGTACCAGGAAGGCGACTTATAAGGATGGGTCTGAGTTTGTGGGTGTTGGTATTTTACCTGATATAGAAGTAAAAAGAACAGTTAAGTCTTTTATACAAGGAAAGGATCTGGCGCTGGAAAAGGCGATAGCGGATATCAAATCAAGGTAGAATCAGGTAAAATCAAGATAGGATCCTGATTTAAAAATGCCAATTATTGCTGCCTGAACGTGTCCTGCTAAGTTTTTATAAAATCTGGATAATATAGTAGACTAATATCTGCGGCATACGCTGTATCTATGTTGTTATATAAACCAGATATCATAAAAACAAATAGATGCGTACACTTGCCCTGATCATATTATCTCTTCTAGGCTCATTTACAGGATATTCACAGGCTTTAAGGTCTGCAAACCTGAAGTGTGAATACCAGGATAATCCTGTGGGAATTGAATCTCAGGCACCGCGGCTAAGCTGGGAATTGGTATCAGAAAGAAGAGATGTCCTGCAAAAGGCTTACCGCATATTGGTGGCTGACCAGCCAGGCATGCTCAAAAAGAATCAGGGCAATATCTGGGATTCAAATAAGATCAACTCATCAACTTCTATACAGGTTATATTTAAGGGAAAGAAACTGGCTCCAGCTAAGGTTTACTACTGGAAAGTGATGGTCTGGGATAATCAAAATCAGGCGTCACCCTGGAGTGAAGTGCAGCAATGGCAAACAGGGCTGTTCTCAAAGGAGGACTGGAAAGTGGCAAGCTGGATTGCTTATGAGGTGATGGCCGATTCTGCACGTATCCTGCCTTCGCATGAGCAGAAAAGAGACAAGACCGGGGGCACTGCTAATGATATTCTCCCGCTGTTCAGAAAAGAAATCAAGATCAGCCGCAAGCTGAGCAAAGCAACATTTTATATTTCGGGATTGGGACACTTTGAATTGCGCATCAATGGCAAAAAGATCGGTGACCACTTCCTCGACCCGGGTTGGACTAATTATGAGAAACAAGCTTTATATATTCCTTTTGATGTTACAGATGCATTGAAAAATGGAGATAATGCTATTGGCGTAATGCTGGGGAATGGTTTTTATTATATTCCTAAGCAAAAGAAAAGGTTCAGAAAGCTATTGGTACAGTATGGTTATCCAAAGATGATTTGCCGTTTACAGCTGAATTATAGCGATGGTACTTCAGAAAATATTGTGAGCGATGGCAGCTGGAAGTCAGCCCCGGGACCGATTACTTTTTCGAGTATCTACGGCGGTGAAGATTATGACGCGAATAAGGAGAAAAGCGGGTGGGATATGCCGGGATATAAAGATGATAAGGCAGTTTGGAAAGCATGTTTAGTGACCGGCGGGCCGGCACAGCTGAATGCGCAAAAGGCTGATCCCTTAAAGGTGTTTGATATTTTTGAACCGCAGCATACCAACAAACTCAATGAAAAGACAAGCGTCTACGATCTTGGGCAGAATGCATCTGGTATCGTCAGGATTTCTGTGAAAGGAAATAAAGGAGATACGGTACGTATTACCCCGGCGGAGCTGATTAAGAGAGACGGTACGGTGGACCAGAAAGCCGTTGGGAGTCCTGTTTATTTCACCTACATCTTAAAAGGTGACGGTATTGAAACCTGGGAACCCAGATTTACCTATTACGGCTTCCGTTATTTACAGGTAGATGGCATACAGCCTTTGTCTATTGCCGGACTGCACACCAGGAATGCTGCAGCACAGGCGGGAACTTTTAATAGTTCCAGCATATTATTTAATAAAACCGCTAAGCTGATCGATTGGGCTATACGCAGTAATATGGTAAGCATATTTACAGATTGCCCGCACAGAGAAAAACTGGGCTGGCTGGAAGAACTCCACTTGATGGGTAGTTCTGTACGCTATACTTACCAGGTGCAGAACCTCCTGAGCAAGTCGGTTGCAGATATGCAACTGGCACAGATCAGCACTGGGCTGGTCCCCGAAATATCACCTGAATTTACGGTCTTTACCTGGGGCGGTGATATGTTCCGCGATTCTCCTGAATGGGGAAGCAGCAGCGTGATTGTGCCCTGGTATATGTATGAATGGTATGGGGATAAAAAGGTGCTGGAAAATGCTTATCCCATGATGAAGAAATATATGGGCTATCTGCAGACGAAAGCTAAGGGACAAATCTTAAGTCAGGGGCTGGGCGACTGGTATGACCTGGGACCTAATCCGCCGGGAGTATCCCAGCTCACGC
>JAATFQ010000026.1 GCA_015655115.1 Sphingobacteriales bacterium
AACTAAGTTTACACGATGTTTAATACTCAATCTTTCTTAACTTTGGTTTGATGTTGGATGATATGACACCTTAGAAAACACCTGATGACCGGTATCAGGCAGATCAGCAATATTCACAAAGAACCCTTACAACCAATCACATACTTATACTAAATCAATAATGATGAAATACTTATACCCTTTACTTTTAATTTTTGTTGTCCGAACAGCATCAGCACAGCAGATAGATAAGATCATTACCAAACCTTATGTAGACCATCTCATCAAAACCCTCAGCAGTGATGAGATGCAGGGCCGGGCAACGTTCAGCAGCGGTATCGATAAAGCAGCCACATTCATTGAGGCTGAATTTAAAGCAATCGGATTGAAACCGCTTAAAGGTGCATCGGGATATAGACAATCGTTTTATAGATACCAGATTAGTCCTTTAGCTACTGCGGTAACGGTAGATGGGAAAGTAGTGAATACTACGGACATCGCGATTATTGGCAACAGCGCAGAAAGCCTTAATTTCGACAATATTAATGGTGATGGCTGGATAAAGTTAGACCCTGCAAAAACTTTCAGGGAACAATACCGTGCTTTGGCAAAAACAAAAAAACGTCAGCTGGTGCTGGTAGATCAGAAATTTAAAGCCGAATTTACCCAGCTAAAGGGCTACCTTTCTGCTGGCAGCTCGGTAGATGAGAAAGACTTAAAACAGGACATACCCTCAGCTCTGGTAATGGTGCTAACTGCGGATACTGCGGCAAAAGAATTTACCGTAGCCTTGAAAAATAAGATCACAAAAATGCCGCTTTTCAATGTAGCAGGTACTATACCAGGCAAATCGAAAGCAGCAGAATTGGTGGTATTTTCGGGGCACTATGATCATTTAGGTATCTTGCCCGCAGTAGATCAGGATAGCATTGCGAATGGTGCTGACGATGATGCCTCAGGTACTACAGCTATGATTGCCCTGGCCAAATACTACAAAAAGCTGAATAATAACGAGCGTACGCTGATCTTCGTAGCCTTCACAGCCGAAGAAATTGGCGGCTTTGGCGCAAAATATTTCTCTCAGCAGCTTAACCCTGATAATGTAGTGGCAATGTTTAATATCGAGATGATTGGTAAAGACAGCAAATTCGGCAAGAATACTGCCTTTATTACGGGCTACGAAAAGTCTGACTTTGGCAAAATCCTTCAGAAGAACCTCGCCGGTACGGCTTTTACTTTCCATCCGGACCCGTATACCCAGCAAAACCTGTTTTACAGAAGTGACAATGCTACTCTTGCAGCCCTGGGTGTCCCCGCACATACCATCAGCACTGACAAGATTGATATCGATCCGTTGTACCATACTGTAAAAGACGAATATAGCTCGCTGGATACGGAGAATATTTTATCTACCATTAAAGCAATTGCAATTAGTGCTACCACAATTGTAAAAGGAACTGATACGCCTACAAGGATCCCTAAACTAAGTAACTAAACTATATAGTTTGGATTTTTTAGGGCCAGTAGCGCTCTTAATATTACAATAGTTTTTAAATGGGTCGCTCCATTACATAATCATTCATAAAGAAACCGTTGCCTATAGAAAGGTCGACGGTTTCTTTAATTTTAAAGCCAGCCTTTTCATAAAAGTCCTTCGCTTTGTTATACCTGTTCACATTCAGCTGTAATGCTTTTCCTCCCGCCTCTCTTGCTTTATCTACTACTTCATTAATCAAAAACTTGCCCATCCCCTTGCCATGTGCCTCTGGCAAAACATATAGTTTATGCAGCTTAAACACATGATTTTCATGGTCTACAATAGAATAAGAAGCAAAAGCCTGATCTTTGTTTCCCTCTCCGGCGATCAGGAAAATATGGCCATCAATAAATTGCGACAATAGGGCCGCAGGACTGTAAAACTGCCCCAGCATAAAATCTATCTGCTCCTGACCTAATAAATGGGTATATGTAGGCCCGTAAGTGGTACTCCCAATTTCGCGGACAATTTCCAGATCTTCTTCTTTTCCTATTCTAACGCTAATCATATTACTTATCTAAATACCAATCGTATTACTTTATCTTTCATTAATCGCATTTACTTATCTGATACTAATTCTATTGACACCCCAACAGAAAAATATAAACTCACCAAAATTATAATCTTCGTCTACATTAGAATATTGGTGCACATTACAATATTCATGCACATTATAATCTTTGTCAACAGTATAGCTTTTAGCTATATCGCCTCTGCCAGGAACAAATATTCAGTGGTAAAAGTAAAGGCCACAAAGCCATCGGCAACCACCTCAAACTCACGTTCTTCTTTCTGCAGCAGATTTGTAGCTTCAAAATACGAAACAACGTCTATATAAAACAGGGCCCCGGCTGGCTTCCAGACGCTAAAGCCCGTTTTTACTGCATAGGATTTATATGCGGACGTAAACAAGACAATATTGATCTTCGGCAGATAGAATTCCAGGTCAGCAATCTCTTTTTCAGTATCAATAATATTTACTGCCGGATATTTCTCTGACACCAGGTAGTTCAGCACGGTATTGTATGCATCACCGTGCCCGATGACAGACCTGGTATTTTCCTGGAATATGAGTCCTTCCACATTGTTGAGTACTACGTCAACTTTCAAGCCCAGGCTGAGCACTTTTTCATATGCCGCGCCATTAACAATTAACGTGGGACTCCATTCCAATAGCTGACCGAGATATTCTTCATCAAAAGTGCCCAGATCATGAATGTATAATGCAGGTTCCTGTTTTTCTTTAACGATGTGATGCGATGACATCCTGCTAATATATTAAATTGATTACCAAAACACCAACAGAAGATTGTTATATACCCTAAGCGTATGCCATATCCGGATATTATTTTTTAATACTATCCAGGATCGGCTTCTTTAAACTGTGCAACTCCTGCATTTCTGGCTTCAGCAACTCCAGAACAACAATATCGTTCTTCCCTTTCCGCAGCCATTCCACAGGCACATACACCGTTTGCTGGGGGCCGATACCCCAATATTTACCCAGGTTATTTCCATTTATCCAGACTGAGCCTTTACCCCAGCTGCTCATATCAAGGTAAGTATCGGCTACTTCCGTTAAGTTAAAACTACCTTTTCTAACTATAGGTGTACCATCGGCTTTAGCCAGCCCTTTAAAGTTAAGTGCCTTCACCTCACTGAATGGCAAACTATACATCTTCCAGTTTTTAAGTTCTGCCCCGGCAAAAAGCACCTTCCCGGTAATACCCTTTGTATTCTTCAGCAGGAAAGGGCCAAAATTTATCCTACCCATATTTTCTACCAGAATATCCAGTGTTACTTTTCCGGCAGGTAATGTCAAAGCAACACTATCTTCATTCAGTCTTCTGTCCAGCACACTCTGCCGCTTACCATTTACCATGATGATGGCATAATCTCTAAGATCTTTCAATTTCAATACCCCGCTTTTACCTCCGTTGAGCACTGTACGGTACCATACATAGCCGTAATCCTGATTTAATTCTTCAAAAGTGAGCGGTGTAACGTGCGTCACAGGATTTTTGAGCAGGTCGCCCAGCCTCAGGGCCGATTGGAATTGTATAGCCTGAATAGCTATCGCAGGTTTCGCTTTGGGTACTTCAGGCAATACTTCTCCGGGGGCTAAATTGCGCTGGATCACCTCGCGGAACTTCATAAATTTATCTGTGGTATTCCCTGCCTCATCCAGCGGGGCATCATAATCATAACTGCTGATCTGGGGTTCATAAGGGGTAGTTACTTTAAAATTTGCCCCATTCATAAAGGCCCGCGTGGTGCCGCCATGGAACATATACATATTAATTGATATCCCTGCCTTTAATACAGCATCCAGCTTGCCTGTATATTGTTCTGCCGGAACGGTATGGTGAGGAGCTCCCCACCAGTCGAACCATGCTGGATACCACTCTGCAATAAAGAAAGGTCCTTTACCGCCATTCTGGCTTTTCACTAATTTTTTTACCGCAGCAGGCTCATCTAACCCATTTACCGCAGGCAGTAAACCCGGCAAATGTCCATTTGCCACATCGGGTGCCGGGTCGCAGGTATAGAGCAAGCCATCAAAACCTGCTTCTTTAAATAACCGCTCATTGATAGCCAGGTATTCTTTATCACTGCCATATGAACCATATTCATTTTCTATCTGCACCATCAGTACATTGCCACCATGGTTAACCTGGAATGGTGCCAGTTGTTTCCCTACTTCTTTAATATAATCCTCATACTCTTTCAGGTATTGCTTTTCTGTACTGCGCACAACGAGTCCTTTTTCATTCTGCAGCCAGTAGGGATAGCCGCCAAACTCCCATTCAGCACATACATAAGGACTTGGTCTTAAGATTACCCATAAGCCTTCTTCTTTTGCAATTTTTACAAACTCAGCAACATCATTATTACCGCTGAAATCAAACTTTCCCTTTTGTGGCTCATGTAAATTCCAGAACACATAAGTGCCAATGGTATTTAAGCCCATAGCTTTCGCCATCTTCATCCGTTGCCGCCAAGCCTCCCGCGGCACACGCGGGTAATGCATTTCGCCAGAGATAATGACAAAGGGCTTCCCATCCAGCACAAACGAAGAATCACTTAATGTAAAGGTATGTTGTTGGGCAAAGCCCTGGCTAAACACCAGCAGGATTACCACCGCCAGCAGGTTGAGTTTTAATTTCATTATTTTCCTTTTTTCAATTGTTAAATGGAGTGATGGTTAAATCAGTACTGCGCTCCGGATGCTCAATAAATAGTTAATCCTATCAGATCCCTGAACTTATTTTCTTGCAGAATTTCCTCTGTTTGAATTTTATTTATTGATTCTCCTTTTGCCCGATTTCTCCTTTTGTTCGATTTCCTGGTAGTAAGCTTTCATGATATAAAAAGCTTTCTTTTTATTGCCCTTATCGTCATAAAGCCCTTTACGGTTCCACCCTTCCTGATATAAGGGATTATTTCGCCGGGGCGACCTGAAGTCTGCCAATATCCAGGGCGATACACCTGCATATTTGGCTGGCATACGTTTAAACATAGCTACCTGCTCTTTAAAATACCACTCCTGATACTCTTCACTGAAGCGTGTCAGTGAATCTGCATGAAAACCTCCTTTAGCATCACCACCTGTTTCGCTCACAAACAAAGGTTTGTTATATGGCGTATCCCAGCTGGTAGTGCGGCATTTATCAGGCGACCCGCCGTACCATCCCAGGTATTCATTAAAGGCTACCAGGTCTACAAATTCTCCCAGCGGATCATCGATAGAGTGTATATCTTTACCCGATCCATAACTTACTTCCAGCGCTGCCGAAACCATCCGTGTATGGTCAAGCTCCCTCGCCTTTGTTAAAAGACTATGCATAAAATCAGTACGCACCTGGCTTACAGGAGTTTCATTGCCTACCGACCAGATGATGATGCTGGCCCTGTTATGATCGCGCACAATCATTTCCTCCAGCTGAGCCTTTGCTTTCTCCAAAACTTCCTTGCTGCTGAAATCTATTGTCCAGTATACGGGGATCTCAGACCATACGAGCATACCTATAGAATCTGCCAGGCGGGTGATCTTCTCATCGTGCGGGTAATGTGCAAGACGTACCATGTTACAGCCCAGTTCCCTTGCCTGGCCCAGCAGTTGTACCGCATCTTCCTGACTATAGGCGCGTCTTACTTCCTGGGGAATCTCTCCGTGAATACTTATTCCGCGCATAAATATAGGCTTGCCATTCAGCAATACCTGGGTGCCAAAAGCTTCAATAGTCCTGAACCCGATTTTATCCTCGGTATGATCAGCCGAGGTGCTGAGGATAACCCTGTATAGCTTAGGGCTGGCGGGCGACCAAAGCTGTAATTTGGGCAGTTTAAAACTGAGCTGGGTTAACTGCGTTGTTGCGGGGATCATCTTTTTAAACTTCAGCTCAGGGATTTCAATGGTGACTGTTTCTCCTGGTGCAGGGACAGCGGCCAGCTTCAGCCATCCTTCCACTTCAGGTGTTTTTCCGGGTGCTTCCCCTGGAGCCGGTTTTTTCAGCTGCACTACAAAATCCTGTATGAAATTTACAGGTACAGTGATCAGTTTCACCTCGCGTGTAATGCCGCCATAATTCCACCAATCTGTATTCAGCGTAGGCACCTCATCAGCATGACGCTTATTATCTACCTTAACCACTAAAAAATTCCCTTTATCCCTTAACAGTGCGGCAGGGATCTCAAAGTTGAATGGTGTAAAACCACCTTTGTGCATACCCAGTTTCTTACCGTTCAGGTACACATCAGCACGGTAATTTACAGCCCCAAAATAGAGAAAGTAACGCTGTGTGCCTGTCTCTTTCGTGAAATCAAAAGACTTTTTATACCATACTGTACCTTCATAAAAGGTAAATTCTGGCTGCTGATGATTCCAATCGCCGGGCACCTCGAGGCGATACTTATCTATATAGCCATGTTCTTTTTTCTCCGTTCTATTTGCCTGCTGATCCGTATTCCAGTAAGCCTCAGGATTATTTTCGGCAAGTTCCTGATACCGGTAATCATAAAAACCTGTTTCATACGGATCAACGATATACTGCCATTTTCCATTCAGGAGCAATGATTTTCTTGCTCCGGTATTACTTATCAGATTGCTTTGGGCAAAGGCAGCAACCGTGCATACCGAAAGCAGCAATAACAGATAACTCTTCTTCATCTCATATTCATTTAAATAGATTCAATGCTGAACTGCTTATATAATTTTATTGTTGTTGTCCTGCGCGCAGCTTATTACTGCACTAATCGCTTATTTTATATTCCAATACCTGTACAGGTGTGGGCTCCACTTCGGCTTTTCCCTCTCCATCCAGCTGCAGTACCTTTTGGATATAAAGATTAAGTATCCCTTTATTTTTCCATAATTCCGTGTCATAACAAGGCTCCCAGGCACCAACACTTTCAGCAGTCAGGTCGCTGATTTTCCAGCTGTTCTTTATTAAATCGGAACATACTGCAATGGACACCTTCTCCCCGCGTTCCTGGTCCCTAAAGATCAGTGCAATGGCCAAACCTTTCTTTTTATTCCACGTGATAATCTGAGGCCTGCTTACAGGGATACTTTTTGTACCCATCCCACTCAGACTGAAAGCAGTTTTCCGAAAACCAAGGTTAAGCGTTTTCCATTCTTCAGCATCCTTATAAATCACATGATACTGCGGAACCAGCTGCCCTGCCTCACGCCAGTAGCTGGCAATAAAAGGGCGACCTGCAGCATCGGCAAACATGGATGTCTGGTTGATCAGCTCGCTATGTTCAGGTATCCTGAGCACACATTCTGCGGTAGACATCCTGATGGGGAGCACATACTTCTCCCCTGTAGATTTCTCCCATGTTTTGCCGCCGTCGGCAGAGCGGGCATACGACATATCGTGATTACTGGACACATCGGCAGATTCGCGCAATACCCAGCTGATATGGATTACGCCCCGGGCGTCTACAGCCATTTGCGGATAGGCATTTCTTTTCCCCTCTCCATCTATAAAGCCGTCCTGCACCTGGGTCCATTTCCTGGTTTTTATGTCATACCTGTTCATCATCAGGTTGCCATTGCCAGATGACCCGTCCCTATAGAGAAAGAGCAGATTTCCGCCAGCAAGCGTATAAAACTCAGGATAGGTAACATTGCTTTCCTTCAGACCCGTCATTCCTGTTCTATCCCCCAGCTGCATGCTGCCAGGAGCCACAGACATAGCATAATTTAATGCATTGCCGTGGTGGTCCCATGAAATATGCAGGTAACCATCACCGTCAACAATTAAACTGATAGCACGATGGGCATCGTCTGTATTCCCGGTATATTGTGTCTTTTGTATTGTCCAGTCAGACTGTCCGGATTTTCTTTTTCCGAGCACTACATGCTTATCCTGGTCGTAGTAGGCTATATATTGTACGTCCTTATAGCTGGCTAGTGCATTTTTCCTGAAAATTACAGCATTTACTGAGTTGCCTGCCCAGCCCTCACCAACGTTACTCAGCTGTGCAAATACCGAAGAGGAGCTGATCAATAACAAACACAACAAATAGCGGCTTAAAAGAATCTTCGTAGTATTAGTGATCGACATAGAGGCTTATAGATTAATAAAGTATTTCATCGCTATAATTAAATCATAGCATATTAAACATTAATCAGCAATTCCGCTTAATAGCAAGCGCTTTTATTAGCTGTGTGCCTGTAACATTTACATCACAAAATACGGTGAATATAGTCATAGCAACAGGGGGCAAATCCGGATTTTGACGGGGTATTTTCATTAGTATATATTGTTTTTTAAGGGTGATGAAGCTATCATGATTTTATATTCATTTCGTTATGTGATTTGAAAAATCATGATGGTTTCATTAGTATATATTGTTTTTTATTTGTCTTCTAGCTGTCTTCGGCGGTTTTAAGGGTAATGAAGCTTGCATGAGCTCGCAAGCCTGGTTCGTTACTAAGCTGTAAGCTCATGCAGGTTTCAGCATAATTTCCTCAGAACGCATAAAAAAACCGGGCAAGCTGTGGTATGCATTTGCCTGCCCGGAAGGATCAGGAGAGCTGATATTTTAATTATAACCTGGATTTTGTGTAATCACCGCATCTTTATTCAACTGAATCTCAGTAAGGGGAATAGGCAATAGGGTATTTGTAGTTGTTAAGCCTGTTGTAGGGTGCTGTGCATCGTTGGCATTCAGTCTTAATGAACGTTCTACTAATGTTCCTGTACGCATCAGGGTCATCCTTCTGTTTTCCTCACCAATTAATTCCCTTGCTCTCTCGTCGAGGATCAGGTTAAGGGTAATATCCGTTGCCAGCAATTTTCCACTTGCAGGATAATCTGTAAAAGCGCGTTTACGCAGCACATTCAGATTATCTGCCGCCAGCTGTAGTTTTCCTTGTTTAAACTGAGCCTCAGCAAGCAGGAGGTAAGTTTCACCCAGACGCATCAGCACAAAGTCTTTCACCATAGAATAACCGAAGGTATCATTAGGGTCAAACTGGTACCATTTTGTAGTATGGGGACATATCTTAAACAGTGTATCCGGCCCGGTAAAAGGAACCATCTTGCCTAAAAGCTCTGGCTTCGCCGGGTCATTATAGTAGTAACGTCTTTTGATATTGTACTGGGAATTACGGATATCATTGTTTTTATACAGACCATACAGCACCCAATTACTCAGTCGTAAGCGGCCCAGCGCACGTCCTCCCAATGAATCTGCCAGTGCCATTCCGGTGATGTTATGGTATGCCGCACCCCACACTCTTCTCTGCTGCGGGTTGCCTGTATAACCGCCAATTACAGTACTTGTATTTTCCTGCTCCAGCACCCAGATAGCCTCTTTATTTCCCTGCGATCTCCGTTGGTTGCCATACTGGAACATATCCGAATAATAGTCGCCCGCCTGTGACGTTTTTATACCATAGCGGTTTTGAATTAAGCTGAACTGACCACTGCTGATAATTGCCTGTGCCTGCTGTTCGGCAAGATCAGGTTTGCCAATACGAAGATAAGCCTCAGCCAGCAGCTGCATAGCCATATATTTATTTGCCCGTCCGTAAAGCTTGCCTTTGGTATTGCTTTTTACATCCTCTATTGCCGGCAGGCCAGCAATTGCGTCGGTGAGATCTGTGGTGACTACAGTATTTACTTCATCAAGTGTAGCCCGTACAAAATCTGTCTTAGGCCCACTAAGGGCATGAACAATGATAGGCACTCCGCCGTACAAAGTAGCCAGATTATTATACGCATAAGCGCGGAAAAATTTGGCCTCGGCACTCATGCTTGCTTTTCCTGCGGCACTGATACTTGTTAATGCAGGATCACTCAGTCCGTCGATAATAATATTTGTCAGGTTAATCAGCCTGTAATCCCTGTCCCACATTCTGGCAGACGCTACATCTGTGGAGGTAAGCAGGCTATAATTGTAATAAGGAACTTCTACAGCCTGCTGATTTCCTGTGGCATTGGCCACATCGGTACCTACCTGCCACACACTTACCCATCCCTGCTGGTCTGCCCAGGAAAAGATGGTACTTACATGGTTGTATAAACCTACCAATGAAGCTTCATAGCCTAATGAATCATTTAAGGTGGAAGGTGTATAAGCTGACGGTGGATTCTCATCCAGGTAACTTTTTTTGCAGGAAGCCGTAAACAGGACTACTGCTAAGATGATATATATAATGCTGTACTTTTTCATGTTGCTGATATTAATTGATGAAATTAACGTAGTGAGATATTGGCGCCAAAAACAAATGTGCGGGTAGTAGGATAGTTATTATTCCAGTCAATCCCTCTTGAGGAATCTATAATCCCACGTCCTGTTTGTACATTTTCAGGATCCCATCCTATCCAGTTGGTGAAAGTATGGAGGTTCCTGCCGCTTGCATAAATGGTTAAACTCCCTAAATGCAGCTTATCTAAGATCTTCTGACTGAAGATATAACTTAAGGTAACATCCTTAATCCTTGTATAGCTGGCATCTGAGGCATATCCATATCCACGGGTATTGTTATACGAAAGAGCAGGACGCGTATTGTTCTGGTTTGTTGGTGTCCAGTAACCCACGTCTGCAGGTGTATTTCTTTTTCCCGTTTCGTCACCGTAATTCAGATCGGCATTGTTTTTTGTAATTCCCTGTGCAGTCTGAATAAATACATTCAGATTCCAGTTTTTGTAATGAAAAGTGTTCGTTATTCCGCCAGTCCATTTAGGCGTGGTTTGTCCGATCACTTCCCTGTCGCCGTCCGCAGTAATCTTCCCGTCACCATTGAGGTCAGCAAACTTCAGATCGCCCGGATTAGCTCCCGGATCTTGCTTGGAAGCATCTTCACCGGTCTGCCAGATCCCGGTCATCCGGTAATCATAAACAACATTAATAGGTTGGCCGATAAACCAGCGGTTACCAAGGTCACTTTTTTTATCACCATAAAGATCTACCAGCTTGTTCTTGTTGGTAGCGAAGTTTAAACTCGTCTCCCATTTAAAGTCGCCCTTATCGAAGTTCCTGGTATTGATAGTGATCTCTATTCCGCGGTTATCTACTTCTCCAAGATTGTCATATACATTCGCGTACCCTGTTATAATAGGCAAGCTCCGGAGCAGCAGGATATCCGTTGTTTTCGTTTTATAGACATCAACAGTACCTGTAATGCGGCTGTTTAACACGCCAAAGTCTACCCCCAGGTTGGTCGCCAGCGTCGTTTCCCAAAGCAGATTGATATTTCCGAGATTACTTGCCGTTACACCGATAGTACTGATCCCATTAAACGGCTGGCGCAGGGCATCATCAGTAGTAATAGATTTATATACAGAAATAGCTTCATTGCCCGATTTACCATGAGACAACCTCAGTTTAAGGTTATTCACAAACTTTACGTTTTTCATAAAATCCTCATTACTCAGGTTCCATCCGATAGCAGCAGAAGGAAAAGTGCCATACTTGGTGGTATTTTTTCCGAATACCGAAGATCCATCTCTTCTGGCAGTTACAGTAAATAAATAGCGGCTATTGTAAGAATAATTTAACCTGCCCATCTGGGAAACAAGACCATACCGGTCAGCATAAGAACTACTGGTCTGTGTTGCGCCTGCCCCGAGGTTATTAAATGATAACTCATCATTGACGAAGCCCACTGCAGAACCTTTGTTCTCTACATAATTCCGCTGCTGATTACTATAAAGCCCGGTGAAGTCGAAATGATGTTTATTAATATCCTTGGTATAGGTCAGCAGGTTTTCCAGTGTATAGCTGTTGGTTTCAGCATTAGTGGTATTTGCAGTACCCAGCGGGTCGTTAGCCAGGCGGCCAACATAGCTTCCTGTGCGTGCGGGCAAAAAACTATAACCGGCGTTCAGGCGGTATTTCAAACCTTGCAAAGCCCCGGAAAATTTCACTTCTGCATAGCCATTTCCATTGATATTTGTGCTGCGGTTAATCTTATCCGTCACCAATCCCAGCATAGGGTTAGTATATAACTGCTCGGGCGCCATAGGATAAATTTTGTAGGTGCCATTGGGATTATATTCAACACCATAAGGGCTCATTGCTGTTGCATTGAGCAGATTTACTCTGCCACCGTCATAATTGTTATTGGTAAAAAACATGGACGTCCCTACTGTCAGGAAGTTGGTGATGTTGATATCCAGGTTAGACCTTACACTTACTCTTTTGTAATTAAAGCCTTTTATCACTCCTTTCTGATCCAGGTAATCTCCGGAGACGAAATATTTCACATCGGGAGAGCCACCAGAGATGCTAACATTATGGTCCTGCATGGTTCCTGTTTGTGTAGCTTCATCAATCCAGTCGGTTGTTATCCCGGCATTGTAATTGGCAAGCTCCCCATTGTTGGGCACAGGGCTTGTTTGTGTCTGTTTAGTTTGCGACAGATAGTCGGCATATTTCTGTAGATATTCCGCTGCGTTACGCGGCTCAAGGATATGCGGAATATCTTCTATTCCGGCGTAGGCACTATAGCGGATTACAGGTTTACCGGTAGTTCCCCGTTTTGTAGTTACCAGGATCACCCCATTGGCACCATTGGTACCGTAAATAGCTACGGCCGACGCATCTTTAAGGATTTCTACCGAAGCAATATCATTTGGATTGATATCATTTAAGCTACCCCCGGTTTTACTTAAAGGAATTCCATCTACCACAACATAAGGCCCTGTGTTCGCATTGATGGAGTTCTGTCCGCGCACCAGTGCTGAGGGCTGACTTCCGGGAATGGAAGAAGACTGCGAAATGTTAACCCCCGCAGCAGCGCCCTGTATAGCCTGCAGCACATTCGTTACCGGCAACTGCGATAGCCGTGCTTTAGAAATTGAGGTTACCGAACCGGTGATATCCGATTTCTTCTGTGTTCCATAGCCCACTACAACAATCTCATTCAGTGTTTTATCCGTTTCGCTTTCGCTCATCACAATATTTACTGAAGTATTTTTACTGCTGACGGACACCGTCTGGGAGGTAAATCCGATATAGGAAATAGTCAGCGAGGCCGGGGCACTCAGCTGAAGGGTAAAAACCCCTTTTTCATCTGTTACCGTTCCTTGCTTTGTTCCCGACACCTTTACAGAGGCCCCCGGAACCGGGATACCGGTATTTTCTGTAACTTTCCCTCTTACGGTAAAGTTTTGGTTATCCTGAGCATAGGCGCTATTATAAAAGCCGCCTGTCAGGATCTGTATGAAAAAAATCATACAGATTACATGAGTAAATCTTACGTTCATACTTTTTGAGTTATTTGGTAAATACTTGGTTTGCTGATCAGCGTAATATAATTTGGAGGAATTACAATGACCAGCATCACGAAATACGGGTAATTCAACAAAACCTACAGGGGGTAAATCAGGAATTTGAGGGGGTATTCTTTTGCATTTAGGGGCTATTTGCCGCTATTTTCAGCTCAATGAATTTTTTTATTATTCAAATGATAAGATTTCTGAAAGGCTTTCCTATGCTTTTTAATAAAATCAGAAGGGTTGATACCAAACAGTTTATGGAACTGTGCCCTGAAATATTTAACATCATTTATGCCTACCTGAAAGGCGGCCTCATTGACATTGCAATTGGTATGGATCATTAATTCCGCGGCTTTGCGCAGACGGATAAAGCGGATAAAAGCATTGAGCGACTGTCCGGTGATGGCTTTGATTTTCTTCAGGAGGCTTGAATAGCTCATGCCCATAGCGCTTGATATCCGGTTTACATCGAATTCAGTATCCATTAAAGCGGCTTCAATTACACCAATGCACTGGTAGAGAAAATCTTTATGGATCTCCGAAATGGTCCTGGTATCTGTTTTGAGGGTAATCTCACTGTAAAAGTAGTGCTGTAACTCGTCTTTAATTTTCAGCATTCCACTTACACGTGCCATTAAAAGATCCTTCTCAAAAGGTTTACTGATAAAGTCTACCGCGCCCGCTTCCAGCCCTTTGAGTTTCAGCTCGGGGCTATAATCTGCCGTCAGCAAGATCACAGGGATATGGCTCAGAGAAGTATCCAGCTTGATCAGGCTGCACAGCTCGATCCCTGAAAGGCCATCCATTACCACATCACTGATCACAATATCGGGCATATAGCGTCTGATTTGCAAGAGTCCCTCCTGTCCATCTGCTGCATCAATGACCGCGTAGTTAGCTTTAAAGATCTTCCTGATATAGGCTCTGATTTCTGCATTGCCGTCAATAACAAGGATAGTCTGCTGGTTAGAGATCATCAGTTCCAGATGGACACCATCTTCTTTCTGCTCCGTCTCAGGTACTTCATCTACCAATACTTCGCTGATATAACCGGCAGAGATATTGCCGGCTGTGGTGAGCTGTGCGGTGCTGAAATGTGCATTGCCTTTAAGCAGTTCCAAAGAAAAGGTCATCCCTCCGCCAGCAGTTTTACTGTGATGGATATTACCGCCATGCTGCTCAATAAAGGTCTTTACCAGGTACATCCCGATGCCAAATCCTTTACTCAGAGAAGAGTTTTTTCCCTGGTAAAACTTATCGAAGATCTTTCCTTCCATATCGCCGGCTACACCATAACCATTATCCGCAATGCGGAACAAAATAGTATGCTCGTTTTCTTCTACAGACACCTCTATTTTCCCTCCGTCGGGTGTAAAGCTGAAGGCATTGGAGATTAAATTGAACAGTGCTATTTCAATTTTCTCCCTGTCGGCATACAACTCGATATGTTCGTTTTCACACTTAAAGCTATAGCTGATCTGCTTGGTCTTTGCCTGCTGGGCAAAACAGACAAATACATCATTGCATATTAAATAAAAGTTATTCCGTACAATATTGAGGCTATCATTTTCACTCTCTGTTTTCCTGAATAACAACAGCTGGTCTACCAACCCCAACAGGCGCCTTGCATTTCTATAAATGGTATTTAACTCCGACTTGGTTTCCTGGTCTTCTATATTCAGCAGGTCTTTTATAGGGTTGATGATCAGGGTAAGCGGAGTGCGGAACTCATGGGATATATTGGTGAAAAAAGAAAGCTTTTTCTCGTTCAGCTCTTTTTCTTTTTCTATGTTAGCATTGGCCATTTCTATTGCATACTGCAACTTAATCTGCCTGATACGGTTCTGCCTGATGAGATAAAGCGCAGTGAATCCCGCTATCACATATAAAGAGAGCGCCCACCAGGTCAGGTACCAGGGACTAAGGATGGTAATATGGATCAGCACTGGTGGTAACCAGGCACCTGCAGTATTTGTTGCCCTTATTTTCAGGGTATATGTTCCCGGATTCAGCCGGGTATAATAGGCTGTTTTCACGGTACCTACATCATTCCATGTACGGTCCCACCCTTCCAGGAAATAAGCATATCTTATTTTTTCAGGAAAGGAATACGCTAAAGCCACATAGTCGAAGGCCAGCGTAGCCTCGTTATAGGGGACAGTGATTTTCTTTATGGCTACCAGCGTGCCTTCATCGAGGTAATCAGGGCGGGATTCGAGCGGCACATTATTAACTTTCAGCCCTGTAACCCTAAGTACTGCATCTTGATGTGAAGAAATGATTTGCGAAGGGTAGAAACGGTTAAAACCTCTGATACCACCAAAAAGCATCTCGCCCGACCGCAGCTTCAAGGCGGCGTTGTAATTGAACTGGTTGCTCTGCAGGCCATCTGCTGCAACATAGTTTTTAAATTTTCCAGAGACAGGGTCGAACATGGAGATCCCATTGTACGTGCTCATCCAGAGCCTCCCTTTCTCATCCTCCAGGATATTGAGCACCGAGTTTCCCGGCAGTCCATCGGCTTCAGTAAAGCGTTTAAAAGTTTTTCGCTGCCTGTTATACAGCAGCAATCCACCACCTTCAGTACCAATCCAGAAATTGCCTTTTTTGTCTTCCAGCATACTTCTCAGGCCATTGTTGATGTTGATAAACTCGTGCTTTTTATGCTTTGTGTCTATTTTAATTAAGCGCTTATAGTCTCCTGCCCACAAAACCCCGGCTTTATCCTCAAACAGCGTATGGATATTCATGAGGCTCTTATCAAAGAGCTCAAATTTATCCAGCTGGCGATTGTAGAGGTACAGGGCGCCATCGCGTGTTGTACCTGCCCACAAACGGTGCGCCGCATCTTCAAAAAGTTTCCACAGGTTATTTTCCTCTATCTTCTTTTCGGGGTTATAACATCTGTATTGCCTGAACCTGCCTGTTCTCTGGTCATACAGATCTATTCCACCACTGAAGCTGGCCACCCAGATCTTATTTGTATAATCTTTAACTATGCTGACTACAAAATTGCTGCTTAGCGATGAGGGATCATTGAACCGGGAGACAAAATTCGTATAGGTCTTTTTTTGATTATTCCAGAAACTTAAGCCTCCGCCATCTGTGCCTATCCATAAATTATTGTGCTCATCCTCACAAAAGGAAAGCACAAAATTGTTGACAAGGCTGTTTTTATTCAGCGGGTCATGCTTAATGAGCTGAAAGTTCTGCAGTTTATTGTCTATAATATGTACACCACCCCTCAATGTGGCAATCCATTTCCGTGACTCCTTGTCCTCATAAATATCGGCAACAGCCCCACTTCGCAATAAACCATCAGATTCTCCCGGCAGCAGGTAACTCAGCTTCCTGGTCTTTAAATCCAGAATATTCAGTCCACCACCATCTGTACCTATCCATAGTTTATTGTCTTTACTGAGCAATACATTATGTATATTATTGCTAGTTAAGGGGTATTCCGGACTACGCATAACATGAAGCGTCTTTGAAAGAAGATTATATTCATATAAACCCAACTCTGTACCTATCCAGATGATGTTCTGGTGATCGTTTTTTAAACAGGCGGCTGTTTTGAGTGTACTATTCACCACCGCAATGGTTCTGGTTTGAGATCGATATACACACAGGCCGACATCTTTGATAAACAACCATAGCTGTTGCCTGTCATCAACCATAACGGCCTGGACATTGTATCCGGTATTATTTTTGTTCAGCTTTATTTGTGTTGCTAATCCGTCTGCGGGATGATAAACAAACAATCCCGCATTATCCGTTGCAATATAGGTATCGCCATTTTTGCCGGATACCAGCCCATTGATATTTGAATTTATTTTGGTCTTCCTATGCGTGTTGTCTGCCACATAGTAAACAGGGTGGAACTTAGCATCATCGTAACTGAAGTAGACAAGTCCCTGTTGTGTACCAACCCATATCCGCCGGGCGGCATCCTCACTCAGGTGATTTACATGATTAGCCACTAAAGAGTTGGTATCGCCCCAGACATTATTATAAACCAAAAAATTTGAACTGTCATACCTGTTCAGTCCATTATAGGTGCCCATCCACATGAAACCATAATGATCTTGCAAGATGCAGGTAACAACATTATTTGATAGCCCTTGCTCGATTCCTAAATATTTTACCGGCAGACTTAATGCATTTGTATCCGTAATGAAAAATAGGCTAAACCCAAGAAAAAGACACCGGTAAATATATCTGGTCATGATATTCATTAGCTAAACATACTGATATAGAATCAATCGTATAGCATCCTATTTACAAAAAAACCGGTCAGCTGAAAAAAAATGATCAGCTGACCGGTTAGAAACGCTATGTTCTAATAGTCGTGGAACAAGTTATTATTGCGTTTCTCGTTGAAACTATGCTTTTAAAACCTCAGGCATTTCATGATAGGTTTTCCATAGCAGCTCTCCGAACAAGGTGTTAGACCAGGCAAACCATGCTCTGGAAAAATTGGCAGGATCATCTTTATGGAAAGACTCATGCATAAATCCGGTACCGGCATGCGTTTTTTGTAAGGTCTGGATACACCACTTAATTTCTTCTTTATCAGTTGAAGTCAGCGCCCTGATGGTAATGCTCATCGGCCAGATCATATCCTGCCCCACATGCGGACCGCCGATTCCTTCGGCAGCGGTACCTTTAAAATAATATGGATTGTCTGTAGAAAGTGCAAACTTCCTGGTATTGAGATACACTTCGTCTTTGGGGTCTATAGCACCTAAATATGGCAAAGCCAGCAGGCTGGGAACATTGGCATCATCCATCATATAGGTGCTTCCAAAACCATCAACCTCAAAAGCATAGATTTTACCATATTTTGGATGGGTTACTGTTGCATGTTTTTGCAACGCAGCATCGACTTCCTGAGCTAAAGCCAGCAGGTCGGCCGACAGCTGATCATCTTTATAAATGGCTTTCAGCATTTCTGCGGCTTGTTTCAGGGAAACTACAGCAAAAAAGTTTGAAGGGATTAAAAACTGAAAGATCGTAGCATCGTCACTAGGCCTGAAAGCAGAACAGATAAGGCCTACCGGGTTAACGGGGAAACCATAACCAACCATAGGCAGGGTGTCTGTAGGTTTAGGTGTGTCCCGCTGGAAGTGATAGGAGCCATTGCCTGTTTTGCGCTGCTGCTCCTTAAACACATTCAGAATACGTACTATAGCCGCTTTCCAGTCCGCATCAAACGGCTGCTGGTCGCCTGTTTTTTTCCAGTAATTGTAGGCCAGACGAATAGGATAACACAAAGAATCTATTTCCCATTTCCGTTCGTGAATACCCGGTTTCATATCCGTATGGTCTGTTTTCCACTCACCTACTTTTGTAGGGTCATGGTAAAAAGCATTCGCATAAGGGTCTAAAAGGATACACTTTACCTGGTGTGCAATTACGCCTGCAATTAACTTCTTCAGCGCAGCGTCTTCATTAACGAACTGCAGGTATGGCCAAACCTGGGCAGAACTGTCGCGCAGCCACATGGCATCAATATCACCAGTAATCACATAAGTATCCGGCTTCCCGTTTTCCTCTTTATAATAAATAGTAGTATCCAGCGTATTGGGAAAGCAATTCTCGAACAACCAGCTCAGCTCAGGGTTTTTAACCTTCGACTGGAATGTTTTTATTGCAGCTTCTACAGCTTTACTTTGAAAATGACGTTTAGATGCTGCCACCCTTACTATAGGGAATTGGGGCGCAGCGGCAAAAGAAACTTTTGAAGCCAATAGTCCTGCTCCTAAAATCCCCGTTTGTTGTAAAAAAATTCTTCTTTTCATTGGAATACAATTATAAAATCTAAATAATTTTGAAGGTTTAATTTGGTTAATTAATTGCTAAATATAGCAATCCATCTCAATTTATTCATGCTAAATAAACAACTAATAGGTTTTAGCACGATCTAAAACCGCTATCCTCGCAACAAACCCTCCCCCGGTAGCCATGTCTATCGTGTAGTGGCTGTTCCTGTTTACGTTTATAGTTTCTATGCTGAAGTCTTTTGCATTCCTATCTGCATTTTTTCCGTCTTTCCAGAGTTGCATTTCATATTCACCATTACCTAAAAAAGAAAAGTCCAGTTCAATTTTCCGCGCCGTCCAGTCGGTCATTGCACCGACATACCAGTCGCCGTTCTTAGCTTTCCGTGCCATCGCTACGTATTCACCAACTTTAGCTTCCAGAGGCACGGTCTCTGCCCATACCACTGGCACAGACTTAAGAAACTCCATGGTCTGCGGTGCATGGTAATAATGGGTAGGAATATCGCATAGCATTTGCAGGGGGCTT
>JAATFQ010000219.1 GCA_015655115.1 Sphingobacteriales bacterium
ATCAAACTGATAGTGATTCTGATTTAATACCGCCATACGTTCACCTGGAGTAAAAGCCACAGTTCCTGAGGTCTGGTTTACTTCACCTGAAAGGATTTTTAAAAATGTTGATTTACCCGCGCCATTGGCCCCAATTACACCGTAGCAATTGCCCTGGGTAAATTTAAGGTTGACATCTTCGAATAAGGTACGTTTGCCGTAACGCAGGGATAAATTAGAAACTGAAATCATATTGCACAAAAATAAGGCGCAAAGGTAATCATTATTTAATAAAAATATTTCAACCGGGTGTTACTTAGCAGGGAAATCACTTTTAACTTTTCTATAAAGAGAAAAAATCTAATATTTACCTTTAATTTTCATTTCAATTTGTAAGGCATAATCTTATGCAGTTTTCTTTAGATATTATGGTTTCCACTTGGGAGATCTTAATTTATTACAAAGATAGTTGCTATACAGATGGTTTTAAGTAGATTTTACTTATTCCAGATCAAATGGCACAAACAGGATCGCATCTGCCAACACATCAGCATCTGCGCCTTTATTGGAAATCTCTACATATGCTTTCTTACCCGCGGGAAAGATATAACTGCCCAGGTGCACCCATTCGCCGGATGTCTGGCCCAATACTTTTATTTCGGCATCTTTTAATACTACAGCGTGCGACTTCCTTCCGTCATGTACCTTAATCAGCGTCTGTGAGGATATATTTTTCTGCTTCGGATAATAGCTATAAAGATCATAGCGCCCTGTTTTAAGCAACGCTGGACGATACGTGATGGATTGAGTTAACGCAGGATGATGTGCTGCAATAAAATAATCTGGTCCATAACCTCCATGACGTTCACTGCGCCAGTTGCCCTTCAGTTGTACATATAGTGTATCACTATTGTCTATCAGAATTTCAGGAGTTCTGCCATCCAGCATTGGATCTCTTTTCAGTGCAGCCTGCAATTTCTTCACGTCAATTTGCTGGACGGACTGTTTGTTAGCTATGGCCTGTACCGCAGCTGTGGCAGCAGATTGCCCCAATACCATAAAGACGGGCTCCATACGAATCGACCCATAAGCAATATGTGTTGCAGAAAGACAGACGGGCACCAAAAGATTAGCTGCTTGTACCTCTTTCGGAATGATAGCCCTGTAGGCAATTGGATAAGGCCCGAAACCGCCCTCCTCCACATTGCCTTCATTCTTCACCATTCCATCCAGCACCAGTCTGTCACAATTGTGTGAATCCATAGTGTAGGCAGCCATTGCAATTCCATCATCCACTTTCTCCCTGCCCTGGCAATGGTGCTGCGTCATTACGAGTTCACCTACCATTCTTCTTGCCTCACGGATATAAAGCTGGTGCGACCAGCCTCCGTTGTTGATGTATTCGTCCTTAGGATAACCCCATTTTTTTATTTCATTCCTGATTTGTTCCGGAATCCGGGAATCATTTCCAACAAAATATAACAGCCCCTTGGTGTAATCTGTATGTGCAGCCCATATTTCTGCCCTCCTGCGATAATCGGCATCAGGATAATCCCAGTTCATTCCTATCATATCAGTAGAGAAGCCATTTCTATTATTGATGTCCGTCTTTCCATTTGGCATTAAGCTCCAGATGAAAATATCCTGGAGCGACTTCCAGGTTCTCTTTTCCATTTGTCTGATTAGTAGTTCATAACGCTCCGGATGGTAATTGTCAGGCCTCGTAATGGGTATCAGGTTATCGGGGTTATTCGTCAGGCAAATGCGGAAATTATAAGCCTGAACTTTTTTATCACCAGTTCCATTGGCAGCAAGCGTACTGTTCCCAATCCCCCAGAGCAGTCCGCTGGCAGAGTCTCCGGGCACACGATAAGGGTCGATTCCCTCAGGAAACTGATGTCCGTTCATTAATTGTACACCATTAAATGTTTCATTGAAGTCTTTATTATCCTCCCGTCCCACAGAATAGGACACACCTGCCCGCGCCATCAGGTCCCCCTCATATGAACAGTCGATAAACATTTTTGCTCCCACCGTAATTCCTGTCTCAGATGTGAAAGGATTTTCAAGAGTGATTTCCTGAATCACATTTCCTTGTTTCTTCACCTCAGTAATTCGGTTCTGGTAAAGTACTTCTATTGCTGCGCTTCTGATATAGCCGAGAAAGAGTTGCTCAGCTACATGAGGTTCAAAGACCCATTGTTCAAACTTACCGTAATGCCTGCCTATCCTGCGGTAAAAATCCAGCGCAAGCCCGCTGATAGCATATTTGTTGCCAATATCAGTTAGTCCAAGCCCTCCTGAGCTCATACCTCCGAGGTTTCTGCCCGGCTCAATCAACAACACTTTCTTTCCAAGCTTTGCTGCGGTATAAGCGGCAATCACACCGGCAGACGTACCCCCATAGATACAGATGTCATAACTGCGTTCTGCAGGTTTTTGTGCGCCGGTAGTATCGGATAACAATACGGCCAGCAGCAATACCATCAGTTTCAATTTTTTATTCATCAGTAATTGGGATTTTGAATCAGTTTTGTGTTTGTAAGTGTCTCAATATTTGGAATTGGCCATAGATAATCACGGTTTTTATTAAAAGTACGCACTTCTATCACCCTCATATCACCCCTGTTGGGTACTGCAGTATAATCCGTCAGTCCGTTTTCATCTATTTGTGGAGCCGCAGCTACCAAACCACGCTGCACCCTGCCATAAAAATTTCCTGTCATGGCTTTTTCAGCGATCTGCCATCTCCGCAGGTCGCTTAACCTGAAACCTTCCATGGCCAGTTCATAGAGCCTTTCCTTACGAACCAGGCTACGAAATAATGCTGTTGTTTGACCGATAGCAATTGAAGGCATATTTACACTTGGACGGTTCCTGACCAGATTGATAGCGTCATATGCCGACTGGTCCAGCTGATTGAGTTCATTTTTTGCTTCAGCATAAATTAGCAGTATTTCTGCATACCTGATCTGGATCACATTTAATTCTGAATTGGTGCGGTCTATTTTATCCTCAAGGTCTACATACTTCCGCCAACAGTACCCCGTAAAAGTGGCAAAAGCATTGATCGCATCCTGATTGTCGACCCTTGTGGGTATGGTGGTATTATAATTCCAGCATTTAAGACTATCCCTGTGCGTTTCAAACTGGTAATTAAAGAATACAGATCCTGGCAATGCGATAGTGAATCCCAACCTCGGATCTCTGTTATTGTAGGGATGCTGAGGATCAAACAGCGGTGATTCATCTATATTCAGCCCGTCCGTACAGGGGTAGACATCTACCAGCGACTGTGAAGGTACCTTGTTAGAAAAGCCCTGGCCATTTCTGGAAAGCAGGTTATTGGGAGTAGAATGTGTTTTGGTTTTAGAAGCACGCAGGTATTGAAATGCCCAGATGATCTCGCTGGAGTTCTGCCCGGCATAACTGAACAACGCGCCAAAATTGGTATGCAAGGTGTAGATCTTCAGGTCCATTACTGCCCTGGCTGCCTCAGCAGCATCTGCCCACCTGCCGTTATATAAGGCCGTCCTTGCCTTAATGGCAAGTGCCGCACCTCTGCTGGCTCTTCCTACATCAGTGCCGCTGTAACTCAGGGAAAGATCGGCTGCACTTGCTGTAAGCTCACTTAATATGTAGTCAACTACTTCAGCTTTAGGTGTTCTGGCAATTTGTGCATCATCAAGGGCAAGCATTTTAGTTACGAGTGGTACATCCCCAAAATAATCCGTAAGGTAGTTATAGGTATACGCACGTATAAAGCGGGCTTCAGCTACTGAGCGGGCAAATATCGCAGGTGTAGTATTGTGCTCCACTTTGTGTATGTTATCCAGGATAAAGTTACACTTCGCAATCACGTTGTAGGCTTCTGTCCATATCACTTTTGCATAATCGTTATTGCTGTCCTGGTTACCTTTGCCGAGACTTTGTAGTGCACTATTGTTCCTGTCCCAGCCAATATCTGTTCCGTTATCCACAGAGAGATTCAGCGGCATATTGTCGAGAGGCGCATATGCGGCATATTTGTACAAGCCATTTACGGCCAGCAGCAATTCCTCCTGATTGGTAAAGAAGGTTTCGTCAGAGGGGCCGGACAAAGGGTTTTTATCGAGGTAATTTTTTTTACATGAGGGACTGATGGACGCTATTGCCATAGCCATTATAATGATGTATATAGTTGTTTTCATGTGATTTTTCTTTAAAAAGTAGCTTCCAAACCAAAACTGTATAATTTTACCTGAGGATAGACATTTCCGGCCCCTACCGGCGATTCAACATCATACCCGGCGATAAACCGGTCAAATGAAGCCAGATTGGATCCATTGGCAAACACCCTTAGACGGTTGATGCTGATCTTCTTTGAAAAGGCAGCAGGCAAGGTATAGCCCAGCTGTATATTCTTAATCCTTACATAGGAGGCATCCTTTAGCCAGAAGCTGGATGCCTGCTCGTTATTAGACTCGCCAAATGCCAGTCGCGGATATTTGGCATTGGGATTTTCCGGCGTCCAGCGGTCTTTGTTTTCCTCGCGTATGGTTCCCCCTAATGCTCCTCCTACATTGAAAGGTAAAATGCCTGGTCCGTTGAGGTAACCATCGGCTTTTCCTACACCCTGAATTAATACAGATAGGTCTAATCCTTTATAAGACGCTGCAATATTCGAGGCAAAGGTGAACCGTGGAACAGTGCTGCCAATGATAACCTTATCACTTTCATTGATGAGGCCATCCCCATTCTGATCCTTATATTTGATATCTCCTGCTTTTACCGTTCCGAATTGTTTGGCATGAGCAGCTGCTTCTGCATCGGAGTTGAAAAACCCCTGCGCCTCATATCCCAGGATAGAAGAAATGGCATATCCCTCCCTGTTTACTGTTAACGTGCCACTCTGATTAATTCCCCTCATGTCTATCACTGTGTTTTTCACATCAGAAATATTAAAACTTACATTGTAATTGAAGTCCCTCGCCTGACCTTTATAGGCCAGGCCAAGCTCCCAACCGTTGTTATCTACAGTACCTGCATTCTGGTAAGGTTTGGCCAGTCCGATGATCAGCGGAATATCGAGTAGCAACAGGATGTCCCTGGTACGTCTGCGGTAATAATCTGCCGTGATGCTCAGGTTATGAAATAGCACCAGATCAATCCCAATATTTTTCTCTTCTGTTGTTTCCCAGGATATATTTGTGTTGGAAAGCGCGTTTAACGCAGCAGTATTGACAATTTGTTTGCCCATGGCCGTAGATTCCAGGACCAGCGCAGTAACAGAAGGATAAGTACCTATATTCTGATTGCCCAGCCTTCCCCAGGATATTCTTAGCTTAGCTTCGTTGATCGTATGTTTTAGTCCTGCCATAAACCCTTCCTCAGAAATCCTCCATCCCGCAGATGCAGATGGGAAAAAGCCATATTTGTTACCCTCTGCAAATCGTGATGAACCATCGTAGCGGGCATTAAACTCCAGAAGATATTTTCCCTGGTAGTTATAATTGAACCTGCTGAAGAGCGATTGTAATGCCCATTCCTCAGCACTTCCCTTTGCCTGCTGATTAACTGCTGAGCCGCCATCCAGTACCGGATATTCAGGAAGGATATAAGTATCCCTATAGGCAGAAGTCCATTCCGAGTAAAAATCCTCCCTCGATCCACCGACCATCAGTTTCATGCTGTGCCTGTTAATATTCTTGCTTGCTGTAACCGTTGCACGGATATTATTGAAAAAGGATTGAGTCTGTGTCTCAGTCAGGGAGGTCAGTGCCGGCTTAAGAAAGCTGGTACTGCCATTTGGCAGGTACGACTGTACAGCTTTACTGAAGTTTTTTCCTGAGGTAAGTGCGTACTTTGGTGAATATGCCGCCTCAGCTTCCAGCCATTCCACAGGTTTATAGTTCAGTGTAGCATTGATACTTCCAAAGGGTGCTCTTATCCGGTTGGTTCCACCATCCTTGCTGGCTGATATGGGGTTAACCCCATTCCAGCCCACGCCCCATTGGCCGCTCTCGTTGATCCCAATCTGGTTCGCCGGAATCCCGTTCATCCATTGGAAGATCTCGCCTGCTGAGGCCGCAGGATCTGTAGTGATCGCATTCACAAATTGGAGGTCGATCCTTGCCTTCAGCTTGTCGGAGAAAGTAATATCGGCATTATTGCGAATGGTGTAACGTTTGAAGCTTGAATTTTCAATAATACCTTTCTGGTCAAAATAACCAAATGAACCCAGGAGCCTTACTTTCTGTGTTCCTCCCTGCATGGTAAGAAAATGGCTTTGCTGTAATCCGGAACCGGTAAGCGTTTCCTTTTGCCAGTCGGTATTTGGATAGGCATCCGAATTCCTCCCTTCCTGCTCACGGTAGCTTTGTATCAGCGCTTCGCTATACAGCGGAGTTCTTCCTGTATTGGTATAAGCTTCATTAATCAAGAGCAAGTAATCCAATGCATTAACCAGCTTTGGCATATTGGTGGGATCCTGCCATCCGATGTAGTTATTGTAGCTAACACTGATCTGATCGGCATTAGCCCTTTTAGTGGTTACCAGAATAACGCCATTTGCAGCCCTGGAACCATAAATAGATGATGAAGCTGCATCTTTAAGGATGGAGATAGATTCAATTAGATTGGGATCTATATTGTTCATGGAACCTTCAATTCCATCGATCATCACTAATGGATTGGCATCACCTAAGGTTCCGATACCGCGGATGCGGATGTTTCCGGCATCTCCTCCAGGGCGGCCGGAACTTTGCTTAACAGTAACACCGGGCGCCATTCCCTGTAAAGCTGCAGACGTTTGCCCGGCGGGGCGGGCTGCAAGATCTTTTCCTGATACCTGCGACACGGCACCTGTTAGATTAACTTTCTTCTGTGTGCCGTACCCCACAATGACCACCTCACTGAGTTCGGCATCCTGAACCACCAGTCTGACATTAATGATAGTCTGAGTATTGACAGGTATCTCCTGACTCTTATATCCGACATAAGAAAATATCAATACCGCATTGGGAGGTACATCAATTGTATAACGACCGTCCTTATCTGTCGCTGTTCCACGGATGGTGCCTTTAATTTTTACCCCTGCCTGCGGAATTGCAATTCCCTGCTCATCAGTCACCGTTCCCCTGACCATACGAAAGAGGCCGCTCGTATTTTCCTTAGGTTTCATCACTTCGGGTTTGTCTACTGCTGTTTCTTTCTGGAGGATGATATACTTTTCTTTCCGGAGCCATTCCAGGCCCCTGCCTTTAAGTATAAATGCCATTACCTCTTCCAGCTCTGCCTGTTCAAAATCTATAGAGATTTTCTCGGAGTCGTCAAGGAGCTTATTGCTGTAGAAGACGGTGAGCCCGGTTTGCTGTTTGATGGATTTGAACAGGGTGGCGAGCGAGATGTTCTTGCCTTTGAAACTGATCTTGTTAATGGGTTGTGTCATTGCATACACAGGAGAAAACAGATGCAGTATGAAAATGACCGGCAGCACGGACCGGCTAAATCTGGTGAGTTTGTTAAGCATACATTCAAAAGTTTATAGATGGTTTACTTTAGGATGCAGCCAGTACAGAAATGGGTGAAGTGTTTGGAAAAAAATTACTTAAAAGTGAGCACTCCGTTTTTGACAGTAGCTTTTATGCCGGAAGAAAGCTGCAGGTTTGAAAGAACAACAGCCAGGGGAAGTTTCCTGTCGATCTCTCCGGTAAAGGTCTGTTCTGCCACGGCATCAGTTTCCCAGGCCACCTTGATGTCGAACCAACGGCTGATTACCGGTGCTATTTCGGCAAGGCGCTGGTTATGGAAAAGATAAGTACCTTTCATCCAGCCTAGCTCTTCCTGAGCATCGAATAATGTCATCTGGAGACGGCTGCTTCCCAATACGGCCTTTTGTCCTGGTTTCAGATCAATCTGCTGGCCATTTGTAGTGGCAGTGACTGATCCCTCCACCAATGCAACAGCAAAGTTCCCTGCATTGTAAGTGTTTACATTGAATGAGGTGCCATGAACATGAATATCTGCATTATCTGTATGTACAACGAATTCCTGGTGTCGATTTTTCGCAACTTCAAAATACGCCTCTCCAGTTAAATAAACCTCTCTTTTACCGTTGCTGAACTGGAAGGGGAAGCGCAGGCCCGACTGTGCATTTATCCATACCTGCGTCCCGTCAGACAGTACAATCTTATAATCTTTAGCAACGGGCACGACCAATGTAGCCCATCGTCCCTGTACTTCGGCGCCGGTTTTATAGCTCAATTGTTTTTCGGTGGCTAAGATCTTCGTTTGTCCAAGGCTGACCTGACGACCCGGGGCGATCTCGACCAGCTTTCCATCATCGGTTTCAAGGTGGATCTGTTTTGAGGCGTAAATTTTTGCTTCCATTTTGAATTTCCTCTGTTGATAGTAAAAATACGCCATCAGAGGAAGCACAAGGGCCAGCACTGCAGCAATGCCGGTAAGCTGCCATTTTCTGGATTTGAAAGGTGATCTTTTTTGTGTACTGAGTCTGTAATTTGTTTTCTGCCATGCATATTCAGTATCAATACCAGACAGGAAGCTGGCTGCTTTTGGCGTGTTCATCTTTAGCAACAACTCTTCCCACATCGTCCTGATTTCAGCATGGTTCAGAATGGCGTTTTCGACAACGAGATTATCCTGTTCACTGATTGTTCCGGCAATTTTATCAAACAAAAGTGTTTCTATATGTTCCCTGTTATCTATCATCATATCTTAGAGTCATTTTCAACCTTATTGGGTGAATGATTCATTTAAATGTTACTAATTTTATTCTTTAAGGTTTTCACGGCGAGTTTCAAGTGCGTTTTTATAGAATTTACAGACACGCCCATCTCTTCTGCAGCCTCCTTATATTTTTTATCCTCTATATATACGAGCTTAAATGCTTTTTGTCGCTGTACAGGAAGCTCATTAAATATCAGATTTAAATGATTTTCATCGTATTGCTCAGTTAACGGCTCTTCTTCTTCCGCCAAGGTATGTGTATAAGCCTTTAAACGACGGTCTGATACTTTTTTATTTCGTAAAATCATCATGCATTCGTTATGGACAGCCCGAAAAAGGTAAGCCCGGATGGAAGTTTTTATAGAAAGAAAATGTGATTTCTGCCAGATGGTAACAAACAGATTCTGGGTAAGGTCTTCGGCCTCCATTTCGTCCTCCAGAATAAAATAAGCTTTTGCAACGAGCATTTTATAATACTTTTTGAACACAGCCTCGTAAGCGGATTTATTCCCCTTTTTAAGTTCATCCAGTAATATTTGGTCATCCTGCTCCATTAAATAAAATTAATGTGGAGAATAAATATATGTCTTACTATAGAAATTTCCAAAATCAAAATTCTCTGCCATGTAAGTCGTCAGGGAAATCACTGTTGACTTTTTGAGAATGGGAACAGGTTTTATAATGATGTCATATGTTTAGGATCCAAAAAAATGACTCTTTCGCTGAACTATTAGGCTACAATAGCTACATTCCTTTCCGTTAAATGTTACTTTTGTGCTTTTAATCATTTTATGGAAAAAGAAATAGATATATTAAGTTCAATTATACAACGCCGGCGCAGCATCTTCCCGCCAAGTTATACGCAGGAGGAAATCCCTGCGGATGTTATTCAACAGGTATTGGATAGTGCTAATTATGCACCTTCACATAAGTTAACACAGCCATGGCGTTTCATTGTTTTTAGAAAAGCGGCGAAACATAAGCTGGGAACGGAGTTGGCACGCATATACAAGAAAGAGACTGCTGATGAAAACTTCCTGCTCAAAAAATATGACGGTATTATAGAAAAAGCCAATCAGGCAAGCTGTATTATTGTGTTGAATGCACAATTACATCCTGAGTTGCTGCCGGAATGGGAGGAGATTGCTTCTTTTGCCTGTGCAGTACAAAATATGGCACTGACTGCTGAAGCATTGAACATCGGTGCCTACTGGAGCTCACCGGGAACTTTATCCCGCATGGGTAACTACCTGGGATTGCAGCCTAATGAAAAGTGTTTCGGCGTTTTTTATATGGGCTACCACAATGAAGAACCCCGTGCGCCAAAACGTACGCCTATTGCTGAAAAAGTAAGGTGGCTAGAAGATTAATATGGAAAAGTTTAAATCAGCACTATATCAACTTTGCCTGGGCTTTATCGCACAGCGGATAGATACTGCTGAAACAGCATTACAACAAGCACAGGAAGCCAGTAATGACGATACTAAAAGCAGTGCTGGCGATAAGTTTGAAACTACACGCGAAATGATGCAGCAGGATATTGCAAGGAATAAAAACCTGCTGTTCGATGGACAGCATAATCTGCAATTATTGAAGTCGCTGGAAAACATGCCTGTCAGCGATACGGTTAGAAATGGAAGCCTTGTGGTTACTTCTAAAGGTATTTTTTATGTAGCCGTTAGTGCGGGACAGCTGAAGCTGGATGACCAGCTGGTATTTGCGATTTCTGCAGTTTCGCCTATTGGACAATTGCTGATAGGAAAGAAGGTGGGGGATACGTTCAGCTTTAATAAAAACGAGTACCAGATTGAAAAAATAGGATAGCATAACCAATTATCTACTGGCTTTCATTGATCCGATCTATTTATTCGCTTCGCCTTGTGATATTTGTACATCGTATTTATATCCAATTTATAACAGACAAAAGGCTGTATCTTTTTTAATTGATACAGCCTTTTGTTATTTTATTGCACTTTATGATACTATTATGAGAGTGCTATCAGAATAGGGGACTATTAGAATACTCTTTCGATTAAAAACTATTCTTAATGCTATTGCTCAGTGTTTTCGGTGTCCAGTACCCGCTTGCGATAATCCTTCTGATGGTAAACAAAGGATTATTTTCATCACGTTTGGTAGATAAAATAAACGCGCTTTTAAATCCTCTTTTCTTTAGTTCAGGAATAGCCTCAGGATTCCACAGTCCAAATGGATAAGCGAAATGCTGAATATTCTTGCCTGTAATTTCTTCGAGTGTTTTTGTAGGCTTGTCGATCTGGATCTCCCAATCTTTTCCCTGGTATTTTTTCACATTCTGGTGATCCCAGGTATGAGATTGTACGTCGTTTCCTTTGTCGGATAAATCTTTGATCTGTGCTTTACTCATATAATTAGGTCTGCCAATAGATACCGTCATCACAAAGAATATACCCTTAAAGCCATACTTCTTCATTGTTGGCTCGGCAATGGTGTATTGATCAAGATCTGTATCATCAAAAGTTAATACAATAGGTTTGCTCGGCAGCGCAGTGCCATTATTTAAGTAATCATATAACTGGTCTGCCAGGATAGTATGGTACCCGCTATCCGCCAGCATTTTTATCTGTGCTTTAAATACATCTACAGGAACAATATAATCTTTGGCAGTTTTCGAATCCTTAGCCCTCCAGTCGCGGATCTGGTGGTAGCATAAAACAGGTACCTGCTTGCGGGCAAGGATAGTTTTTGCATCGGCAACTTTAATTTTTGAAATATCAATGGTCTTAGATGGACTTTGATCTGTGGCAGGGGTAGCATTCGTACTGTCCTGTTGACTGGTAGTACCTGTATCGGTATTAGGTTGTGATTTTGACTGACAGCCGGCGCTAAATAGTATAGCAGTTGCGGCAATTGTTAAAAAATAGTTTTTCATTCAGATTCGTATGTGAGGCGCAAAATTATGAATTCCTGCTATTCCAATCATATGTTTTTTGTATAAAAGGGTCAATTTTATCAACTATCTAATTTATTACAGTTTAAAGCCTGCTTTAACGGCTTTAAATAATAATTTTATCAAATATTTTAGAAATACATATGAAAAGATTTTACCTGTTATTTTTAATGCTAGTTGGATGTCAGCTCATCAGCCTGGGGCAAACCAGAACCTTCAGCATGATGGAAGCTGTTGCAGAATCACCAAAGGCCAATTATCAGCTGGCATCGCGGTTTTCGCCGAATAAGTTAAAGAAGATCATTTACTCTACCACGGTAGATCCGCATTGGCTTAAAATGAGCAACAGGTTCTGGTATGTATATGAGACGCCTGCCGGAAAAGAATGGTATGTGGTAGACCCCTCGGTACGCAGCAAGAAAAAGCTGTTTAACAGCGCTGAGCTTGCTGCGCAAATAACTACGATCATGCGTGACCCTTTTGATGCACAGCACTTGCCAATGGAAAACATGAAGTTTTCAAAGGATGAAAAGAGCATCAGCTTTGAGCTTAAAAGTACTATTGACGAGCTTAAAAAAGATAGGAAAGATAAGAAGGCGGCCGACTCTATGCAGAAGAAGATCTTTTATTTCAACTATGAGCTGAATACAGCCAGGTTAACGGAAGTGAAAAACTATGAGAAGCCTAAAGATAAACCGGGCTGGGGTTCTGTAGCGCCCGATTCATCCGCGGTGATTTTCGCCAGGAATTACAATTTATATTGGATGGATAAAGCCAACTATCTTAAAGCAGTTAAAAATGAGGATGACAGTACTATCGTGGAGCATCAGCTGACGAAGGACGGCGTCAAATTTTATGCATATGGCAATGACGGCGACGGGGAAAATAACGAGGAGAATGAAAAAAACAATAAGAAAAGAAGGAATGCCTATGTACTATGGTCACCCAATGCAAAGTATTTTATTCTCAACAGGGAAGATTCACGTAAGGTGAAAGACCTGTGGGTAATCAACAATGTTGCCCCGGGAAGGCCTACGCTGGAAACCTATAAATACCAGATGCCCGGTGAAAAGGAAGCTGCGGTAGAAGAGCTGTTGTTGTTTAATTTTGAAGCCAAAACAAGCAAAAAGTTAAATGTTGCAGCTTTTAAAGACCAGAATCTATCGCTTTGGTCGGCCCCCTCTCTAAATAAGGACCGTGATAATGAGTTCAGGCCATCTGTCTGGTTGGGCAATAACAGCAAGATTTATTTCTCCAGAAGCAGCAGGGATTTGAAAAGGGTAGATATATGCTTTATAAATATTCTTACCGGACAGGTGTCCCCATTGATTGACGAACGCTTCAATACCTATGTGGAAATTAACCGCCCGGGATTAGTTAAAGAAGGGAACGAGATTATTCACTGGTCGTAACGTGATGGCTGGGCTCATTTTTATCTGTATGATGGTAATGGCAAGCTGAAGAACCAGATCACCAAAGGTGCTTTTCATTGTGAGAGTATAGTGAACATCGACCAGAAAAACAGGGTCTTGTATTTTACTGCTAATGGCCGTGAAGGGAAAGAAGATCCTTATTATTTGCACTTATACCGGATAAATTTTGATGGTTCAGGCATGCGTCTGCTGAACAGCGGCGACTTTGACCATGCTGTGGATATGAATGATGAGGCAAAATATGTGGTAGATAATTTTTCCAGGGTAAATACCATTCCTAAGTCGGTTTTACTGGATAATAATGGCAATAAGGTGATGGACCTGGAGACAGCAGATCTTTCTTTGCTGATGGCTACAGGCTATAAATTCCCGGAGCCCTTTAAAGTGAAAGCAGATGATGGGATTACCGATATTTATGGGGTGATGTACAAACCTTTCGACTTCGATGCGAAGAAGAAATACCCTATTATAGAATATGTATACCCGGGACCGCAGACCGAGGCTGTGAATAAATCATTTAGCAGGAGCATGGACAGGACAGACCGTCTGGCACAGTTTGGCTATGTTGTAATTACAGTTGGGAACCGTGGGGGCAACCCGGCGCGCTCCAAGTGGTACCATACTTTCGGTTATGGTAACCTGCGCGATTACGGACTGGCAGATAAGAAAGCGGCAGTGGAGCAATTGGCAGACCGCTATAGTTTTATTGATGCTACAAGAGTTGGTATTACAGGGCATTCTGGCGGTGGATTCATGTCGACCGCAGCAATGCTGGTTTATCCGGATTTCTTTAAAGCTGCGGTATCTAATGCAGGCAATCACGATAACAGTATTTATAACCGTTGGTGGAGTGAAAAGCATCATGGGGTAAAGGAAATTGTTTCTGCCAAGGGCGACACTACTTTCCAGTATAGCATTGATAAGAATCCTGATCTGGCAAAAAACCTGAAAGGGCATTTGTTAGTAATGACCGGAGATGTGGACAATAATGTACATCCGGCAAATACGATAAGGCTTGCTAATGCCTTAATGAAAGCTGGAAAGCGCTTTGAATTTGTGATCATGCCCGGACAGCGGCATGGGTTTGGCAGCTTTACTGAATATGGGTTCTGGAAGCTGGCAGATCATTTTAATAAATATCTGATTGGCGATTTCTCGCATGCCGATGAGGTCGATATATTAGAAATGGACAGGGAAGTGGAGATGAACGGTAAGCAGTAGAGGGGAGTGGTAACATTAAAAGGAAGAATTAATAAGCATTTAAAAAGACTAAGGCCAGCGTATTTACTACGCTGGCCTTAGTCTTTTTTGATCGGCTGTATGATCCAGCCAATGTGTGTTAGTAAAAAATCTACAAATTAAAAGTAGAATTGAACACCTAATTTAGGATTGAAAAAGTTTGCACCGATGTTGAAGTTTTTATTTCCTCCGTTGTCATTGTCGTTAGCATCTTTATAGCTTACATCATTGTAGCTGATACCTTGTACAGACAATTCAATACCGAAATTTTTGCTTGGGAAGAACGCGAAACCTGGAGATAAAGCAACGCCTACAGTGTTGTCTTTGCTAACTTTAGTCATGTTGTCGCCTTCAGCGTCACCAACTTTTGTATTTCCAAATGCCATTGGAACAGATAATTGTCCGAAGAATTTGAAAGACTCATTTAATCCTTTGTAATAACGTGCAAATGGACTAACTACGAAAGCTGACGTTTGTGTAGAAAAACCCAAAGCAGAAGTTGCTCCCTGAGTATAATCTTTATTGTATTGGTATCCTATACCAGTACCTATTGCAAAGTTATCAGAAACGAAGTAACCTACACTTGGAATAATCGCGAAACCAACGTCTGATTTCGAAGCGCCGTCATCTTTGCTTGTGCTCAGTTGAATATTTCCGCCTAATAAGAAGTTGCCTTTTTCAGTTTGTGCCTGTGTTGTAAATGCTAATGCTGAAACTGCGATTAATGATAATACTAATTTTTTCATGTTTGCTTTTTTTAATTTATATAGTGTCAGTTTATTTTAATATCTGACCATTGCTGTCATATGGTCAATACAGGTGCCAAAGAATAATTGTGATTGGAGTGTATAAATGCGGTTTTTTGTAAATGGCTGTTGAATAGCGATATAAAATATTTGAACCGGTTCAATATTATTTTGTGATGACATTTAATGTTTTTCTAACAATTAATTAACATATGAAAATTAAGACACTTTGACTTTATTTGAATATTTGTCAGTTTTTTGAGGCAGTAAATTGTCAGCATAATCCGGCGGCACAAATGTTTTATCAAATAAAATAGTTGTAACAGCGTTTTTATTGAAAAAAGGCCTAAATTCATACAACTTTTATATCCTTCAAAAACATTATTAAATCATGAGGTTACTAGTAGAGCGAAAATCCATAAAAGTATATCCGGATCCAAAGCGCGTTATAGCAAGGTTTTTCTTTAACGGCGACGAGCGCGCAAAGGAAGTTATAGCGAGAGTTTTAGAGCTTTCGCAGAAAGACGTATTTGGCTTGATATCGCCAATTTTACAAGAGTATTCTAAAAGGCACCGGAATATTACTAAGATCCTGTCGCGCCATTGTAAGAAGTTAAGGTCGATATTTGATGAATTGGGTATTGACTATGAGACTTTGAATAAATATCAGCGTTTGCTGATCGGCTCTTACTTTACGCATGAATATTCAATTGAGTCTGCTGCTTTTTTCAATCCTTCAGTAGTGGAAGACCCGGATCAGTCTGAGCTTGTTGAGGGCGAGAAAAGATTGATCATCAGCTTCAGGGCTGTAGGCGAAGGCCATATATCTTCCGTGGTATTCCGCCGTGCACTGGTCGATGGAAATGGGAATATTACCGTTAACCCTGCCGGAAACTATATTGACGAGGCTGAAGTTGTACGAAACGCAATATATAATAAGAAGCTGTTTCTTAAAAAAGCGCTGGAATCTAAAATCGATATCAACATTTTGAATGAAATTGGTCTAAAGCTGGAGGATAAGTTTGATTATGCCCTGCTGAGAAGGCTGATTATTGATTCCAAGAATCTTCAGGAAGATGATTTGAAAAAGCTGGAATATGACAAGGTATTATGGTTGTCTGATACTTACCATGAGATCAGCTTCTCCAGGGATACAGATATATCCGACCGCGTTATTTTCCCGATTTCGGAATTTGAACGTAAAGGCATAGAGGATGCAAGGTTTGTCCGTTTTATAAAAGAAGATGGTTCCGTGATTTATTATGCTACCTATACTGCATTCGACGGGGCTATGATTATGCCTAAGTTATTGCAGACAACAGATTTTTACGACTTTAAAATAAGCCCGCTGCATGGCGCAGGCGCCCAAAATAAAAACCTTGCCTTATTTCCCCGTAAGATTAAGGGGAAATATGTCATGATGTCACGTATTGACGGGTGGAACAACTACCTGATGTATTCCGATAAAATTACCGTGTGGGACCATCCCGTTAAATTACAGTCACCCAAGTTCCCATGGGAGTTTATCCAGATAGGCAATTGCGGCTCTCCGATTGAAACGGAAGCAGGCTGGTTAGTGATTACCCATGGTGTGGGTCCGATGCGCAGGTATTGCCTGGGAGCGAGTTTGCTGGATCTTGAAGATCCTTCAATAGAAATAGGGAGGCTGAATGAGCCACTGGTTATTCCTAATAACGACGAGCGTGAAGGTTATGTACCTAATGTACTTTACTCTTGTGGCTCCATTATCCATAATGGTGAACTGATTATCCCTTATGGATTATCTGACTACTGTTCTTCTTTTGCTTCGGTAAAAATCGACCTGCTGCTGGAAAAATTACTCAATTCAGGGCATGAACAGAAAGAAAATGACAAGCAGCAGGAAAAAGATAAAAAGCAGGAAAAGCAAAAGCAGGTTGAAGAAGAAAAGCTGGAATTGAAAGAAACACTGGAGGCTGAGCCCGCAGCACCTGTTGTAACAGGCGACAAAGCCTGATACCTCGATTTAAAATACATATCAGGTATCAGCAGCTTCTTTGTTGCTTTCTGTTCAGTTTACAAATCTGCTATTTATGAATGATTTAATAGCCGATGGTAGAGGCCAATATAGTCCTCTACCATCTTTTCTTTAGAGAACTTGCTTTGTGCCCAACCGCGGCAGTCTTGTCTGTTCAGACCTGGCACCATTGTCAATGCTTCGATGGCTTCCCCGATAGTGTTTACCACGAAGCCCGTGCGGCCATGCTGGATCAGCTCAGGCATTGATCCCCTGTTGAAAGCAATTACTGGAGTGCCGCATAATGAAGCTTCAGCTACGCTGAGGCCGAAGGGCTCCTCGAAGCTTATAGGGTGCAGCAGGCAAAAAGCATTACGCAGCAGGTTATTGCGTTCAGCAGGGCCTGCAGAACCTTTAAATATGATGTTTTCATCTAAAAAGGGCTCTACCTTTTCCCGGAAATAGTTTTCATCCTGTATAATGCCTGCGATAATCAATTTGCGTTTACTTTGCCGGGCAATCTGTATAGCTTCGGCTGTACCTTTATCAGGATGGATACGACCGAAGAAGAGAAGGTAATCACCTGCATTGTCATTAAATTCAAAATCGGTAAGGTTTATCCCATTGTATACTGTTGCCAGGTAGTTTAATTTGGGATGGCGATTGGCATCACTGATAGCCACATAATGGGTATCACGGTTATATTTCTGGTATACAGGGATAATCTTTTCAGATGAGAAACCATGGATGGTAGTAATTACAGGAGTTTTGATCAGCCGCGTATAACTCAATGGCAAAAAATCAAAGTGGTTGTGGATCAGGTCGAACTCTGCAGCATGCTCCATCAGGTTACTGATATGCAAGCATTCCAGGACCTTGGCATCCTGATCTGGTGTTTCTGCATAACCTGTATCCACTACACTATTTAAACTGGCTGCAGTAACAGAATCGCCTGTAGCAAATAAGGTAACCTCTAAGCCTGCTGCAACCAGGCCTTCTGTAAGATTAGATGCCATCTGTTCCCATGGCCCATAGTGGCGTGGAGGAGTCCTCCACGCTACAGTTGATAAAACGGCTACTTTCATTAAAGGAGCCCCTGTTTTATTTCGTTCAATTCTGTCGTAGTATTAAACTCGTACTCAAATTCTAAAGCTTTTAATACAGTAAGGTGTGAGATCCAGTAAGCCAATGTGCTTTCGGCACCCTGATTTCTGTTTACCCCATAAGTTTGCAGGCCATCTCCACATCCTTTAGTTTCATAATCATATAAAGGAAGTCTCAGGCTGTTTTCACCCAAAAACCATTGATAGCTGGTATACATCTGCCTGATATATTTTAAGTTATGGGTGATTTCATAGGCGTTAAAATACATGAGTACCATGGCCATAGTTTCTATTGCCTGCTGATCATAAGCCGCCATGTCCTGATCTTTAAACAGCCATCCGTCATTACCTACAGGAGTCAGATAACCATTGAACATCGTTTTTTCCGTCAGGTAATCCATACTTTCCATCCCAATAGCCAGTGACTCTTCGTCTGCTGTGATCTGGTAATGGCTGAGCAGTGCCAGTGGCAAAATAGCATTATCGTAGGTCATCTTCTCTTCGAACCAATGCCATGTGTCGGTTTTATGGGCACGGTAAGCTGCTTTTAAGGGGGCTGCCAGGTTATTCAACTCAGTGATAATACCCTCATCATAAGGATGAGCTTTGAGGTAATTGGTTAGCCCTATCATGGTGTTTCCTAAACCACGCAAATGTTTCAGGTCCTTGAAATGTGGCACCGCTTTATCAAAAAGCTCCTTCGCGAACTCCCTGTATGAATTATTTGGTGCATTGTTAATAAGGTAGCCGAGTGACCATATGGTTCTGCCAAAGGAATCTTCTGTGCCCACTTCATCCAGGTACTCTCTTCTAAAGCTGAGGAAGTTCCTGAAGTTACCATCATCTTTCTGCATATATTGAATATAGCTGAGGTAAACGGGCAGCAGTTCCAGTGCTGCTTTACTTTTATTCTGCTGCCATGCCTGGATCACCATAATCAATGCCCTGGCATTGTCGTCAAGGCAATATCCTTCTTTGAGATTGGGGATACCATATTTAGCATGCTGTACAATCCCAGTGTCATCAGTAAGCCGCTGCACATGTGCCATACTAAAGGCCGGCATCATTTCAGGATCAATAATTCGTGTATTTCCTTCCATAACCAAGTTTGCATCCGTGATTGCATCACGTAAGGTTTGAACATAGACATCGCCTATATTTGGCCACCTTAAGTGCAATCCATAGGCGAAGGCATTGCTCTTCAGCTTGTTCAGCAGCACCTCGTCGTCAAATAACTCATTGACGATGCCCGCCAGTCCGGCCGAATCTTTAAAGTCGAACAGTCTGCCGCGGTTATCCGCCAGCAGTTCCTGTGCATGCCAGTATGGAGTAGAAATTACTGCCGCACCGGCACCAACAGCATAAGACAAAGTACCACTGGTAATCTGTGCTTCATTCAGGTATGGGGTAATGTACATATCTGCTGCCGTCAGGTAATCATATAGCTCATCTTCAGAAACAAACTTATTGATGAAAATAAGATTGTTCTCTACATTGAGCTTTTTTGCCAGCCGTTTTAAGCTGTCGCGGTATTCTTCACCAGAGTTTTTAATTACGCCGGGATGGGTAGTACCAAGGATGACATACATCACGTCGGGATGTCTGGCAACAATTTCAGGTAATGCTTCAATAGCCGTCTCCAGGCCTTTATTGCGGCTGATCAGTCCGAAGGTAAACAGTACCTTTTTACCTTTAAAACCTATTGCATTTTTTACAGGATTGTCTGTTTTAGGCTCCAGGTTAGGCACACCGTGTTCAATCAGTTTAATTTTATCTTCGGGAATACCATATATGCTCGTCAGGAAGCCTACGGCTCTTCTGCTCATCACTACAATTTTCGACGAATACTTGGCGATTTCCCTGATGATAGTCAGCTGTACATAGGAAGGGTCTTTCAGGATGGTATGCAGGATAGTAACCAAGGGCTTCTGTAAACGTGCGATCAGCGGCAATACATAAAGGCCGCTTTCACCACCATAGATGCCAAACTCATGTTCCATAATGCAGACATCCGTCAGGCTGTTATTGATATAATCGGCAGCTCTGGTATAATCTTTCTGATTTTCCTGCCGGATGATAAATTGTACCTCGGGAGGATATTCATAGGTGCCTAAATGTTCGGAGTCTGTCATGGCTACCACAAAACTATCTGCAGATACAGACTTGGGGTCGTGGCCAATGGCTTTGAGTAAATTATGGTTGAATGTAGCAATTCCACATTCACGCGGAGGATAAGTTGAAATATACGCTATCTTCATGGGAATCTTAATGATATTTACCAATGTAATCAATTATTCTGCCATATTGTTTTAATAAATTCTTACGGCAAGAAGGAGATTAAAATTTATGACAATTATAGGATTTTAATCGAAAGCGCTGATTTATGAATAAAGGTTAACAGAAGCTGGTTCTTCAGCTATGATACTGTATTGCTCTGTGTGTTTTACTGTACAATAAAGATGTTGGTTATTGGAATCAATAACTGCAGATAATTGCTGCTATGGGAAATTATATACAAAATAAGGCTGCACCCATATTGACGAGGCAGCCTTATTTTGTGATGATGTACTGTTTTATAAGATGATGTACTGTTTTATAAGCTATACTTATGCCGTTTCAGTTTCTGCTTTTTTGGTA
>JAATFQ010000236.1 GCA_015655115.1 Sphingobacteriales bacterium
AAATCAGAAAGATGAAAGCCCTCAGCTTAGCATATTTGATGGATAAGGGTAGGCTTGTTTTTTATTGAGCAATAAAAACAGCGCATAATTCCAGGAAAATCACTTTTTATAAGTTATGAAAAACGTTTTGGACAGCTGTGAATGAAATCAAAGAATATCATAAAATTACCTTCGCTCAACCGAGCTATCCAAATACATTTAATAGTTTTGCGAGAGTTAATCCGAATTCAACAAACCATATCCCAATGAATACCAGCACGGCAGCCTATCAGACACCTATACAACCAAGCCCTTACTCCAGGAAAGTAATCAGAATTACTGTTGCAGCAATGTTCTTTATGGCAGGGTTGGTTTTTGCCAGCTGGGCGTCACGTATCGCGACGATACAGCAAAACCTTTCCCTTTCTGATGCGCAGCTGGGGGCGGTATTATTTGCACTTCCGGTTGGATTAATGCTGTCGTTGCCACTTTCAGGCTGGGCAGTCAATAAAATCGGGAGCCGTAAAGTCCTGGCAATAGCACTGTCTGCTTACGGAATTACGCTGATCAGCCTGGGAATGGTTACCCATGCTTACCAACTGGTAGCATGCCTTGTGGTATTTGGCCTGGCCAGTAATGCAACAAATATTTCTGTAAACACACAGGCCGTAGCTACCGAAGGTTTATATCATCATCCTATAATGGCCTCTTTCCACGGTGTCTGGAGTCTTGCCGGATTTATCGGTGCAGGTATAGGGACCCTTATGATTGGTATCAACATGGCTCCGGCACCACATTTCATGATCATCGCCGCCATCACTGTAATGACGGTAATCCTGTGCCTGCGTTACCTGCATAATGATCATACTGCTTCAGACACACCTGCTTTTGCTATACCCGACAAGGCCCTGCTCACTCTCGGATTAATTGCATTCTGTTCAATGGTTTGCGAAGGCGCCATGTTCGACTGGAGTGTAATTTATTTCAAGAAAATCGTGCTTGCAGAAAAGGCATGGATGGCTGCCGGGTATACCGCATGTATGTGTACAATGGCCTTTGGCCGTTTTGTTGCCGAAAGCTTTTCTGCGCGGTTCGGTTTAAAGCGAACCTTACAGGTTAGCGGAATGCTGAGTGCTATAGGGTTATTGATTGCCGTTCTATTTCCAACTTTATTATGGGCCATAATCGGCTTTATGTTTGTTGGTGCAGGCATATCATCTGTAGTTCCAATGGTATACAGTGCTGCCGGAAAGTCAACCACCATGTCGCCCGGAGCCTCTATCGCCGCTGTCTCAACGATCAGCTTTATAGGTTTCCTGATTGGCCCTCCGATTATTGGTTTCCTTGCCGGAGCATTTACGCTGAGGATAGCATTTGTATTTATTTTTGTAATGGCTATTTCTGTTGTGGTTTTAGCCACAAGGGCGAAAATATAACCCACTCATCATATAATTAATGTCAATTATGAATTAATATCAATTATAAATATGGATCAAATTATAAATCTGATCCAATGAGTGACTACGCCATTTTCAATTTCTTCTGGATATCGGTTACATAACCTTTAAACTTTTTATCCGTGTCGATCAGGTCTTCTACTGTCTGGCATGCATAAATAACTGTCGAGTGATCTCTGCCACCATAAAAAGCACCAATACTTTTCAATGAAGACTTGGTCAGACTTTTAGATAAATACATTGATATCTGTCTCGCCTGTACCACTTCACGTTTACGTGTAGGCGATTTTACCAGGTCAACCGGGACTTCAAAGTACTCACAAACCAGCTTCTGGATAAACTCCATAGAGATTTCTTTAGTGGTATTCTTGATGAAGTTCTTCAGCATTGCCTTAGCCAGGGACAGGTCAATTTCTTTCTTATTCAATGTTGACTGTGCAAGTAAAGATACCATAGCTCCTTCCAGCTCACGGATATTGTTATCGATATTATGTGCCACATATTCAACCACCTCTGCAGGCAATTCAATACCATCAGCATACATTTTCTTTCTTAAGATAGCAATCCTTGTTTCCAGGTCCGGAATTTGTAAATCTGCTGAAAGTCCCCATTTAAAGCGGCTCAGCAATCTTTCCTCTAAACCAGATAAATCCTTCGGTGCTTTATCAGAAGTAATAATAATCTGTTTGCCCGACTGGTGCAGATGATTAAAAATATGGAAGAAAATATCCTGTGTTTTCTCCTTGCCGGCAAAATTATGCACATCATCCATGATGATCACATCCATAGCCTGGTAAAAGTTCACGAAATCATTGATCGTGTTATTTTTTAATGATTCAACAAACTGCTGACAGAATTTTTCGCAAGAAACGAAGATGACCAGTTTATCAGGGTGTGTTCTTTTGATCTCATTCCCTATCGCCTGTGCCAAATGCGTTTTCCCCAGGCCTACTGCACCATAAATCATCAGTGGATTAAATGATGTTGCCCCAGGTTTTGCCGCCACAGCGAAGCCCGCAGAGCGTGCCAGACGATTACAATCGCCCTCAATGTAATTTTCTAACGTGTAATTTCTGTTCAGCTGCGGATCTACATTCAGCTTTTTCAATCCCGGGATCACGAAAGGATTTCTAAGGTCTTTACTGATTGCCTCTGTTTTCGGAAAAGTCTGTGATTTTGCCGTCGCCGATGTATTGCCATGCGAAGGCATATTCGTTGTATAAGGTGATCCGCTGTTAGAAGTTTTGTCAACAACGATGTTATATTCCAGGCGTCCGTCTTCTCCCAATTCCTGTTTTACTGTCTTGCGCAACAGTCCAACGTAGTGTTCTTCCAGCCACTCATAGAATAAACTCGGTACCTGAACAGTCAAAACATTCCCTTCTAATTTTAATGCTGAGATCGGTTCGAACCAAGTTTTATAGCTTTGGTTTGGGATGTTAGCTTTAATGGTTTGAAGTGAGTTATTCCACACTGTAGTACAAGTATTCTGCATATAAATTTTATTGTTATTAGTATTCAAATTGTAGTCCTTCCCGTTTGGGATTGCGAAGTTCAAAATAATTATTAACAATAAAATATAAACTTATACCCATCACTCAAAGCTATAAAAATCAACAGTTTACACGTTTTTTTTTGTTTCTAATGTGGATAAGTATGGCTTATCAACAGGTGTTGTTAACTAAAGTTTTTGAACCCTTTTGTGGATAGAATTGAGCTGTTTTTTGTCATTTGATATATCGTTTTAACTTGCTGTAATCTATCATCTTAATGTCATAGAAACTAATCCTGTTAGTAAAGAAATTCAGTATCTGTAGTAATCCACAAGATAGAACCTAGCAGTAATTGGAGGTAAATTGGGGATAACTTATCCACATAATAAAGAGGATATTTTAATAGGTACGGATTGCCTCTGCGAATTTATAATATGGCGAAATCTGTCAGGACCGGTTTGATCTAATTCGACTGAAAACCTACCATCCGGAGTTCCCCTGTCCACAAATGTCTGCTGATGTCCACAAATGTCCAGTCCCCAGGCAGGGTTTTTCTGATAAAACCATCATGATCTTACAGATCACAAACAGAAATGAAAAGATCATGATAACTTCATAACCTATAAAACACAAATATTTACAGATGAAACATAGATAAACTAGGAGAATACACAGGGAAAGGCAGTTAAACCACTAACGCGCCTACTACTGCCCGGGGTAAATCCGTACTTAGAACGAGCTTACAGTCTATTGACAGCCACATGCCGCAA
>JAATFQ010000045.1 GCA_015655115.1 Sphingobacteriales bacterium
CTATCCATAAACATCGAATATAAACCTCCAACACCCAATTCCATGCCTATTTCCTGCGAATACCTGAGTACTGGCAGGGGCATGAAACTAGCCTTCCTTGTGGTATCCATCTCTTCTGACAGCATTCGTCTGATCAGTTTCATTTGTGCTGACCCATGAAGGGCAGTGCAGAGCAGGAGGGTACAGATAAGGAATCTTTTCATTGGGTTAATGACGCTTAGCATAATAGGTATTAGCGGCGAAATTAAACAATTTGTACGAATTACCTTGTACCGGGCTCTGTTCTCATCAGGGTATACACTTCATTCATGTATACTGCCTCATTGAGCAAGCCTTTAAAAGACTCCAGTTCCTTACGGGTAAAAGCAAAGCTGATATCGTCATTAGGGGTGCGCAGCAATATCCGGTCTTTCTGATCAGGAAAAGGTAAGCTGGTGTCGCCGAATGCAGCATGTTCTATGATTTTCCTGAAGTTGGAGAAATCCTGTTGGCTGAAGCTCAATACCAGGTTGTTATGCCATACGTAATATACATTGCAGCCGGGGCAATGCGTGATTGCGGTATGTTTTTTTGAACTTAAAACTTGTGTTTTACACATATGTTGATTTCAGTAAGAAACCAGCAACGGCCGGTGCTGGTTTCAGTTTATATTAACTCTTTGGCAAATTGTTAAGAGGCCACATTTATGTCTTCAAATACCTCGGCAAAACGTGAGAACGTTTCGTTTGCAGCATTGATTGCTATTGCTTCTTCATTATCATCAGAGGCCTGCGCATTCATGATGCCAACAAATACGCCCCATTTCTGACCTGTTGCTTCTCCATAGCCGGAAAAGAAAGATATACCTTCGGTGATACCGCCTTTTTCAAGCATTTTGACAATGATACTGCCGCCCATGATGGAACCTTCCATTACGTATAAGGCGCCTAGGGCCTGCAGCTGATTCGTAATTTCGGGCAGGTTTACAGTTGGTATATCATTTATATGGCCGCCCAATGCCAAAATATCATTTTTGATATAGGATGAATTGCGGCGTTCTTTATAGTCTGGCAGCAGTTCTGCTGTAATATATGGCGCGATAGCTTTTTCTACCTGGCTGAAATAAGTATAGAAATATTTTAAGAAATCAGCATAATCAGCATTGCTGCGGATTGCTTTTAATTTCTGGATCACTTGTTTCTCTAAGTTAAGGTGCGCTTCTTTTGTCGCTTCTTTAATGTTTGTACTCAGCATAATCTGTTTGTTTACGTGTTTGTGGGTATAAACCTGGTAATCCTGCTTTGTAATAATGCTGGCTTGCCCAAATATAGTTATTGTTTATAAAGATTCTAAATTAATATGTAATTCTTATCGCTAATTCAGATTGATACGCATTGTTATTGAATATATTGTATGTCTGGCTTCATTCGGCAAACTCTAATATCAATTTGTTAATGATTATACCATTTGTTTATTAATCCTGTTTTTTAAGTTTGTATCTGTGTTCTATTACACCAGGAAATTGTTTCTTGTTTAAAATTAAGGCTGGCTGAGCATTATTATCATTGGCTTGTGCAGCAGTTTTTATTCCGGTTCGGATATAGTTGAGCACATTCTTCAAAGATGCTTCTTCAGGATCGCCAAAATCATGTGTAATATCATCCTCCGCAGCAATATCTACACTTATTCCGTCAAAATAATCTGCTGTGCCGGCAGCATTTTGGAGAAGGAAACTAGATAGATATACCGTATACCGGTCAATAGTTATTCCAAAGAATCCGACTGGTTTTCCATAGGTTTTAGTACCGGTTACGGTAACGTTAAAATAAGGCTTTAAACTATTAATGAGCAGTTCGCTCGCTGACCCTGTCTGACTGGAAACAATGAAGTGAATATTCTTTACAGTTTCCAGTCCGCCTTTTTTACTGAACATATAGGTGTTGCCAGCTACAGAATAGTCTACATCGGCCATTGTGGCCATCCGGCCTTCATATATCACTGATTTATTGTTTTCATCAAGATAAGGCTGATTTTTTAATATTCTGGCCTTTGCACTTTGCATGAGTTCATTATAGTGCTCACTATACATCACCTTTCCATTTAAAGAGGAAGGAGCAATCAAATTGGCAAAATATTGTGCTGTTTGTACATATCCGCCGGGATTGTAGCGAAGGTCAATAATCAGATCCGTGATGGCGGAGGCTGTAAATTCAGCAAAGCTTTTATTTAGTACTTCCTGCGAATTGGAAAGAGCAGAAAAGGAATTATAAGCGATATATCCAATTTTAGAGGAGCCCAGAGTGATTGTTTTACTTGCTAATACCGGAATGGAAGTATAGCCTGCGGGGGCAGGATTAAGGTTGATCAGTTCCCCGTCTGGTTTCTGCACTGATAATGAAACTTGCGCTGCATTCATAGCAGGACCAATGAGTGCTGCAGAAGCTGTGATTCCATTAATGGTGAGTACTTTGCATCCGCGTTCCAATCCTGATGTCCAGGCCGCTGAACCCGGGTCTACATAACTGATCCAAACCTCATCGTTTACGCTGCTCATGGCAAAGCCATAATCATTTCCCTGTCCGTCCAGGCTAGCCAAACTTTGTGTGCCTGAACCGGTAGCTTTAGTAGTGATACTGGAATATTTTGCTATTCCGGTATACATTGAAGCTTCATAGGGATTTCCTGTAAGCGGGCTGAGCTTTAACTGTGAAATATCAAATAATTCTTTTTTGAAATTGGCTATATCAGTGCTTTCGGAAGTGTAAGACCTTGGGTTGAACTGGTTATAGGCGGGCAGGGCATCACTCCAGAGGTAAATCTGTTTGGCATACAAGTATATTGAATCCAGTGTGAATTCGGCTCTACTGCCTGTAATCGGAGAGATAGGCGCTTCTTCATTGGGGATATTATCCTTTCTGCATGCTGTATTGATCAGTGTGCAGAGGAGGATGAGGAAGGAACTGAACTGTTTTTTATTCATTTGATATTGTACTGATTAATACCCTGTTCAAATAACGGGTCCCTGAACAGTTGATTTTATAATTTCAGATCAGGGGTATTTTTGCTGTTTATTTTGTTTTTACATCTGTGCTACCTGCTTTTGCGATGAAATAGCGAAAGCTTAAAAAACCTTTTTCAGACGTCGCGCTATTTTCAGCAGCAGGATTTTTATAAATGTTGATATACTGGAATTTTACATAACGGCCATCATTAAGCCTGATGATGAAACAACGGTTGGGGTCTGGTTTAAGATGCGAAACATTGCCTGCCTCTGTAAAAATAAGTTCTGACCAATATTGCTTTAATTCTGCAAAAGGCGTGGCAATAGGCGAATAAGGAATTATCGCAAAAGAGGTGCCGCTTGTAAAATTCAGTTCAGCAGGGACCACAGTATTTACCTCATCAAAATTCTTCTTAATGCCGCAAACTCTGACTGCTGATGTATTGCCATAATAGGCTGATTCTTCATCAAATGTACCGTCATTCGTATAAATAAATGTATTGGCCCCACTGAAAAGTATATCCCATTCCAGGCCGGCTGCTTTATCGAGGGGTAGAAATGCGTGATCGTCAAAGCTGAAATAATCGCGCTTTTTACCATTGCTACGCGTCATGTCAATAGGATAATTGTTGACCTCAATTACGCCATTTTTGTACCGGGTGACATATTCAGTAAGTTTTTCAGATTCTGGTACCGGATCTGACGTTGCTTCATCTTTTTTGCAGGCGCTGAAGGAGATAACTGCCATCAGCCAAATTAATGTAGTAAGTTTAAGATTCATTTGATGTTTTATATAATGGTTAATAATAAATGATTTTTAACAAATCCAGTGCAATCGTATGACTGCACTGGGAATTGCGTGAGAGCCTGATATTTAGTTTAATTTTTTATACTCAAATGTTAAGTAAGAGAAGTTACTTGGATATGGTGTACCTGTTGGTGTATTATTGTTATAAACACTTATCATGTGTACGGCGTAAATATTCTCTGCTGTGTCCTCTACCAGGATAGTCAAATCTGTGGTAGCGATAACCTGGTGGTTACCAAAATAATAATTCCACCATCCAACAATTGGACTTCCGGCTAAATAATCACCAGCAGCTAAAGGCGTAGTCATAATTGTTCTGTTATGGCCAAATGTGGCAGTAGTTGAAACCGCAGTGCCGGCACCCCATGCACTTGATGCACTGCGTGCGGTAGCGGTAGCGAAGTTTTCATTTAAATACTTAATGGATACACCTCCTCCGGCATTTACCTTAATATCTGCATTGCCAGTACCTGAAAAAGATAAATCCCAGGGAGAATCTGGTGGTGTAGTTGAAGTTGCCCCTAATCTATTGTCATTGACACTAAAGTCAAAATAATACAGGCCATTGGCCTGGTGTGGATTTAGAGGGTCATAAACGCTTTGTGCAACATAATAGTTTCTCACCTTATAAACACCAGTTGAAACCTGTTTCACATAGCCGGTAGTAACACTGGTAAGGGATACAGAGTCTCCTACGCTAGGATTTAATGCTACTTCTGATGATGCTTTTAACGACGGTGCTGCTACATCGTCGCTATCTTTTTTACAAGAAGACAGCATTGAGACAGCGGTTATTGCTGCCACTAAGCCCAACATTGTAAATTTTTTGCTTAATTTCGCTGTGTTTAACAGAACAGCATTTTGGCGCATAGCGCTTGATTGGTAATTTTTCATTTTGTAAGGATGAATTTTAGGTTATTAATTAAGGTTAAAGCAATATCAAATCTCTTCTGATATCACGGGCTAGTACCAGGGTATTGTCAATTCCGCGAAAATTGGCTGCCCCGGTTGCTTGGCTCATCGGCTTATCCAAAGCCTTAAACAGATCTTTTGCAAGCTAATCATCAGCTGGATATTCTTCCGGTCTGCCGGACTTGTACAACGGCTGATTCTTTTGTTCCATCAGATGTGTTTATTCTTTTATAATCAATTACTTCATAATCTTTTTTGTCTTTTTATGCAGCTACGTGTTTTTTTATAGAAATACCCTTGCCTGTTTACTAATAGCGGCACATGGTCATATCAGCGAAGTACAGCACCTGAGATTACTTCGTTTTAAGGTCTCTGCTTTCCGGAGTTTGCTGGATAAAATACCTGAAGTTGTAGTAAGGAGCTTCATATTCATACTTATCATTTACTACTGCAGGGTTAGACCGGTAAAGGTTTGCGAGCTGATATTTTACATAGCGGCCGTCGCGCAATTGAAAGGTAATGGTGCGGTCTTTAAAAGGACGGAGGATATGATCAGACAGGCGGTATGATCCCCATCCATCAATTAGTGAAAAGTCTTCCATTTCTATCTGCACATTGGTCCTGACCATTGGCGTAATTAATGCTTCATCCAACTCGTCAAATGGTGTACGGTGTACCCTAAGCTTACCTTTTCCGGAAACATCTTCGGCAGGAAGGGCATTGGTCGACATATAGGCGTTGTAAATGTCATAATGTTTCAAATGCCATGTTGCGGTGCCCGCTTCAGCGGCAGCTGTTACCACACTGTGACGAGTGTCGAAGTTGAAGTACATGGGTTTAAACCCATATGCACCATTCGCTGCGTCACCCTGCTCTCCCGGCCAGTCGACTACGTAAACCACTTTAAATTTCTCATCATAGTATACGTAACCTTTACCTTGTCTTACTTCAGAATTGGCCTTGTCGTATACCAACTTGCCAGTGGCGTCTTTTACCGGAACAACTTTATTGTAACTATATGTTGTGTCTCTTATTTTTGTAGCTCTTGCAGGCACCCAGTTTGTACCGGCCATTTTTGCAGTATCTATAATTTCGGGTTCTATATTAGGCTTGGAGCTATCTTTAGAACAGGAGGCAATGGAAATACTTATTCCTATTACCCAGATCCATAGTGTCAATTTTTTCATAGTATAATCTTTTGTTATCGTAATGAAGCTATCCTGATATGATCATTATTTCAGGAGCTGATTAAATGATCGTGGTAGTTCCATTGTATATATTTTAATTTGTTAATCTTTGTTAGCCAGTTTGCTGAAGTCTTTGCTCCCATCTTTCAGGATGCTATATTTAAAGGTTAAAAAGGGTGCCTCAGAGTCAAGGGTTGGATTAACAGGACTCCCTTTATAAAAGCTGTAGATGATCAGTTTTGCATAGTTTCCTTTGGCAGTTTTAATAATCACTGTGCGTGGCAGATTGTATACGATATGCGCCTTCTTAGCATCCCCTGGAAACATTGCACCGTAAAAGTCGTAGAAGGCATAACCAGAACCGCTGCCAAGGAAATAATCGAGTGTCAGATAACCTCTTGACAGCAGCTGGTCATCAGCTACAGGTACATTCAGGACGCTGTTAAAAGCTTCGTCCAGCAGTGATTTTGCAATAGGCACCTGTTTGGGCTGGTGCTTTACTTCGTCATAGTATTTGGCATCTACAGTCTTATCTGCGACCAAGTATAATCCGCCTCTTGCGGGGCTACCATAACCGGGTGCTTTATTGCCATTTTCAAATATTACTGTTCCATTATTTGCCCAAAGACTGCTGTTATAAATACCTGTAAAGGCGATATCCCATTTATCGGTACTGGCATATTCTGCAGGGACAGCACGGCCATCTTCCAGGCTATAGTACAGAGGCTTGAAATCACCATCACTATCCAGGTCCTTTCCCGACATGGATGCGGTAAGGTCGCCGGGAATATCTGCAATGGTATACTCTCCGCTGGCCGTTACCGTAATTTCCGGGAGGGGAGGCAATATCGCCTCAGGCTCTGGCGCATCACTTTTGGAGCAGGCCGACAAAACCATTGAGCAGGCCAGTATGTATGTTGCGAATTTTATATAATAAGGTTTCATAGCTGTCGTTACATTTAATATCTGTCGTATATTTAATTGGTGCTCAGGTTTCTACTACCGTCCTGCTGTACATAAAAGCGGAAGTTGAAATAAGGGGCAGGCCAATGCAGGTCGGTCACTGTTGCAGGATTCCCTTTATAAATATTTAACATTTCCAACTTGGCATATTTTCCATCTGCGGTGAGCAGCACAAACGTTCTTCCTTTTACGGGGACAGAGATGTGTGTTTTCAGGTCGTAGAAGTACCATCCCCGATTATCGGGCTGAGGGTAAGCATCCCAGCCTACAAATGATAAGTTGTTCGCTTTCATATAGGCTAAGTCTGGCGCTTCTGTAACTTGATTATATGTCTTTTCCAGAGAAACAATAAGTCCCTGGCCGGGGCCTCCGTAGCCCGGGCTTTTAGGGTCGCTGCCGCTATTGATGATGATCATAGAGTTGTAAATCCCGGTGAAGCCGATATCCCAGTTCAGCGTTTGTGCATTGGCGGCGGTATCAGTTACCTTCATGCCTGTCTTAAGGCTGTAATAGAAATCCTGAAAGGGCCGTTTTACCTTTCCGTCTATCCCATCTGCCATGGAGGCGCCTATATCTCCTTCAAGGTCTTTCACTATAGTACTTTTGCCGTCTTCCAGTTGAGGTTCGGCCACCTTTTTAGTACAGGCAGTAATAACCAGTATACATACAGCGAGGAAAAAGGGTTGCCTAAAAAAGTTAGTGTTCATGATGTCGTATGTTTTTTCATGGGTGAATATTGTTTTTCATAGGTTATGAAGCTATTATGATCTTTTCATTTCTGTTTTTGATCTGTAAGATCATGATGGTTTCATGGTTAATCTTTAAAAAATTTGTAGGTAAGTCCGCCGAGAATGGCGCGGCCCTGTTGTGCGGGCATCAGCTGATCGCGGTAGTCGAATACGTTGTCAGCGGTAAGCTGCACGGAAAGGTGTTTGTTATACAATGTCTTTTGTACAGACACATTCAGCAGGAAATAGCTGCTCACAAAAGTGTCGTAATTGTCCAGGAAGTTGTTTGCCCTGTTGGCTTCCTGGAAGCCATATTTGCTGCGGTAGTTGATACGGAATGATCCTGTAAAGCCTGCTTTATGGTTGTAGGAGAACTTGATATTGGCCATATGTCGTGAACGGTTGGCCATTCCGAAATAATCCGATCTTTCTGATTTGCGCATGGTGTTGAGGCTGGTGTCATATACCTGTCCATATAAGCCTTGTCCGGTTTTTATCGAGTCGATCACCCCGCGGTCTATTGCATATAGCAATTGATAACCTGCGTTGATATTTAATGATGGTGTCGCTGCCCAGTTTAATCCTATCTCTGCACCTGTGAGATAAGCTTTTGCAATATTGATATAAGAGAATACCTGCTGGCCGCTGGTTTTTGTAGCTACCTGTTCTGAATTGATGAAGTTCCTGATATCATTGTAAAAAACATTCAGGTCTAGCTTCAGCGATTTGATTGCTGTTAAGGTAAATCCAGCACTGTAAGATACTGATCGCTCCGGCTGGAGGAAGCCAATGCGGTTCGCTATGGGCCATATATTCTGAATCTGTCCCGCCTCCTGCAGAATTTTAATCTCCCTTGCGAACTCTTCCGAGCCTAGTACGGTATAGCCGGTCTGGATATTGGTAAATACCATATATAACTGCTGGAAGTTGGGCGTTTTAAATCCTGTACCTATTGCGGCCTTGAAGGTGATATTTTTAAATGGCGTATAGCGGAGGCCAATGCTTGGGTTGACTTTGCTGCCGTATTTATTGTGGTAATCATAGCGGGCGCCACCAGTTAGCTGTACTGAACTACTCAGTGTCCAGTTTGCCTGCCCATAGCTGAAGGCATTTGTCATAGATTTGGCTCCGCGGTAAGAAACATCATCCAGGTATTCATACGCTGTACCGGCACCGCCGGTTAATTTTAAGCGGTTAGAAAATTCATGCGTAGCCTGCACTTCTGCCCTGTGCAGGTACTGGATGAAATTGCTGCCTGTCAGCAGAGAGCCTGTAGCCATATCGGTAAAGTCCTGGCGGTTTTGAAAGCATGTAAGGTAGTACTGTGTTCTCAGCTGTGTACCGTTGCTGAAATTGTTATTAAATGATATCGAGCCATTAAAGTCATCCTCATTGAGGATATCGGTACTTGGGCCTGTGCCAAAATCTTTTGTATTAACCGACCGGCGTGTGGAATAGCGGCCATTAAAATTCAGCGTGCTGACAGGGTTAACACTATATCGCGCACGTCCCTGCATGGAATAGCTGTCAAATGGCGGAGCAGTTTTTCCTTCTGTCAGGAATGGGTTGGAATTAAAGCCGTCTGTCCGGTAGAAATTAGCGGATAGAAAAGCAGATCCTTTTTTACCTGCAAAAGGAGTTTCGCCTTCCAGGGTAGCATCTACCATATTAAAGCTCCCATAGCGTAGAGCGGCGAGGCCCTGGGGCTGCGTAATATTTTTGCGGGTCACTATATTGACTACGCCTGCCAGGGCTTCGCTGCCATATAAGCAGGAGGAGGCACCCTTTATAATTTCTATGCGTTCAATATTGGATACAGTAATACGTGATAAATCAAGATTGCCGGAATTTCGGCCAACCATGGGCTGCCCGTCTATCATGATCATGGTATAGCCGCTGTCGAACCCTTGCATTTGTAAGCCTACAGCCCGGCTGCCCGAACCGATATCACTTACCATGGCCAGTCCGGTTTGTTCTTTCAATACCTCATCCAGTCTGCGGCTGCCCATTTGTTCTATCATTTTGCGGGTGATAATTGTGCTGGGCATAATAGTATTGATCATATCAATCAGGTTATCAGGGTTTTTATGGGCACTGTTGATATTGACCTCATCCAGTCCGTTTTCTGCCGTCTGAAGCTGAATGCGGAGTATGTTATTGCCGCTCTCCTTTACTTCGGCTTCTGCGGTGTAAGTAGTGTAGCCTACAGCGGTTATTTTAAGCTGATAGGTACCTGTATATAAATGTTGTAGTTCAAATCCTCCTTTTTTATTCGCAATCACCATTTTGTGGTCAGGTTCAAGCAGAATTGAAGCACCCGGGACTGCCTTGTTTTGATAGTCTGTCACGATACCCTTCAAGCTGCCTTTTGTTTGGGCTTGCAATTGAGCTGTTAGGAGGACAGGTAGTAATACCATAAGGCAGAATTTAATCATTGTGGGAGCCCGTGTTTGTTATTTACTCTTATCTTTAATCATTCTAAATAAGTTGATGATGCAAAACTGTATAATTAATTCCATGTTTGCTTTATTCAAAGCGTATTATATTTTATTCAAAGCGTATTATATTTTATTCGATCCGTATTTTTATTTTCTGATTTTCATCATTATTCGATCTCTTTTTAATGGAGTTTGCACATTATAGTGCTATTATACAGGTTGTTGATTAATAATTGTCTTGATTTTAATTGATAAATTACAAGAATACGGATTGCACTAATCGAAATCATTAACTTGTATTTGGAATGATTAAACACGTTGTTTGTGTTGCTGATCATTGTTTTGTGAAATATTAAGTAGTATAAATTAATATTGGTAAAATAATATAAATAATTATGAAGAAAATAGTATGTCTGATTTTGCTTGTCACCGCTCATTTGTATCCGAATGCCGCGGTGCCAAAAAGGATCATCACATTAAGTGCCGCGCTAACTGAAACTGCTGATGCATTGGGATTCGGGAAAAACATTGTTGCTGTGGACGTAACGAGTACATATCCTGCATTTGTTACCAAGTTACCCAAGGTGAGCAATAACCGGTCTGTTTCGGCCGAAGGCCTGATTGCATTTGCGCCCGATCTGGTTTTGGCGCCGGAAGGATCAGTATCTAAGGAGGTACAATACCAGCTTAAATCGGCTGGAATTAACTTTGTGAATATCAAGCAGGCGTATTCTGTGAATGGGGCACTTGCGTTTATCCGGGCTGTTGCTGCGGCATTACAGGTAGCTCCAAAAGGGGAAGCCCTGGCGAAACAAAGCGAACTGAAAATTAAACAGGCAATAGCGGGCCTGAAGCCGGTGGGCGGTCATTTGCCCAAAGTACTATTTATCTATGCACGTGGAACAGGGACGATGCTGGTGGCGGGCAAAGGAACAAGTATGGATGCAATCATCACCCTGTCTGGCGGCAGGAATGCGGTGAATGAGTTCAATGAATTTAAGCCATATACAACTGAAGCACTGATCAAAGCTAATCCGGAAGTGATCCTGATGTTTGAATTTGGTTATAATAGCCTTGGCGGCATTAACAGCATTCTTAAAATGCCCGGAGTAGGGCAGACTACTGCGGGAAAAAACAAGAAGATTGTACAGCTTGATGCCGATTTGCTGGTTAACTTCAGTGTGCGCCTTGATCAGGCGATTACTGCATTGAACCACAAGCTATAATTTGCGTTTAGTTTATGAAACCAACGTTTATTTATATAGCCTTAGTTGCCGCATTGATTGTCGC
>JAATFQ010000285.1 GCA_015655115.1 Sphingobacteriales bacterium
AGAGATCTTACCTCCGTCTTCAACCAACAATACATTGTCAAATTCAATACTAGCGCCTTCATCTCCTTGCAAACGGTGTACAAAAAGGTGCTGGTCTTTTGCAACTTTGAATTGCTGTCCTGCTATATTTACTATTGCGTACATTGTTAAATAATTATTATTTTAAATTGTTTGTTTTTTTATCGAGGTGCAAATATAGAATATATTTGTTATAAATCATACAAATTTTTATAATGGTTTAGCATAACGTTCTTCTGCATCTGTAATGGTCCGCTCTACCAGGGTTTTCATTTGTGTAGCCACATCCCTTAATTTAGGAATATCATTGTAATCGGTTAAGAAAATCACTTTTTTAGACTTGCGCTTATAGTTGAACTGCAGCACATAACGCAGTACCTTGACTTATTCAGGTCGGTTCCCTGGTTGGCTATGACCTCCGGAAAGTTCCATAAGCCCAGCTCATTGGCTTTATTATGCAGGTAGATAATATCGTTCTCCCGCAGCTTGAATGATTTCCTGATCAAGGAATCCTTGGCATTCTTATACTCGTATAAACCTGTTGCAGAATCATAAGAATTCTCCAGGTTGTTCCCCGCACCCCATTTGAACTGGAGCGAGACAAATTCGCTCGATTTAAAAGGCGCATTCTGAATGATCGGCCTGTAATAGAACACACAATACGCCAGAAATGGCACCACAATAGTTAGTAATAGATATATTTTTTTTCCTTTGCTACTCATAAAATTTTTAGATTAATCCTGTGCTTCTGACAGCTCTCCCTCCCACTTGCTCACTACAGCTGTGGCAATGCTGTTACCTATAACGTTGGTGGCCGACCTGCCCATATCCAGCAGGGGGTCAATGCCTATCAGCAAGGCTAATCCTGCTTCAGGGATGTTGAAGCTAGCTATAGTACCTGCAATAACCACCAGTGAGGCCCTCGGCACGCCTGCAATTCCTTTACTGGTCAGCATCAGGATCAGTAACATCGTGACCTGCTGCTGAAAAGATAAATGGATACCATACGACTGGGCAATAAATAAGGAGGCAAAAGTCATATATAACATGGAACCATCCAGGTTAAAGGAATATCCCAGGGGCAGCACAAAACTCACGATCTTATCCTTACAGCCAAAACGCTCCAGCTGCAATAATGTTCTAGGATAGGCAGCTTCACTGCTTGCGGTACTAAACGCGACCAGTACTGGCTCTTTCATCCTGTTAATCAGGTTAAATACTCTTTTCTTAAGAATCACATAGCCAATCAGGATCAGTAACAACCACAACATCAGCATACCAGAATAAAACTCGCCGATAAAAATAGCATAGGTAGACAGCACACTTAGCCCTTGCTTGGCTACAATCGCAGTCATGGCTCCAAATACTGCCAGTGGGGCGAAGTTCATCACATACCCGGTAACTTTAAGGATGATATGCGCTACAGAGTCGAAAAACTCGATAACGACCTTTCCTTTTTCACCTATGGCAGCGGTGGCTACACCAAAAAATAAAGAGAAAACAACAATCTGCAGGATCTCATTGGTAGCCATTGCCTCGGTCATACTTTTAGGCACAATATGGGCAATGAAATCTTTTGTAGAAAAAGCAGCTTTCTGCAATCCTGTATCTACATTGCTGCTGGGCAGCGGCAAATGCATAGCCTCACCGGGCTTAAATATATTGACAAGGATCAATCCGAGTATTAATGATAACAGAGAGGCACTGACAAACCATAGCATGGTCTTCCCTCCGATACGGCCTACGGCTTTGATATCGCCAACCTTAGCCACCCCCACAACAAGTGTAGTGAATACCAGCGGTGCAACGATCATTTTAATCAGCCTCAGGAAAATATCGCTTAATAAGGTAAATGGCTCCAGTTTCTTTTCCCTGATAGCTTCGTTTTCTTTCCTGAGTTGTAAAGCTTCCTTTTTCTGGATGTTTAACTGCGCATACTGCACCACCGTAGTATCTTTGATTAAATTCAGTTTTGCATCCGCATCTTTAATACGGACATCCGCAGTGATCAGGTTGTTGTTGTAAACATCGAATGAGTTTACATTTAATATGTACCCAAGGACAGCCCCAACTATTAATGCAAGAAAAATAAAAAAGGTTAGCCTGTTGTTTTTTGACATTATCGTTGCTTATATTATTTTTACGAGCGTAAAACTACAATAATTAACTTACTTAGGAAAGTTTGTGGAAAACGTAAAAAAAACAGGACGGCTGTAACAAATTCAGTTGTTATTTATCATAGAGATACTAAATTAAAACATATTGGATCAGAAAGACATCTTATTTAAGCAAATCTTCGATACAAATTCCAGAAAGATTTTCCATTTATGTTATGGTTACACCGGAGATACGGATGCTGCAAACGATTTGTTACAGGAAACGTTCCTCAAAGTATGGCAAAACCTCGATAAATTCAGAAACAAATCACTGATCTCTACCTGGATCTATAGAATAGCCGTTAATACCTGCCTCACTTATCTGCGTGCCGAAAAGAGACAGGCAAAAGATGAACTTACTGATAATATCATAGAAAACCGGGTAGAAGAATTCTCGGAAAAAAATGAACAGGTTGCTCTGCTTTACAAGTCTATATCCAAGCTTGAAGAGAATGACCGTTTAATTATTACAATGGTATTGGACGAGTTGCCTTACAATGAAATAGCTGAGATCTCTGGTATCAGTGAGGGCAACCTGAGGGTGAAAATTCACCGCATTAAACAAAAATTGACAGAATTATACAATCAGCATGCAAGAATTTGATCATATACAGTCCCTATGGCAGTCCCATTTCGTTGAGGTGAAAATCTCAGCTGAAGAGATGCTCGTACAGGCAAAAAAAGAAGTGAAGTCTATACGTACCAAATCACTTTTTAATATTGCCGGTATGGTGGTGTCCTTCCTTGCTATGAGTTCCATACTGCTGTTTTTTAATTTCAACTCCTGGACTACTCCACTGGGCATTGGCATCATCATTTTAGCAGTAGCCATTTATACGCTTATCTTATATAAAGAACACCTGCTGATCTCGCGCAATGATTTTACTGCTCATCCTGGTGCTTTCCTGGACCAGCTCAAAGCTTATCAGCTAAGCAGGTATAACCTGTATAACAGGCTCTACTGGTTTTACACGACAGCAATATCCATCGGCCTGGTCTTATTTTTCTATGAAACACTGAACCGTATGGATGCCTGGGTACAGGTGTCATTTATACTTTTTACTATCTGCTGGATACTATTCTGCGCTACTACGCTCCGCAAGGGCTTTATGAAAAGAGAAAAGGAAAGAATAGACCTCCTGATTGAGAAATTCAAAAGGATCAGCGACCAGTTAAAGGAAAAAGAATAAGAATATTTTATAAATGAATAGCACAAAAAAAGGGCTTTACCTGAAACAGATGGTTCTGCCCTTTTCTAGTTTTCTGCAGTTTAAAGTTATATCTAATACTAACTATGAGGTCATCTTTGCGTTGTTAATAAGCTCATTAATTCCATTCCAAGTTCATCTGCAGCTTTTTTAATGCAGAAGCAATAATCTGGTGCATGTCGTAGTATTTGTACTCTGCCAGTCGACCGCCAAAAATCACATTGGGCTCATTGGATGAAATCTGCTGATATAGTTTGAATCTGCTCATGTTCCCGGGATCATTTACAGGATAATATGGCTCCGCATCACTTGTACCTTCATAGGAATATTCTTTAGTGACCACTGTTTTTGACTGCTGGCCAAATTCAAAATGCTTATGCTCGATAATTCTGGTAAATGGGGCAGACGTATCGCAATAATTGACAACGGCATTGCCTTGGTAATCTTCCATATCCAGGACTTCGTGCACAAATTTCAGGCTTCTGTAGTGTAAAGGGCCAAACCTGAAATTATAAAATTCATCTATTTTACCTGTAAAGACAATTTTGTTAGCAAGAGATTCGTAGAATTGGCGGTCTTTAAAGAAATCGGACGTAAGCCGGGTCTCTATGCCGCTGAGCATCTTGTCAATAATTGAATTGTAACCTCCTATAGGGATACCCTGATAACGGTCATTAAAATAATTGTTATTATAGGTAAACCGGAGTGGAATTCTTTTGATGATGAAGGCAGGGAGATAGCGCGCATCCCTGCCCCACTGCTTCTCTGTATAATGTTTGATAAACTTTTCGTAAATAGTTGTTCCAACTAATGACAGAGCCTGTTCTTCGAGATTTGCAGGATCTTTTATATTCAGTGAAGTAATTTGCTGATTGAGAATATAGCGGGCTTCAGCAGGTGTTTTTGTTCCCCAAAGCTGGTAGAAGGTATTCATATTGAAAGGCAGATTATAGATTTTGTTACCACTGCAGGCTAATGGGGAATTGACATAATGGTTAAAACTTGCAAATTGATTGATATAATCCCATATCTGTTTATTATCAGTGTGGAAGATATGAGCACCATAGGAATGTACATTAATCCCTGCTATATGCTCACAAAAGACATTTCCACCTGCATGATTGCGTTTATCAATGACTAAACACCTTTTACCAGCTTTGTTAGCTTCATGGGCGAAAACTGCACCAAAAAGACCGGAGCCGACGATCAGATAATCATATTTTAATTCTTTCACAGGTCAGGAGATGAGGTAAATATTGGAAACGCATCCATTTTTTAGTTTAAGGGCAATCAGATCGGATAATGCATCGCTGTTGTTTTCGATGTCTTCATCATCAAAATAAGGAAGTAGGTCTTTATACAGCTGAAGGATCGTTTTTGGAGAGGTCATTGAAGCCGCAAGTACCTGATCAATTTCATCGGTAATCAGCTCATCATAATCTTTAATAAGGCTTGCTGGCCAATGATTTGATTTTATCTCAGATATATACATCGCCATCGACATGAATAAAAGGCCTGCGCTGCAAACTATAGGTATGGATTTTATAGTAGGCCCAAAGTCCGGCAGGCACTTGAATTTCTGTTTCTACCAGGAGTACCTCAGTATAGGGTAGATGAAGCTGGTCAATCAGCACGCTCCTACCCTGCTCATTGGTATAGAGGTGAACCTCTTTATAATATTTGAGGAACTGGAGGCAGCTCAAACACCAACTCATCCAATTGAATTCAGGAGATACAAAACCCAAAGTGTTGGATATTAGGATCCACCTGTGAATCCAAGACCAGAGTCTGAACTATAATCATTTCTTTATCCATACAGCGAAGAAACCTTAATAAGCAATTTTACATTTGGTAAAATAAAGTTATTGTTTAATCATCGCTTAAATAATATCGTCATAAATATTGATATTAATTGTTGAAACAATGAAACGATTTGTAGATACAACACAACCAAAAAGTCGTTCAATTTACAATAGCATCATATATAACCAAATATAATTTCATATGCAGCAAAAAACAGAAACCAAATGAATGAGTTAAAATATTAACCAGTTGCATCCAGACTGGCTATATTTCTCTTTACTACAATTATACCTAACCAAATATTTTTTTTGAAAACCGAACTTAATGAAGCATCCTATATGCGCAATAAGGTTTACATCAAAACTATGAAACTTGAAAGTCAAATTAACTTGCTGTACCATCTGTTAATCTACCTTAAGGTTAATCTCAGTAAAAAAGCCGTTGAAAAAGAGTTAGAGAAACATCCATTCCGATTTAGTCTGCTAGCTTTAAGTGATGTATTATCGAATTTCGATGTTGGCAACGCCGCATACCAGATGGAAATTAATGAACTGGATGCACTTCCCCTGCCTCTAGTCTGGATTATCATTAAACCTGTGATTTTAGCCAATCTGGAATTGAAAAAGGTCAAAAGAGAACTAAGTACTTTTAAATACAATGACAGCATTTTTAAGCCGGTATTGAACGGTTAAAGAAAATTACCTTAAAACGATTCAAATGGAAAAGAAAATATTACTTACAGTTTGCTCTATGTTGCTACTGCTGATGAATGCATATACAGCACCGCCAGCAGTGGTAAAGTTTAAAATCACGGCTCACCAAAGAATCATGCTGGAGTATAAAAATACAATGTCGCAGGAAATTAGAGTGGATTTTAGAAATGATGGAGATAAAGATTCCGTCATTACCCGTAAAATTGATCTCCCTGTATATACTGTTTTATTATATACAATGCCCGTCTTCAAAATCGACACGCCCCTATTTATAAAAAATAGCCTATACGTGAAAAATGGCGATACTGTATTATTAGAAATTGACAAGGATTTTCACCTGGTATCGAAAACACCTGGCAATCCGATTATAAATACAATTATACATTTTGCAGATTTCTATTCTGAAAATGCAAAGACTATTTATCGTCTTCAAAAACAAAATATCCTGGCTTATTACAATGAAATCGAAAAATTATATCTTGCCAATCAGAATCGTATAGACAGCATATCGGATAGAAAAGACATTGATGACGAACTAAAAGGATTTTTAATCAGGCATGCGGCAATGGAATATGATGTGATGGTAATTGATCCAGTGATCAGCAATATAAAAATACCTGCTGCATACGCAGCACTGGTAAAAGCCTGCGGAGAAAGGCTAAGTAAACAGCCATTGATAGTAGACAATCTGGATCCGCAAGAGTCAAGAAATATCTTTAATACCCATTGCAGATATGAAATAATTAGCGCTGGTAAACCAATTAACTTGATTACCCTGACAACGCAGGCTTTCAACAGTAAATGGGCGAAGCCTGTCATTGTAGAATATGTGTCAAACTGCCTGGATTGGGAGCAAAAAAAAGATAGTCCTGCTTTCAAAATGGCTTACCAAAGTTTAATGAAATATGCCAGTATAGCAGAATTCCCGCAGTTGGTTCGGCTGAAAAAGAAGTATTTCCCCGTTATAAATAATAAAGACAAAATTATTCTGCTGAAAGAAGATGGCTCATCTACTACTTTCGCTTCAGAACTGTTAAGAAATAGGAACAGGATAATCGTGATCGACTTTTGGGCTAGCTGGTGTGTTCCCTGCAGGGAGGCTTTCCCAGACCTCCAAAAGATGAAAGCAAAATTCAAAAATAGTAAAGTCACTTTCATAGGTATAAGTCTGGATGCGGATGCGAAAACGGAAGCATGGACCGCTGCACTGAAGCAAGAAAAGCTCTCCGGACAAACTCATCAGTTCAAACTGAAAGATACAAAGACTTCCCCACTTTTTGATGAGCTTTACATCCCCTCAATTCCCAGATATATGGTGATCAGCAGTACAGGAAGAATTCTGAATAGCGATTTCTATGGTCCGCAGGCAAAGGAATTCGCCATTATGCTGAACAAATATTTGAAGCAGAAAAAACTATAAAAAAAATAGGACAAAAAAATAATCGCAGAAAATTATATATAAAAACAAATAAAATCTGTGGTAGGCGGTTATGGTTACGAGTATACAGGAGATTTCTGCATGATTTACACAACTAAATCCGAGGGAACTCAGTGTATTATTCTAACGGCTTAGCAGGAGCGAGCGCTTACTGCATAAGTGTGGTGACCCCAGGTCTTTATGGAACGCGTTGCTGATACGGCTGCATGGGCAATGGCTGGGGTATTTAATTAAAATCATGTAATCCTGGTGGTAATACGCCAGGATTACCTTAAAACGTTATAAATGGAAAAGAAAATATTACTTACAGTTTGCTTTACGTTGCTACTGCTGATGAATGCATATACAGCACCGCCAGCAGTGGTAAATTTTAAAATCATGGCTCACCAAAGAATCATGCTGGAGTATAAAAATACAATGTCGCAGGATCTTAGAGTGGATTTTAGGAATGAAGGAGATAAAGATTCGGTCATTACCCGTACAATTGATCTCCCTGTATATACAGTTTTATTATATACAATAAACGTCTTCAAAATCGACAAGCCTCTATTTATAAAAAATAGCCTATACCTGAAAAATGGCGATACGGTATTATTGGAAACTGACAGGGATTTTCACCTGGTATCGAATACACCTGGCAATCCGATTATAAATGCAATTATACATTTTCCAGATTTCTATTCTGAAAATGAAAAGGCAAATTATCGTCTTCAAAAAGAAAATACCCTGGCTTATTACAATGAAATTGAAAGAATATATCTTACCAATCAGAGGCGTATAGACAGCATATCGGATAGAAAAGACATTGATGGCGAATTAAAAGGGCTTTTAATCAGTCATGCAGCGATGGAATATAATGTGATGGTAATTCATCCAGTGAGTATCAATATAAAAATACCTGCTGCATATGCAACGCGCGTCAAAGCCGCGGGAGAAAGACTTAGTATACAACCCTCAATAGTAGAGACTCTGGATCTGCAAGAATCGCTGGGTACTTTTATTACGTATTGCAGATATGAAATAGTTAGCGCTGGTAAACCAATTAACTTGACTACCCTGACAACTCAGGCTTTTAAAAGTAAATGGTCGAAGTCAATGGTAGTTGCATATGTGTCAGACTGTCTGGATTCAGAGCAAAAAAAAGATAGTCCTGCTTTTAAAGCTACTTACCAAAGTTTAATGAAATATGCCAGTATAGCCGAATTTCCGCAGCTGGTTCGGCTGAAAAAGAAATATTTCCCTTTTATTAATAATAAGGACAAAATAATTCTATTGAAAGATGATGGCTCCTCCACTACTTTAGCAGCAGAACTGCAAAAAAATAAAGGCAGGATAATATTGTTAGATTTCTGGGCAAGCTGGTGTGTACCTTGCAGAGAGGCATTCCCTGACCTCCAAAAGATGAAAGCAAAATTCAAAAACAGTAAAGTCACTTTCATAGGTATAAGTCTGGATGCTGATGCAAAAACGGAAGCATGGACCACTGCACTGAAACAAGAAAAGCTCTCCAGACAACCGCACCAGTTCAAGCTGAAAGAGACAAAGACGTCCCCACTTTTTGATGAGCTTTACATCCCCTCAATTCCCAGATATATGGTGATCAGCAGTACAGGAAGAATTCTGAATAGCGATTTCTATGGTCCGCA
>JAATFQ010000218.1 GCA_015655115.1 Sphingobacteriales bacterium
AAAAACGCAATCAGCATGGCATTTCCAATATAAATATTTCTGTGAAATACCCAGAATGATAATACTACTAATACCACAGAAGTAACGAGGTAAAGCAGGATCCTTTTCAGGTTATAAGGAATAGGGTAATACTTCTGCCCCAGGATATAAGAAATCACCATCATCACAAAATAGGCAATCATAGATACCCATGCAGATCCCATATAGCTATACCGGGGTATCAATATAAAGTTAAAGGTAATCGTAATGGCAGCACCAACTAAAGAGATATACAATCCAAACCTGGTCTGGTCTGATAGCCTGTACCAGATAGAAAGATTCATATAAATCCCCAGGCATACATAACCGAATAATAAGTAGGGTACTGCAGGCAGTCCTACCCAATATTCTGCCATATGTGCATGGTTCCTGCTAATGAAATATTTTAATATATCTATATTAGCAACCAATGCCACAAATAATAAAGCAAGTGCAATTACAAAATAATGGAGGATTGTGGCATACGTTTTTTTTGCATTTGCATTTTTAGCATGGCTGAAGAAGAAAGGCTCGGCACCTAAACGGAAAGCCGTAATAAAAATACTCATAAACATCGCAATCTTGCACACTGCACCATATATCCCCACATCAATATCAGCGACCGACTTAGGCAGTAGTTCGCCCAGCACTATTTTATCAAGGTTTTCATTTACAATGAATGACAGGTTGGCCACCAGTATAGGCCAGCTATAGCTGAACATCTTAAAAAACAAGTCCTTGTCAAACCGAAGCTGCAGTTTTAAAAACTCCGGCAGCAGCAGCAAAAAGGTTACAGAGCTGGCTATCAGATTAGATATAAAAACATAACCTACCCATTGGTCGCGGTACCATGACGTTAACCAGCCTGCCATCGGCCACTGGTGTTTAATGGCAAAGGGGATAACCAGGATAAATATCAGGTTAAAGCCTACAAAGGTCCCGATATTAAGGAATTTAATCAGACTGTACTTAAAAGCTTTCTCATCTGCCCTTAGTTTAGCAAAGGGAATTACACAAATGGCATCAACAAATAAAATCCAGACAAAGAATTTAATAAAATACTGGTAATCCGCCAGCTGTGCTTTTTCGCCATTATTTATCCAGCCTGCAATTGTATTGGAAAGAATCGATCCTGTAATTAAAAACAGGACGGCCATAAAAGCTATACATAGAAACGAATTATTGTATACCTCCTGTTTTTTATCTTCGTGTTTGTTTAAATATCTGAAATAGGTACTCTCCATACCGAATGCCAGCACAGCATTGATCAGGGAAGAATAACTATATAACTTCGTGAAAATACCATAAGTACCAGGAGCATATACCCTGGTGTATAATGGGGTTAATATAAAGTTAAACAACCTTGATAGAACGGTACTTAAGCCGTAAATGGCGGTCTGACCTAAAAATTTCTTAATAACTGACACGTGATGGGGTTAAACAATAATAAACCAGACCTATTTTTTAATAATTTCAAAATTACGATAGTTTTTGAGTTCGCCGGGTGTCACCTCAACGTTTTCTATGATCGCCCGGTCGGGCCCCTCATTACACCATTCTAAAAATACTTCCAGTAAAGTATCATCTCCCTCAGCTTCGACATATAAACTGCCGTCCTTTTCATTTTTAATAATTCCGCGTACTCCCATCTGGTCGGCCACAACTTTAGTGGTATAACGAAATGATACGCCCTGTACTTTACCTGTAATCCTGATAATTAGATGCTTCATGTATTGGAATATAATGTGCTAAAATAACCGTTTAATCCGGGTATTATTGTCAATGCGGGGATTCTTGTCTTCCTCCCCATGGTTTAAAAATTCAATTAAAATAATTCCCGGCTTCCGCCCGGGCTGCAGCGTGCCAAATAACTTTTCCAACCCTAAAAAAGTTGCGCCATTTAATGTAGCCCAGCGCAGTAATATTTCAAAGGGTATGTCCAGATGATGCTGCAGGGTGTACATTTCTGCAAGGATGCTGAGCTGGTGATTGCTGGCGAGACTGTCGGTGCCGAGTGTAATCGTCAGCTCCTGGTTCATCATCAGCATTACATCAGGCAACCTGTTTTCAATATACAGATTTGCATTAGGACACAAACACCAGAAAAGGTGCTGATGGGTTGACAATGCAAAGCGGATATCCGCCTCACTGGTAAAGGTATTATGTACCAGCAGCGTGCGCGGCAAGGCAGGCATCAGGGGCAGATAGGTCTGCAACGATGTTTTCCCTATTGCGGTAAAAAAAGAAATATCAAGGTCCAGGTATTCATATAACTTTAAAAAATGACCGGTCTTAGTCTCAAAAAAGGCATTCTCATCGGCAGTTTCCTGATTATGAATAGTCATAGATTCTTCTGCAGCTCCGGATTCATGGCTGATCTCCGCGAACAACCCCTCCGAAACAGAGTAAGGTGCATGGGGGACAACTGTTGCCTTTAAAGGAGCAAAAGAATCTCTTATGGCCTTGGCTTTATCTATAATTTCTGTTGCACGTATGGGATTGAACCCCATGGCTTCCACAAAAGTGTGATAATAAATGCGACTGTTTTTTTTGACCTCCCGGGATATCAGCTGATTAGATATATCACCTATAGCTACGATACCATTGTCATACATTTCTGCATCAGCAGTAACCATAGCACCAGTTATGCTGCCAGCATCAGCTTCGCGCTGCTGCATTACATGTTGTACAAATCCGGATAAGCCGGTATGCTCAGGAATTTTCCCGGCAAGGTGCGATAATTCTAAATGGCAATGGGTATTGATAAAACCGGGGACTATCACTCCTTCGTAATGGGTAATGCCGGTCAGTTGTTGTGAATGTGCCTGTTCTGCGGTTAAAATTGCCGAAATTGTTCCATCAGCTGAAACAGCTATTACGCCATTTTTCAGCGGAGCAGAACTAACAGGATAAATCCATGAAGCGGACAGATAAGAACTCATATTTACAAATTACGGTTATTCTTCTGAAAGCTTACCTAGATTAAAGCATATTTTATAAAGCAACGCGCTGTAATATTGCTTTACATGGGATAGATGAAGTAACTGTAACAACGTGGTGCTTGTGAAGCGGAACCTCAAAGTAATCTCCGGGTTGCAATGAATAAATGTCACCTTCAACATCGACCTTACATGTTCCTTCAAGGATCAGGAAACGCTCATGCACTTTTGTATGTGTCTCATCCGCCGTCATATCTCTCACCCAGATAATAGCACTCATAGCCTTCTCCGTATGGCCTATGATTTTCGCAACAACACCTTCAAAGTCAGCATCATCAACAACCATATCTTCCCTATCGATCCATTGCTGGTATTCGGTCACTTTAAATGAAGGCGACAAAAGAGGTACATCGAGCAGTACTTCACCTTTTTTTAGCCGTTCCATCAAGTTGATGGTCGACATTATCTCTGGCTCGAGCGCATCACCCGGATTTACGCCAGTTGCAGCGGCATGTTTTTCCATTGAGATTTCTATGGATTCAATTTCCTTCAATAACTGAGGACAAGCCAGAGCCATTTCTTCCACTTCTTTGCTCTCTTCTAAAGAAGTGTAGTTAAGAATATACAATTCCAATATACCTGAAGCGATAAATTCTTCGTATTTCATCATGACACTACTGCCCCTTTCAACTGTTTAATTGTCTTAATCATCATTCCTCTTAACGTTTCTACAGACAGGTTCAGTTGCGTTGCTGCTGCAGAAAAACTAAGGCCCTCAAAATAAATTAAATGTATAGCAGTTCTAATCTCCGTACTCACCCCTGCAGCAAAATCTGCCCCTTCAGCATCCCTCTTTTCGCATAAATATTTCCTTATATCAGTTGCATACACGAGGTCAATCTCTTCTCTGATTTCATCGTCCAGATATTTCCCGTTTTCTAATGCGGCACCCTTAGCATTGTCTTTTACAATCTTGAGCATCCAGGTAAATAGCCGCTCTTTAGCAGGGTCATATGTTAACCGCTGCGCCCAGATCCCCACAAAGGAAGCATACAAACATTCCTGCGCCATTTTCCCGTTATCCAAAGTCCTTAGTAATACGCCATATACTGCAGGCGCATATTTGTTATACAACTTCAGATAATCCTTTTGATCTCCCCATTTAAACAGTTCAACTATACTTTTATCCAATTCATCCAATGGAGAAGGATCTGCCATAAGCCTATAATTTGGTATACGTAAAGGTATAAATTTAGAATTTCATCACAAAATCAATTTTTCAAATACTTATTTAAATTGAATTAAAGTGGTTTAATGGTTGAATTAACAGGCTTTAAAAAGCCTATTTATTTATTTTGGTAGTTTATGTGGGTATAAATTGATTACTTTGTAAAAAAGATACCCCAATTAATACAAACTTTATGTCTGATCACACTACCCGATTAAATAAATACATTAGTGAAAGCGGCCTGTGCTCCAGAAGAGCGGCAGATAGATACATAGAACAGGGAAATGTAATTATTAATGGCAAAAAAGCCAAAGTTGGCGATCAGGTTTATTTTGGTGATATCGTTACTGTCAACGGACAAACTATCGAGCCTAAAGAAGCAGAGAATACTATTCTCTTAGCTTTCAACAAACCTGTAGGAATTACCAGTACTACAGAGGCCGGTGTAAAAAGCAATATTGTTGATTATGTAAACCACAGCGAAAGAGTTTTCCCTATCGGCAGATTGGATAAAGATTCACAGGGATTGATCTTCATGACCAACAACGGTGATCTGGTAAACAAAATCCTCAGAGCTGGCAATAACCACGAAAAAGAATACCTTGTTACTGTAAATAAAACGATCACCGACCAGTTTATTACCAGTATGGCCAAAGGCGTTCCTGTTTTGGGAGTAATGACTAAAAAGTGTAAAGTGACTAAAGAAAGTCCTTTTATTTTCAAGATCACGCTGATTCAGGGCTTAAACAGGCAAATACGCCGTATGTGTGAACATTTCGGTTTTGAAGTAACTAAACTGGAGCGTGTACGTATCATGAATATCAGCCTTAAAGGATTACCTGTAGGCGAATGGCGTGAACTTACACCAGAAGAACAGACGGAAATCTTTAAGATGGTAGAAAAATCCAGTTCTTCAGAGATCGCTTCTGCCCCCCGCAGAGTAGTTAAAAAAGCTAAGAAAAACGCTGAAGAAAACCTGGAAGAAAATGTAACACCAAAGAAAAATACCAGGGCAAGACCTTCGGGCCCTACAAAAGGGAAAGTCTTTATACCAAAACCGAGAACATCAGGCGGCGGCAGGGCCGAAAAATCTGACAGGGAAGAAAGACCAGCAAGAGGGTCTTCAGCATACCAGCCCGCAGGTGCCAGTGCCGACTGGAATAAAACAAACGGACCAAGCAGAAGGCCAGTGAAACCATCACGCGGAAAATCCGGTGCTCCGGCAGGAAAAGCCAAAAGCCCTAAACGCTAAGACTTAAACACTAAGAATACCTGTAAGTCAATCCATTACAAAGCAAAGCCTGATCCCGGTATTTTGCCGCCCAACAGTCAGGCTTATGCAAGCTTCAAGCATTTAAGCACAATCGGCAATGGAAAATTGGGTGCCTTATAATTTTTTAGGTAACTTTGCGGCAATGCTTGCAACAACAAAAACCGATATCAGGGCGCTAGACCTGGTACAACTTCAACAGCACTTTACGCAAATGAATGAGCCTGCCTACCGGGCTAAACAAGTTTACCAATGGTTATGGGAAAAGTCTGCCCGCTCTTTTGAGGAAATGAGTAACCTCTCTAAAGACCTTAGAAAGAAACTTGACGAAAATTATGCGATTAATGTTGTTGCCGTCAGCAATGCACAATTCAGTAATGACCATACGATAAAAAGCGCATTCAGGCTATATGATGGAAACATTGTAGAAGGCGTATTAATTCCTATGGAAGAAAGAATGACGGCCTGTGTAAGTTCACAGGTAGGCTGCAGTTTAACCTGTAAGTTTTGTGCCACAGGTTATATGGACCGCAAAAGAAACCTCAATGCCGATGAAATCTATGACCAGGTAGTGCTTATTGATCAGCAGGCAAAAAAGAATTACAATGCCCCCTTAACGAATATCGTATATATGGGCATGGGCGAGCCGCTGCTGAATTATGCCAATGTTTTAAAATCTATTGAGCGCATCACGGCACCTGATGGATTGAATATGTCTTATAAAAGGATTACTGTTTCTACAGCAGGGATTGCTAAGATGATCAAAAAATTAGGTGATGACGGCGCTAAGTTTAACCTGGCACTTTCACTGCATGCGGCAAATGATAAAAAAAGAAATGAAATTATGCCTATCAATGAGGCTAATTCATTAAAAGCATTAGCTGAAGCGCTTAAATATTATTTCGCTAAAACCAAAAATCCGATCACATACGAATATATTGTGTTCAATAATTTCAATGATGAGCTAGAGGATGCGATGGACCTGGCAAAATTCTGCAAGCATGTACCTTGTAAGGTAAACCTGATCGAATATAACCCAATACAGTTTGCTGATTTCATCAATGCCGAAGGAGATAAAATCGAAGCCTTTTCTAATTATCTGAAGAGCCAGGGCGTAAACACAAATATCAGGCGCAGCCGCGGTAAGGATATTGATGCAGCATGCGGACAGCTCGCAGTAAAAGAACAAGCATAGCAAATAAACCCCTGCTGGTGTAACCAGCCTGCTATCACGGTTTTTAACCATTTAGATTTAAAATGTAAGTACATTGGCTTTATGAATATAGTCAAACAACTGGCTTTAGATCTAACCGCCCTGTTATATCCCAACTTATGCAACGGCTGTGGTACACCATTAGTACAGGGTGAAAAACAGATCTGCATCAAATGCCTGCACGACCTTCCTTTTACGGACTTTCAGTCTTTTGCTGATAATAAAGTACATCAGCTTTTCTGGGGCAGGTTACATTGTGATAATGCTATGGCAATGCTCTACTTCAGGAAAGGTTCAAAAGTTCAGCACCTGATCCATCGCCTAAAATACAAAAACCAAACAGCCCTGGGCATTACTCTGGGTCAGATGATGGGCAGGCAGCTATTAGCAGCTGATGGCTATTGCGGCGCAGAGCTGATCATTCCTGTTCCTCTGCATCCGAAAAAAGAAAAAAGCAGGGGATATAATCAAAGTAAATATATTGCAGATGGCATTGCCTCAGCGATGGGTATTCCGGTAAGCACAACACATCTTATCCGGCAAAAGGAAACGACATCCCAGACGAAAAAAAGCAGGTATAGCCGATTTGAAAATATGCAATACGTCTTTAAGGTCAGCAACGCTGAAACTATAAGGAATAAGCATATCATGCTCGTAGATGATGTAATAACTACCGGATCAACACTTGAGGCATCAGGAACTGTATTATTGAACAGCGGAATCGGCAAACTAAGTATTGTAGGCGCGGCTTTTGCAGAATAACATCAAGGGTATTACAATATTCAGTAAATGTCTCCGTTTATATTACTGAGAGCGTTAATTTAGATGATAAGGGCCGATATTTTCTTCATAGAGATACCGGCCCTTTATCATTTTACAGAATTATTTTCATCTGTATATAATTGAATTTAAAGGTTATGAAGCTATCATGATTTTATATTCATCTCGTTGTGTGATTTGAAAAATCATGATGGTTTCATATAACTGATAAAAGCATTAGATATAATCTCAAAAAATCAGACTGATTGTTCAGAAAAGATGTTAAACAACAGCGTATTCATCTGTTCAGGATTAAATGGTTTTAAAATATGCCCATTCATACCGCACTCTTTGAATTTAAAGTGATCATTTTTTAATGTAGATGCGGTGAGCGCAATTATAGGGATATTTTGGTAATACTCCCCCTCAATTCCCCTGATCACAGCTGTAGCTTCAAAACCATTCATCCCACCC
>JAATFQ010000252.1 GCA_015655115.1 Sphingobacteriales bacterium
AATTAGTAATATTGACTGGTGCAGGCATAAGTGCAGAAAGCGGATTACAGACTTTCAGGGATTCTGGGGGACTATGGGAAGGTCACCGCATTGAAGATGTTGCTACACCTGAAGGCTGGGAACGTAACCCGGCACTTGTTCAGGAATTTTACAATGAGCGCCGTAAAACTATTTTAGCAGCGGAGCCCAATGCTGCACATAAAGCCCTCGCACTGCTGCAAAAGGATTTCGACGTACAGATAATTACCCAGAATATTGATGACCTGCATGAGCGTGCAGGCTCAAAAAAAGTGCTGCACCTGCATGGCATAATTACCCTCGCTCAGTCTGATGTTGATTCTGCGCTCACCTACCCGGTTAATGGATGGGAGATTAAGCCTACCGATCTGTGCAGCTATGGCCGGCCGCTACGCCCTCATGTAGTATGGTTTGGTGAAGCAGTACCGAATATGGACCTCGCCATACAGTTTTGTAAATCTGCCGACATATTCGCCGTTATAGGCTCTAAGCTTGCCGTTTACCCTGCTGCAGGACTGATAGATTACGTGCCTTCAACGGTGGTCAGGTATGTAATAGACCCTGATATTCCATATATCAGCGGAAAGAATGTCCGCAAAATACAGGCAACTGCTACTGCAGGTGTGCCGGTAATGGCTACTGAACTACGCTCTGTTTACGGATAAAAAATCAATGCTATGGGTATAAAACAGCATATTTACCTGGTTTTTTAGCCGGAAAAAGGCCTATATTCAGGGAGAAAGACATACCGGTCGACCTTAAATTTACATTTCCGTTCCCTATCCCTGTCAGCGGTATTTTGGCAAAAGGCTGTACACCTATACTTACCGACTCACTGATTTTATGATCAAGGGTGACGGACACATTCGCTACCCCTAACAGATGCCTGTTCTGATTGGTAATTTCAAGGTTCGATACCTGCTGCTGCCCTCCCACCTGTCCGTTGATAAATTCATACCTTTCTTTGAGCATAAAATAACTGGAAAGACCGGTGTTGATACTTACCGACATTTTTTTCATATTCAGCACTTTATAATTGATATTTACGGGTATATCAATCACGTCACAATTGGCTTTAACTTCCCATTCTGCACCCGCATTATCATATCCCCCCGGAGTAACTCCGCCAGAATTATAAATCTTTTTGGCATAGACCGCGCCCGAAGTAAAACTTATTTTATGAGTTAAAGCATAAGTAGCAAGCACACCGAAGTTACTGCTCAATTTAGAGGGCTTGCTCGACTTGGTAGTTGAAATATCAGGGGCCGCCATCGCTGATAAAATTAAATCAGGCTTTCTATCCAGTGCATTATCCATGTTTTTTTTAACAGTACGGACAATGTCGGTATGCGCTGGCTTATGCAGCGGATCTACACTGCGGGCAAGAGCATCTGCTTTTCTGGCGAGAATGGAACTGTCAGTTTCTACAGCCATAGGAGTATTATGGACAGATGGTTTGATCGTTATACCTTGTGTTATCGGGCCATTTTTTATTGCATCTGGCCGGACTAAATAAGATATTCCTGCCTGAAGATTATTCCGTGCCGGCTGCAATAAATTCTGCGGATTTATCTCAGTTACACCACCTGCAGCTCTATCCGCAATAACCGATGGAATATTTTTGGTGGCAAAATCTTTACTAAAAGTGTAAATCGGCAAAACCTGCCGGGATGGAACACTTCCTGATACAATAGACTGAGCTGAGCCTGTTTTTTCAGCGGAAGCGTTATTTATTGGAGCATTATTTGTTGAACCTTTATTTGCAGAAGTTTGAGTTGCAGCAGTATGAATAGCAGATTGCTGAAGGGGTACTTCCGACTTCATAAATACCCATAACATACCTATTACAAGTGCTGCAGCTATACTGCCAGCGGTAAATAACCATATGGGAAATACTCTTTTTTTTTCTTTTGCATCCAGCTTGCGCTCCATATGCTCCCAATCCACTTCATTGAAAGGAATTCCGGGATCGTCAAGTCCGTTCCTGAATAATTGATCTATGTCGTTCTCTTCCTGCATTAGATTTTCTTTATATTTCCCTGCATAAACTGCAGGTATCCCACGCTGTTATTTCCATCTGTGCGATTGAAATTAATATTTGAGCGTTCATCAATATTTGTATGGCCTGAAGTAGCATCCATCCCCGTTCGTGCACCCGTTGGAAGCTCTTTCGGGCTCAGCAACTTTTCCTGCAATTTCTGACGCGCTTTAAATAAGTTGGATTTTGAAGTCCCGACAGATATTTTTAAAAGCCCGGCTATTTCTTCGTGCGAATATCCATCTATGGCATATAAATTAAATACAGTCCTGTATGCAGGAGAAAGACCCCGGATTAAATCAAGCAAATCCTTATAAGCCAAATGGTCATAAACACCTGCCGGATTTCCAATATTTGTATGCAAATCTATTTCATCATGATCTTTAAACTTAAGGTTTGCCCGGTAGTGATCAATTGCGGTATTGGCGATAATTCTTCCGATCCAGGATTTAAAAGACTTTTCCTGCTCATATTTTTCTATGTACGTAAATACCTTTAGAAAACCATCATTAAGGACATGTGCAGCATCGGCGTCATTTAATACGTAACGTTTGCAAATAGACATGCAATAACTATAAAATTCTTTATAGAGCAAATACTGACTGGATCTCTCCCTCCTGATGCAACCCGCAATTATTTTCTGCACCTATTTAACTGTTTACGTTTAAGCATTTTCTGACTCTATTACGGCTGAGACCTTCAATTGGTTGCCTAAGCTAATGAAAATATATATTTATCAGCATAAGCAACTGTTTAACAGTTGTTTATTTTTAAAAATAAAAATCCTGCATTTCCAGCAGGCAACCATTAAGATTTAACATCCGTATGGGTAATTAATCGGAAGATTAAATTTTATTCATTTAAAACACCATAAGCGTATGTTAATCAATTTAAAAAGAAATGTTATTCTTTTCAGTTTAACTGGAATAATAGTGTTATCAGCCTGTTCAAAAAGCAGTGATACCGCGGCCCCTGAGGTAACACCCCCTACTACACCCGGCAGCACCGACCTGAGTTTAAAATTAGGTACCAATACAACTTTTGGAAATATCCTTACCGATGCGGATGGAAAGACTCTTTATTTTTTCGCAGTAGATGCTAACGGTACTTCTGGTTGTACAGGAGGATGTGAACTGGCATGGCCGGTATATTATGCAGGGAATGAAACTGCCCCGACAGGCATCACAGGTACCGATATCTCTACGATCACCAGGGCTGATGGAAAAAAACAAACTACCTACAAAGGATGGCCATTGTATTACTACGCCGCCGATACCAAAGGACAGATCAGTGGTGACGGTTCCGGAGGCACCTGGTTTGTCGCCAAACCTGATTACTCCATTATGCTGGCCAGTAACCAGTTGGTTGGATTGGATGGAAAAAATTATCTGGCAGACACAAAGGAAGGTACCGGAAGTTCCATCTATTTAACTGATGCCGCAGGAAGGACACTGTATGCTTTTGCACCAGACAAATTCAATTTGAATACTTATACGAAAGCTGACTTAAGCAACAATGGTACCTGGCCAATTTATGAGTCGCCGGTATTGAATGTACCTTCAGTACTGAAAAAGGATATGATGGCAGAGATCACTTCGGCAGGCAAGAAACAACTTACCTATAAAGGCCATCCCCTGTACTACTTCGGGCCGGATGCTAAACGGGGAGAAACAAAAGGAGTAAGTGTACCGTCTCCTGGCGTATGGCCTGTTATGACTTTGACTACGGCCACACTCGCTCCCTAAATATTAAACTCAATTCAAAATCTATGAGCCTTATGAGAAGAAACCAACTGATTACCCTAACACTTTGCTATTCGCTGATCGCAGCCTGCTCCAAAAAACAGGCTGATGAGATTAAGCCTGCAGTACCGGAAACACCCGGCACTGCAGTTACTTTTACAGCCGTCGTAAACCCATTGTTCCAGACTAAATGCAACAACTGTCACGCTCCGGGACGACAGGCTGCTACGATCTGGAGCTTTAACGGATATGCTACAGTAACTGCAAATGCAGCCCGGATTAAACAGGCTGTCCTGGTAGAAAAATCCATGCCCCTGGGCGGCAGTCTGTCAGCTGCAGAACTGCAGTCGCTCCAGGATTGGTTTGACAAGGGAATGGCAGAGTAACGGTCAAAAACAATCAGAATTACTGAAAACCGAGCATTTCGCGAGCTCTTGAAGAGCTATAAAAACGTAAAAGTTACTGAAAAACCGAGCGTTTCACCAACTCTTGAAATCAATCACAGCTACTAAAAACACATTAACTACAAACCTATGAAATTACTTTTTATTGTCTGTCTGTCACTATTGAGCCTGAGCAGCCTGCATGCGCAACAAATCTACATCAGCAGAAATGCCTCCGTTTCGTTCTTTTCGAGCACTGTGGTAGAAGATATAGAAGGAAAAAGTACAACAGCAAATGCTGCCCTGGATATTAAATCAAAAAATATCGTGGTCAAAGTGAGCAATACTTCATTCCAGTTCAAGAAGAAACTGATGCAGGAACACTTTAATGAAAACTATATGGAAAGTGATCAGTTCCCGTATTCTGTATTCAACGGTAAAATTACCGACGATGTAGATCTGAGTAAAGAAGGGACATTTAATGTAAATGTATCAGGCACATTGTCGGTTCACGGGATTAGCAAGCCCTATCAAACCAAAGCTGCAATTACGGTAGAGAAAGGTATAATCTCTGCGAAAACAGTATTTAAAGTAAAAATCGAAGACCATCAGATCAAAATCCCTTCATTGGTATTTAAAAACATTGCGGAGTATGTAGAAGTCCGGATATCAGCAGTTTTCCAACCCAAAAAATAATTATATGAGATCATCGCACTATATATC
>JAATFQ010000202.1 GCA_015655115.1 Sphingobacteriales bacterium
AGGCTCTTCTGGTTTATAACCTTTTATGATCTAAAGCTATATGTGGTTATACCATCCTCCCTGCGATTTCTCCTAGTCTTACTGTCCTTGAAAATTGCTCTTGGCTGATTCTTATCAGATCACCTTGATCAGGTGGTTTATGTGTCAGATGTCTCATTTTACTGGTTGAAATGTCTTTTTAGGGCATTGTCTCAAAATAAATCTTTAATCTGGTAGTATTTATCGAAACTTATTACTACTATTGCTTCATAATGAAGCAATATATATATATTTGTTTCTTCTAACCAAATCATGAACTTAAACTCATTACGATGAAGATCATCTTAATTAAATCCAGCACATACACTGTACTGGAGCTTCACAACAGGCTCATTTCCTTTTTGCATACTCTGTATCCAATTTAATTATAGGATCGGCTAAAGCGCATTTATTGATTTTCAATTCACCAGATAGCAGAGGCTCTATAATCTTTTTTTAGAGGATAACATTGATTTGGAATGAGAGATACAACTAAATTATTTAAAAATACGAACTAAATAGATAACAATGAATAGGATAAAAAAAACCGCCAGCACGTCACTCATAGTGGCAATGGTGTGTTCAGGAATTTCCTGGACTCCTGCACCAATCAATTGGGATCAGCCTGTGATCACTATTAAAGGATTTACTTTTAAAGACCTGAACAGGAATGGTAAATTGGACAGATATGAGGATTACAGACTCTCTATTGCTGATCGGGCGGAGGATTTGGTAGCTAAAATGACCGATGAGGAAAAAGCTAAAATGATGTTGGGTACTGGTATGCCAGGATTCGACGGACTTACGCCTGTTGTTGGTGCCATTGAAGGCCGCGTGCCGGGTGCAGCAGGAGGAACTTATGAAATTAAACGTCTGGGTATTCCTTCTGTTATTGTAGCGGATGGCCCGGCTGGTTTGCGTATTAAACCAATAAGGGAGAATGACAAGAATACTTATTATTGTACAGCATTCCCCGTGGGTACTTTATTAGCCTCTACCTGGAATGAACAACTTATTGAGCGTGTTGGTAAAGCAATGGGTAATGAGGTGAAAGAATATGGTGTTGATGTTTTACTCGCACCAGCTTTAAATATCCATCGTAATCCTTTAAATGGAAGGAATTTTGAGTATTATTCTGAAGATCCTCTGGTAGCAGGAAAAATTGCATCTGCAATGGTAAAAGGAATCCAGTCTAACGGGGTTGGTACTTCTATCAAGCACTTCGCTGCAAATAACCAGGAAACTAACCGTTTGTCAATTAATGAGCATATTACTGAAAGGGCTATGCGCGAGATTTATCTGAAGGGCTTTGAAATTACTGTGAAGGAATCGCAGCCATGGACGGTCATGTCTTCTTATAATTTAATTAATGATACCTATACTTCTGCCAGAAAAGACCTGCTTACTGATATTCTACGTAAGGAATGGGGTTTTAAAGGGATTGTAATGACCGACTGGTTTGGCGGTTATGCGGGTTTTGAATCTTTAAAAGGGGGTACAAGTAATGTAAACCAGCAGCTTACTGCAGGGAATGATTTGTTGATGCCCGGATTACCTGAACAGGAGAAAAGTATAATAGAGAATATGAAGAACGGTTCGCTCTCTAAAGCGGTAGTTGATCTCAATGTGAAAAGAATTGTTGAGCTGGTATTGCGCTCGCCAATTATGCAAAACTATAAGTACTCGGATAAACCGGATCTGAAGGGACATGCTGAGGTTACGCGTACTGCTGCAGCTGAAGGAATGGTACTGCTGAAAAATAATCAAGTACTTCCTTATACTGCTAAAACGGCTCCTCTTTCTGTATTTGGTGTAACTTCTTACGATTTTATTGCTGGTGGTACAGGTAGTGGTGACGTAAATGAGGCTTATACAGTTTCATTAATTGAAGGACTGACGAAAGCTGGTTATACAGTGGATGAGGAGCTGAAAACTAGGTACACTCCTTTTGCAGCAAAAGAAAAAGCAGCAGAACTGGAGAGCCGCAAGGAAAGAGGTATTCTGGCCTTACCTCAGCGTCTTCCTGAGCTTAAACTGGAAAAATCGCTGATTGACCAGAAAGCAGCATCTTCTGAACTGGCAATTATCACTGTTGGCAGGAATTCTGGTGAAGGTGGCGACCGTACAGTTGATAATGACTTTAATCTTGCTGCTGATGAGGTTGAACTGATCGATAATGTATCGGCTGCTTTTCACGCTAAAGGCAAAAAAGTAGTGGTGATCCTGAATATCGGCGGGGTAATTGAAACTGACAGCTGGAAGAATAAAGTGGATGCAATCTTATTGTCGTGGCAGCCTGGTCAGGAAGGTGGAAATTCTGTTGCTGATGTTTTCTCAGGAAAGGTAAACCCTTCTGGTAAACTGACGATGACTTTCCCTATGAAATACGAGGACACACCGTCGGCCAAAAACTGGTTAGGTACTCCTGCTGATAATCCAAAAAATGTTACTTATGAAGAAGGTATTTACGTAGGGTACCGTTATTTCAACACTTTTAAAGTAAAGCCTTCTTATGAATTTGGACACGGACTGTCATATACTCAGTTCAATTATTCGGATTTGAAATTGAGCAGTGCATCGTTTAATGGAAAAATAGTGGCTACTGTAACGGTTAAAAATGCGGGTACAGTTGCTGGAAAGGAAGTTGTTCAGTTATACCTGTCAGCACCTTCGAAATCTATTGATAAGCCTGTAGAGGAGTTAAAAGCTTTTGCGAAAACTAAAGAGCTGAAACCCGGAGAATCAGAAACACTTACAATGACTTTAGTGCCAAAAGATCTGGCTTCTTTTCTGGAGGCTCAGCGTGCATGGGTTGCTGAAGCAGGAAAATATAAAGTTGCTGTTGGTGCATCTTCTTTAGATATCAGGAAGACCGCAGAATTTACATTAGCCAAAGAGCTTACTGTAGAAAAGGTGAATAAAGCTTTCGCCCTTACTCAGCCTGTTCATGAGCTGAAATCAAAATAAGGTTACAAGAATTTGAAATTAGGCTTAATAGTTTAATATTACTGTAAATCAAAGAGAAAGAGGGTGTATCATTATTGTGATCACCCTCTTTACATATCAGTAGATGCCATGCTTAGCCAAGCTCTATCTGTCTTCTGATACTCTCTTCCAGTGAAATCAAGGTCTCAGTACGCTGGATTCCCTCAACTGCCTGTATCTCCTCATTTAATACATGCCTCAGGTGATTGGTATCTCTGCAGATGATTTTCGCAAACATACTATAAGCGCCGGTAGTGTAATGCAGCTCAACTACTTCTTTGATTTTGCTGAGCTGAGCAACTGCATCTTTATATTGTATTCCTTTTTCCAGATATATCCCCAGGAAAGCACAGATGTCGTACCCCGCTTTTTGCGGATCAATGATTAAGTGCGAGCCTTTAATAATTCCCATCTCCTGCAATTTTTTCATTCGCACATGGATCGTACCACCCGAAACTATCAAATCTTTAGCTATTTCTGTATAAGGTTTAGTAGCATCTTGCATTAACTGTTTTAAAATGTCAATATCAAGGTTGTCAATTTCTAAATTTTGGCTTTCTTTTTTAAGCATGATTTCAAGATATGTCAATGAATTGCTAATATAAATATTAATATAATAATAATAAAATAAATCTATTAAAATATTTGCAACATATGCTAGGTCTTGTTACATTTGTATCAAGCAAGTAACAAAAAGTAGTTCTTTAAAGCTTGTTTATACTCTGTAGGGTGGTGAAATTGGCAGACGCACCTCCTTGTCTCGGTGGTGGAGAATTTGGGAAACCTGTAAAGGCTAACCACTCCTTGAAGGTTCGACTCCTTCCCCTACAGCCAAAGAATTTGAGTTCTTTTTTTATTGTTGGGTGGTGAAATTGGCAGACACACCTTCTTGTCTCGGTGGTGGGGATCATGGGATAAACACAGTTTATGGGTTGACCACAAATTAATTTTGAACTGCGGCTAACTTCCCCTTGAAGGTTCGACTCCTTCCCCAACAGCCAGTTTTTTTATAATAAGTTAGTTTAATTAAGGTGTTCCGGAGGCGGTTCACCTTTTTTTATGCTTTCCAGTCAATGAGGAGACCATGAGCCTGATCCGAAGTATATCAGGGAAACCTTCGCTCCCCTGAATATATCTGTAGTTTATCGTTATTGATCTGTAACCTTCATGCCGTATTTCTCGCTGAACTTTCTATCCAGCTGTTTATGCAGATTATCAAGATTGATATCACGACCTTGTATATATGCTTTCTCAATATGGTTCGTTTTCATATCCAGCGCATCACCGGTTGAGATCAGCAGTGTTGCATCTTTGCCGGCTTCAAGGCTTCCGCAGATTTTATCAATGCCTAAGGCTTTGGCTGTGTTGAGTGTGATGGTAGACAGTGCTTTTTCTTTATCCAGGCCCCATGCAGCTACAGTACCTGCCATGAAGGGAAGGTTGCGCTGTTGCCAGTATCCCTCAATGCTTACAATTACATTGATGCCGGCATTGGCTAATAAGGCTGCATTTTTATAGGGCATATTCACATCGTCGTCTGTATTGCCCGGTAAAGCATGAGGCTGCCTCACCACTATAGAAATATTGTTTTCTTTTAAAAAGTCCACCAGGAGGTAAGCTTCGGAGCCACCAATGATGACTGGTGTAATCTTATATTTCTTAGCAAGGTTTACAGCGGCAACAATATCTTTCTGTGTATCGGCGGTGATGAATAGCTGCTGTTTGCCCCCGAACAATGATTTCATGGCTGCAAAACGTGAATTAATTACCGTAGGCTGAGCTAACATACTGTATCCTTTGGCCTCAGCGAAGAATTGATCGAGCGCCGTAATGGCATTCTGTTTCTGCTCCAATAATACTTCGGGCGATTGCAATTGCCTGGCACCATAGCCACGGTAACGTGGTATTACGGGCCAGTTGATATGCATTGCATCATCAACTTTTACGGCTGCATCTTCCCAATTCCATGCATCAAGCTGCACCACCGAAGAACTGCCTGAAATAGTTCCGCCTTCGGGCGTAACCTGAGCCATTAAGATACCATTGCTGCGCAGTGTTGCAGGTACTTTTGAATCGGTGTTGTAAGCAACTATTGAACGGATATGCGGATTGAAGTTGCCAATTTCCGTGAAATCAAGCGTAGCCTTAACGGACGCGAATTCTGCCAGTCCTAAATTGGTGATGGGGGCAATAAAACCAGGATAAACATGCTTGCCGTTTGCTTTGATAACAAGCACATCATCTTGTGGTGCCTGACCGTTGCCCTGTCCGTTAGCAGATACAGAAATGATCTTTCCTGCACCGAAGACAATGGTCCCGTTTTCGATCACGGCACCATTACCTACATGGATCGTTGCGCCTGTTATGGCAATAGTTTTTGTTTGCTTTGCTGCTGGCGAAATGTTTGCCTGTGAATAGCAGTCTGCTATTGTGATCAGCGCAAGCAGCAATGACGTAATATATTTATTCATGTGAGTGAGTTCCTTCCATTTTATTCAGTTCTGCTGTTGATCTTACTATTGCCGATGCTGATGATCTGACTGTAGATCCTTCTTGTGCCGATGCTGAGTCTTCCATTGATGAGTCTGCTGATTGTGTTCTAGTTGATTCTGCAGCATAATCTCCTATTGATTCGCAATTATATAAACGTGGTGCCTCGGCTGTTGGGCGCTGTGTTTTACCTCCCTTACTTTTACTTTCGACCATCTTTTGGATGATCCTTGCCTTTTCGCTGTTCATCGCTATCCGCACTGCCGCATCTGTGTCAATATCCCAATAAGGAATACCGTCTACAAATGTTTTTTCTGCTTTTGCATAAATAGACAATGGATTATCTGACCAAACCACTACATCGGCATCTTTACCAGCTTTTAAGCTCCCTACACGGTTATCGATATGCAGCATCTTAGCTGGATTTAAGGTTACAAATTTTAGTGCTTCTTCTTCGGGTACATTTCCATAGAGCACTGCTTTCCCTGCTTCCTGGTTTAAACGGCGGGCCATCTCCGCATCGTCAGAATTGAAAGCTGTGGTGATGCCTATGTTGTGCATGATCTTCCCATTGTATGGAATAGCCTCTGCAACTTCCATTTTATAAGCCCACCAATCTGAGAAAGTAGATCCGTTAATGCCATGTGCCTTCATTTTATCGGCCACTTTATAGCCTTCGAGGATATGGGTGAAGGTGTTTATTTTGAAACCCATACTGTCTGCCGCATGGATGAGCATATTTATTTCAGATTGCACATAAGAGTGGCAGGTAATAAAGCGCTTGTTATCCAGTATTTCTACCAGCGCATCCAGTTCCAGATCTTTTCGTACCACGCTACCTTTGGTTGCCAGCGCAGCTTTGTATTCTTTGGCACGTGTGAAATCGTCTATATAAGTTTGCTCAACGCCCATACGTGTTACCGGGAATCGTGCGCCTGTACCGAAATTGCTTTGTTTTACATTTTCGCCAAGGGCGAATTTAATGAAGCCATCATTGCCGCCGAACTTCAGTTCTTCGGGAGTTTTGCCCCAGCGCAGTTTGATCAGTTGCGATTGTCCGCCGATGGGGTTTGCAGAGCCATGTAAGAGGTGGGAGGTAGTTACACCGCCTGCTAACTGCCGGTAAATGTTAACATCTTCGGAATTTACTACATCAGCAATGCGTACTTCGGCCGAGTTGGACTGTGCGCCTTCATTTACTCCGCCAGCGATAGCTATATGCGAGTGTTCATCAATTAATCCTGCTGTAATGTGCTTGCCTGTAGCGTCAATCACCCTGGCATTTCCTGCCGTAAGGCCTTTGCCTACAGCCTTAATTTTTCCGTTTTCCAGTAAAATGTCTGCATTGAGCAGGATGCCCTCTTTTTCGTTTGTCCATACTGTTGCATTTTTAAGCAGAACCGCCTCAGCTGCAGGTGCTTTTTCATAGCCAAAGGCTACAAAAGGAAAGATCAGCTTTCCTGTGGCCAGTACCGGTTTCTCGGTATCTTTTTTCAGCGGTTCTTTATTGGCTTCTTTAAATTGTGCTGACCATTTCCCAGTTGCTCCTGCGGCCAGAACAGATTCGCCCCTGAAGGTAAGCGGACTGGTTAACCGGAGGTATCCGCTTAATCTTACATCGCCCGCAGGGTTCTTTTTAAGCTTGAAGCTGATACCAATCCAATCGCCGTTACGGGTAAGCGTGGCAGCTGTTTTTACACTATCTGCACCACTGCTTTCTATGGTTGCAGCTGTGCCATTAATTTTTAATGTCAGGGCCTCAATGCCATCAATATTGAGGGTATAGATGCCGCTTAGATCTGTTACGTCCATTTTACTGACCACAAAACGTTTGCCTTGTACCCAGTTTTCGAAAATGATATTGCTGCTTTTAAAAAGTGTGTCGGATGTAATCAGGAAATTGGCGAGTTTCCCTTTTTCCAGCGTGCCCACCTGGGTATTTATGCCAATCATTTCAGCGGGGATTTCAGTCAAGGCCAGCAGTGCTTGTTTCTGCGTTAAGCCATTATCGATAGCCGCGCGGATATTAGGCCAGAAGTCTTTTATATTTTCCAGTCCATAAGAGGTAAGAGCAAAGCGGATACCTTCTTTTTCAAGAGCTGCAGCATTTGCTGGTGCCATTTCCCATCCTTTCATTTGAGCAAGGGTGATGTTTCTGGCTTCTGCAGGATCTTCTGCGTCAAAAGCTTTGGCGAAATTAAGCGGAACAATAAAGCTCGCTCCTGTAGCTTTTATAACGGCTATGCGCTGATATTCATCACCTGTAGATTTAATAATATATTGTTTGCCGAACTCTTTGGCAATTTTATCGGCGCGCAGTACATTTTGCCAGCCGTCTGCCTCAAATATCTGTGGCAGGGCCTGTTCGTTATTGAATTGCTCGAGTGAGATGTTATACTCTTCTTTCTGTTTGCTATACCACTGTGCATCATAATAAGTTTGCCGGAGTAGTGCGATGGCTCCCATTAATGAGGTAGGGTAGTCATTTTGTGATGAGCCTTTATTGAAGGAGTAGTTAGCGGCAGAGCGGCTGTTGAGCATGGTATTGTTTTCCTTCTCGTCGCTCAGCGTAACGGCGGCAGAGGTGCCACGGGCGATACCATCGCGGCTGATCACATTCACACTTCCGAAGCCGGCTTTGCGCAGCTCTTCGGCTGTTTTACCATTTGCGGAAAAGATGGTGCGTGCCTCTGTTTCGGGCCTGATGGACTCATTCCAGCTATAAGATCCTTTTTTAGTGGAAACAAAGATGGATTGACGGGGGCCGCCTGAAGTTCTTTCAGGTTCGGCAATGCCATAAGAAGTGAAAGGATCGATTAGCGAAGGATAGATGAATTTCCCTTTTAAGTCGATCACTACATATCCCTGCGGTACAGCAATACCTTTGCCGGCAGACTGGATGGTTTGACCTTTAATCAGTAATGTTCCATTGCTGATGGTTTGGTTAGCATTTACCACTATGTTGGCATTGGTAAAAGCAAATAATCCGGGCTTGGTATCAAAAGATCCGTTGACAGGAAAAGTGTGCTGGCCAAAAATAAAAGTAGTGGTACATACCAACGCGAGCGTAAGTATAGGTTTGATCATAAAAGTTAATTAAAGTATTTAAATTTAAGTAAAAAACAAGAATGGCAGATTGTCTATCCAACTTTTACCAAATGGCCTTTTTTGAGTTAAAATTTTTAAAATCAGTAATGATTTTGCTGTTAAACCTATAATAATTGATGCCGTAGGTTAAAATTAATGATAATATCAATTATTGAAGAGCATTTTTATTAAAGAAAGGATTTGCTTAGTTTTGAAAGAAAAAAAATGGGTATGAATGAGATATTAAAGAGTGCACACTCTGGATGGCGTTATTTGGTTATCATCTTATTGCTGGTAGCGTTTATCAATGCATTAATGGGTTTTCTGGGCAAGAAACCTTATACTGAAGGCAATCGTAAACTGAATGTATTTGCATTGATCAGTGCACATATCCAACTGGTTTTAGGACTGGTTTTATATTTTATTGAAGGTGTCTACAAATACGATAGCAGTAATGCTATAGCGCGCTACTGGAAAATGGAGCATCTGAGTATGATGATCATTGCAATTATCCTGATTACGGTTGGAAATGCACGCTCGAAAAAAATGGATACTGCAGCTAAGAAGCATAAAACGATATTCATATTCTTTGGGTTTGCATTGTTAATCATTACAGCCGCAATTGTCATGATGGTAAAAGTTGACGGTAGCCGTCATTATTTTGGCATGTAATTATTTTGCAATAAAATTTTGGTTTGTTAGATTTATTTCTATTTTTGCTAGCACATGATTAACAATATACATACATGGCAATGGCGCGGTAATTCTGAACGGGATTTCGTCGCTTCCTTGTGTACCTTATAGTTTATCAACCTAAACCAAACCACACATACTAAACCCGACGTTAAAACACGTCGGGTTTTTTGTTTTTACAGCATTTTGTTTTATCAGATATGAAGAAGATTAAGGTTAACACCATTTATAAAAAAAGATTAGCAGATACTACTACTCCGGTAAGTATCTATTTGCGCCTGAGGGATGTATTCCCCAATACGCTGCTGCTGGAAAGCTCGGATTACCACAGTCGCGAGAACTCTGTAAGTTATGTATGTGCAGACCCTGTAGCAGGCATTACCCTTCAAAATGGAATGTTAAGTGCTTATTTCCCCGATGGGACTACCGAAGTAAAAACGGAATTTGTGCTTACCGATGAAATTGAAGCCTTTAAAGCCAGGTTTGATGCGCAGCCTGTGGAGGAACACCGTTATATTTCTACCGGATTGTTTGGTTACTTTACCTGGAACACGGTGCAGTATTTTGAAGATATAAAGTTTAAGTCGGCGGTGCCTGAGGGAGAGGAGATCCCGGCGATGCAGTACCATGTTTATCGCTATATCATTGCGGTAGATCACTTTAAAAATGAAGTAACACTCTTCAAGAATAACTTTGATGAAGAGCTGAGCGGGGGACTGGAGAAGATTGAGTACCTGATACAGAATAAGAATTTCCCGGAATATACTTTTGATACCATAGGTGAAGAACATTCCAACCTCACCAATGAAGGGTTTATGGAGATTGTGGAAAAGATGAAAACACATATTCTGCGTGGTGATGTGTTCCAGATTGTACCTTCAAGGGCTTACAACCAGCAATTCTCTGGTGATGAGTTTAATGTTTACCGTTGCCTGCGTTCTATAAATCCATCCCCATATTTATTTTATTTCGACTATGGCAGCTTTAAACTGTTCGGCTCATCGCCGGAGGCACAGATCACGATAAAAAATAACGTGGCTAACATTTTCCCTATTGCGGGGACTTTTAAGCGTACGGGAAATGATGAAGAAGATGCCGAGCTGGCGAGAAAACTGGAGCAGGATCCGAAGGAAAGTGCCGAACATGTGATGCTGGTAGATCTGGCAAGGAACGACCTTAGCAGGCATTGCCGCAATGTGCAGGTGAAATCATTCAAGGAAGTACAATATTACTCGCACCTGATTCATTTGGTATCTAAAGTAAGCGGGAACCTTCAGGAGGATATTTCGGCCTTTAAAGTGGTGGCAGATACTTATCCGGCAGGAACATTGAGCGGTGCGCCGAAGTATAAAGCGATGCAGCTGATTGATGAATACGAGGGGCTTGGGCGTAATTTTTATGCTGGTGCTATAGGGTATATGGGATTTGGCGGTGAGTTTAATCATGCCATTATGATCCGTACGTTCATGAGCAAAAACAACCAGCTGCATTATCGCGCGGGAGCTGGTATTGTGGCTGACTCGATTGCCGAAAATGAGATGAATGAGGTAAATAATAAAATTGCAGCCTTACGTAAGGCAATAGAAATGGCTAAACAAATCAATCATATTTAAGACAAAGACATGCAAAAGAAAGTATTGGTTATAGACAATTATGATTCATTCACCTATAACCTGGTGCATTTAATCAATGAACTGGGCAGGGAAGCTGAGGTGTGGAGAAATGATAAGTTTGAACTGGCCGATGTAGACCAGTTTGATCAGATATTGCTTTCACCGGGTCCGGGTGTTCCGCATGAGGCTGGTTTATTACTGGATGTAATTAAAACCTACGGGGCTACGAAAAGTATTCTGGGCATTTGCCTGGGACAGCAGGCTATAGCAGAAGCCTTTGGCGGAACGCTGTTTAACCTTAGCCGCCCGATGCACGGGATTGCTACGCCTATTGATGTGGTTGACAGGGAAGAACTCTTGTTCAGGAATTGCCCTGACAGTATCAATGTTGGCCGTTACCACTCGTGGGTAGTGAATCAAAATGACCTTCCTGCCTGTTTAAAGGTTACTGCAACGGATGTAAGTACAGAAATTATGGCTTTGAGGCATGAGACTTACAATGTACGTGGCGTACAGTTTCATCCGGAAAGCGTATTAACGGAATATGGAAAGCAGATGATGCAAAACTGGTTGGAGAATTAACTTTTTTAAGGATATAGCTGACACTATTATTTAAGGAATTCAAAATAGACGATGAATATTTTAGACACAATTGTTGCACGTAAAAAAGAAGAAGTAGCACTGGCTAAAGCACGTGTATCACTAAAAGAACTGGAAAATGGTCTTCATTTTAACCGTAGCACTCATTCTTTCAAAGAGTTTTTACTGGCGGAAACATGTACCGGCATTATTGCAGAGTTTAAACGCCGCTCACCCTCGAAAGGACTAATCAACGGACATTCTACTGTAGAAGATGTTACTGCAGGCTATGCTGCCGGTGGCGCTTCGGCCTTGTCGGTATTAACGGACAATGATTTTTTTGGCGGTGATAACGATGACCTGCTGGCGGCGCGTGCGGTGAACCAGATTCCTGTATTACGCAAAGACTTTATGATCGATGAGTACCAGATTGTAGAAGCTAAAGCTTTCGGTGCGGATATTATCCTGCTGATTGCAGCTATATTGACGCCACAGGAAATTGATGGTTTCGCGCGACTGGCGAAAAGCCTTGGGTTGAATATCCTGCTGGAGGTTCATAACCTGGAAGAGCTGCAGAGGAGTATCAATCCACTGGTAGATGCGATAGGGGTGAACAACCGCAACCTGTCAGATTTTTCCGTAGATATCCAAACGTCGTTCAAACTGGCAGAGGAGATCCCTGCGGAGTTCATGAAAATTTCAGAAAGTGCCATTAGTGATGTAAACACCATCAGGCAGTTGAAAAAGGCCGGTTTTAATGGTTTTCTGATTGGCGAGAACTTCATGAAAACGTCAAATCCGGGCGCCGCCATGCAAGCTTTTGCCAGGGAGTTGATCTCGGTATAACTTTTGTATCTTTGTACTTTACATGGGAAAAGCAAAAACTTATGATACTGCCGTTAAACAGGAACGGGCTGTCCTTGTTGGCGTAATCAGGCCGGGAGAAAAACCGGAAGAAACTAAAGAATACCTGGACGAGCTTGCGTTTCTGGTGGATACTGCCGGTGGGGTAGTGGAAACCAGCTTTACGCAGAAAATGCTGCGCCCGGAACGTGCCACATTTGTGGGTACAGGAAAACTGGAAGAAATAAGAGCCTACGTGAAGTCGGAGGAGATAGATATGGTCGTTTTTGATGATGAGCTTTCGCCATCACAATTGCGTAATATCGAAAGAGAATTGGAAGTGAAGGTGCTGGACAGGAGTAACCTGATCCTTGATATCTTTGCCGGCAGGGCACAAACAGCCCAGGCAAAAACACAGGTAGAGCTTGCTCAGCTACAATATTTATTGCCACGCCTTACCCGCCTTTGGACTCACCTGGAGCGCCAGAAAGGTGGTATCGGTATGCGTGGCCCGGGAGAAACTCAGATTGAGAGCGACAGGAGGATGATCCTGGAGAAAATATCGCTGCTGAAAGAAAGATTAAAGCTGATTGACAGGCAGAATGAAACACAGCGTAAAAACCGTGCTCAGCTGATCAGGGTATCGCTGGTAGGATATACTAACGTGGGGAAATCCACGATCATGAACATGATTTCTAAATCTGAGGTGTTTGCAGAAAACAAGCTTTTCGCTACACTGGATACAACGGTGAGAAAAGTAGTGATCGACAACTTACCTTTTCTCTTGTCAGACACTGTGGGGTTTATCCGTAAACTGCCCCATCACCTGGTAGAATGTTTTAAATCTACACTTGACGAAGTAAGGGAAGCCGATGTGCTGATCCATGTGGTCGATGTATCGCATCCTAACTTTGAAGATCAGATCAATGTGGTGAATGAAACACTGAAAGAGCTTGGTGCAAGGGATAAGCCTACGATTATGGTATTCAATAAAATTGATGCCTATGTGAGTCCTGAAGCGGCCGAGTTGTATGAAGAAGAGAGTGCTACCTTAACGCTCGAAGAGTTTAAGCGTAGCTGGATGGCACAGCATAATGCTCCGGCGCTATTTATTTCTGCCCTGCATAAAGAGAACCTTGAAGAGTTCAAACAACTGTTATACGATACTGTAATTACGCTGCATACTGAGCGTTATCCGTACGACAAATTATTATACTAAAATACTAAGCGCACAAATATCATGGAAAGTAAACGTCAGCAGAAATTTGCGGGTATATTACAAGAAGAATTAGCTTCAATCTTTCAACGGGAAGGGGCGGAATACTTACCGAATACATTAGTTACAATCACTAAAGTGAGGGTTTCGCCCGATCTGGCCGTAGCTAAGGTTTATTTGAGTTTCTTAAGTACCAATAACACTTTATTATCAATAAATACTGTAAATGCACATGCAAGTGAGATAAGATATAAACTGGGTACACGTATCCGCCACCAGGCGAGAGTGGTGCCTTCGCTGACTTTCTTTTTGGATGATACGAACAGCTATGTAGAGCATATGGATAAGATCTTCGATAAACTTTCTAAGGAACGTAAAGAAACGGACGAAGAGGAACCTGCAGAGGATTAACAAATATGGAGCTGCTGGAAAAGTTTAGAACCTGGTTGCTGAAGGAAGGTGTACATATTGGCAGGGTGGTAGATTTCAATCCCCTGCATGATAAGCTGCTGCCAATGGATTTTACATTGGCAAATGTGGAGCTTACCGATGAAATTCTGGATGACAATGTTGTTTTTTCCGATTGGGTGGCTCAGCATATTGAGGCTGCACAGGCCCGTTATGGTATTGGTGGGTATAATGAACACCGTACTATTTATAGGCGCAGTACTCATTTTGATACTGCCGAAGAGCCCCGTAGGTTACACCTTGGCGTAGATATCTGGGGTCCGGCAGGTACTCCTGTTTATAATTTCTTTGATGCGGAGGTGCATAGTTTTAAGAATAATGACGTTTATGGCGATTATGGAGGGACAATTATCCTGAAATATACGCTGGATGGATTAACGCTGTATGCTTTATACGGGCATTTAAGTGTTGCTTCTTTATCAGGCTTAACCCCGGGACAGCATATTGCGGCAGGGGCACAGTTTGCTAATCTGGGCAATGCGGATGAAAACGGGCATTGGCCACCGCATTTACATTTTCAGCTGATGTTCTCTATGCAAGGCTTTGAAGGTGATTATCCGGGAGTATGTCAGTTTACGAAGAAAGAAGAATACCTCTCTAATTGTCCTGATCCGGGTTTTATTCTGGCGCATACCTTTTAAGTTATTCAGGCCTTTTCAATTTGGTATGCCTTTCAATTGGATAAGCCTTTTCAATTGGATAAGCCTTTTCAATTGGGCAGATCTTTTAAAATAAATTGTGTAAATTGGGATATGAGTAGAGTTTTCATAGTAATTCTGTTATTCTTTGGCCTTTCGGTTCAGGCGCAGCCTGTTATAAAAGGAGGGCTGGAAGCTTTTGTGAATACGAACCTTATTTATCCTGCATACTCATGGCAGAACTGTATTGAGAGCAGTATCAGTGTAAGTTTTAAACTCAACAAAAACGGTGAAGTCTACTTTTCGAAAGTAACCAGAGGGCCGGGGATAGATCTGGATAAAGAAGCGTTGCGGTTAATCCGTTTGAGTAGCGGGAAATGGAAAGTCCCGGCAGACTATGATACGAGTTATGTGCTCATTGCACCTGTTAATTTCAAGATTACGGGAGGCAATTGTACGGGTATCAGTGTGGGAGAGATGCAAAGAGCGATCGCTGTATACCAGGCAGATCAGGGGCAGACGGATGCTATTCTCAATTTTTACAGGAATAAAGAGCAGGGGAAATATAATGAGGCCGAGGAGCCGAGGTTTATTGCACTGAAGAAGGAGCTGGGGTATGATGATGAATGGCTGCTGGCCAAAGTTAAAGAAGGCGAAAAGAAGCTGCGGCAGAAAGACTACCAGGGTGCGTGTGAGGACTTCCTCTTTGTGAAATATATGGGTTCATCAATTGCTGATGAGCTGATACAACGTTATTGTAAATAGATATGCGCTTTTTATTAAAAACATTTGCCGTACTGGATGTAATCAGTATCCTGCTAATGGTTCCACAGATATGGATGTTCATCAATCATTTTGGAGCAATAGACCTGAATACAACGTCTGTTCTTAAAATAGTGCTGACTACATTGATTTTCCTTTCTTTGTTTATTTCTGCCTGGGGACAGTTCCTTTTTAAGAAATATGGAATAATAGCTTACTATGTGCAGTTTCCTTTCAGGTTAATCCTCTATGTATTTTCTATTGGTTTCATTACTTTTTTGCCGGAGTTGCTGCATCAGGAAAATCAATGGTTTGGCATATTGTTCAGGGTATGTGTGATTGCGGAATTTTTCAGAATGTATTACACCGTACAAATCCATAGGGCATATTTCCGTACTTATACAGTTGTTCATTAGTTTAATGCAGCTGTTCATGAGCTCAATGCAGTGTCCATGAGCTTAGTGCACATGTGATGGTACCTAAATAATAACAGAGATTGCTGCCGGAAGGATCTTTGCTTTCACTTCATTCACTTTTCCCATATATTCTCCGTCAATCTGGAAATGAACTTTATGACGGGTTTTAATGAGCAGGCTTTTTGTTTGGAAAAGCTCAATCTTCTCGGGATTAAAAGGTAAGGCGGTGAAACGGATTTTGAGGATCTCCATTACTGAATACTTCTTGACCAGGATGACTTCAAAAACATCGTCATCGAGCTTACCTTCAGGATTGATTTTTACGCCGGTACCATACATGGTAGCGTTGGCAATAACCACCATTGCGGCCTCAGAGCGTATAGTTTCTCCGGCAATGTCAAATTCTACCTCCATCTTATGATGGCTCCACAGTGCTTTCCAGGTGGCCTTAGCATAGCCTAACATCCCCCGTTGCGGCAGATCGTCAAACTTTTTAACGATATAGGCATTAAAGCCAATATCCGAGAGGTGTATGCACAGCTCATTATTGACCATTACCAGATGGATTTGTTTGGGTTTACCGCTAATGGTATGGTTAAGTGCTTCCTTCAGGTCGAGGGGAATCCCTAATTCTTTAGCCATCCCATTTGCAGAACCGGCTGGAATAATACCTATTGGCGTCGCTGTTCCTTTCAGGCATTCTGCCACCAGCTTCAGCGTGCCGTCACCGCCGACAGCCACAACCCGGTCGGCTTTAGCCTTATGAATTGTCGCTTTAAGCTGAGCGATATCGCATTCTGCCGGAAGTTCATACACTTCAGCATTATGTTCCAGTGATTCGAAAAAATCAATGATTTCTTTTTTATAATCCAGATTATCGCTTCCTGAACCGGGATTTACAATAAAGAGTAGTTTAAGGAAGCCTGTTGCTGTCATCGCTAATGTTTAATAACACAAACAACTGCTGCTCTACATCTGTTTGGTTAATAATGAACAATTCTATAAGTGTAAAAATATATCATGGGTATGGGCATACACACAACCTGGTAGTTTACGGCCATGCTTTTAAATTCAGGGCAAAGGCCGACCAGAAGTACAGCAACAGTCTTATGGTAAATATTGTACATCTTTTCAAGCTTTTTGTACTGAAGCCATACCCCTTTGTAAAAGTAAGGCTTAGCTTTTATAAGCAGATCGTATATCAGACAACTGAGTACGATGGTTTCTTTAAGTTTGAATGGGAGGCTCTTGAAAATATAACGGCAGGCTGGCATCAGGTAAAAGTGGAGGTGCTTGGAGACAATGATGAGGTATTGGCGATGAATACGGGGAGCATCTATGTGCCGCATATTACACAGTACGCATTTATATCAGACATCGACGATACGGTAATGGTATCTCATTCTGCAACAATTGGCAGAAGGCTTCGGGAATTGTTTATCAAAAACCCACGGACAAGGAAAACTTTCCCATATGCTGCTGCGCATTATAATTTACTGGCTTTATCGCATACTGATATTGATCATCCTAATCCGTTTTTCTATGTGTCTAGCAGTGAGTGGAATTTATATGACTATCTGGTAGAAACTTTCCGCTTCAATAAATTACCTGAAGGTGCTTTTCTGCTCAACCAGATCAAACGCTGGAAAAATCTGATCAAAACAGGCAAAACAGGTCATGAAGGTAAGCTGATGCGCGTAATGCGGATTCTTGACGCCTTTCCTAATCAGAAGTTTGTGTTTTTTGGAGATAATTCACAGCAGGACCCGGAGATCTATTCGGCCATAGCTATAAAGTATCCGAAGAATATAGAGGCTATCTATATCAGGAATATCCGGCCTGAAAAAGAAGAACAGACTTTGGAGTTGCTTGAAAAGGTAGAAGCACAACAGATTCATACCTGCCTTTTTTCTACCAGTCAGGAGGCAATTACTCATTCAGAGAAGATTGGCCTGATTGGGATTAAAGCATCCTGAATGTAAATGATTTAAGTTTTTAAGATATTGCAGTTTCAGGATATTGCAGTTTTAAGATGTTGCAGGTTTTTAATTTGTAAGGTGCAATTCAATTAGTAAGATACAATCTTGAACAGGTTTGCTATTTTTGTGTATGATATTTCAATTGGATGACCATGAACTTATATTTCCCAATCCTGCATTAGCTGAGCCGGACGGGCTGCTTGCTGTTGGTGGTGACTTAAGCAGGGACAGGTTAATCCAGGCTTATGCTCATGGTATCTTTCCATGGTTTAGTGAGGGAGATCCTATCTGCTGGTTTTCTCCACATGAGCGCTGTGTAATCTATCCTGACAAAGTGAAGGTAAGCAAAAGTATGCGGAAAGTGCTTAACAGTGGCTTGTTCAATGTAACTATGGACAAAGCTTTTAAAGAGGTTATTATTTCATGTGCGGAGAGTCCGAGGAAAAATCAGGACGGTACCTGGATTACCACAGATATGCAGGAAGCTTATATTGATTTGCACCAGGTTGGAAAGGCACATAGCGTAGAGGTCTGGTATGAAGAAAAGCTGGTAGGGGGACTGTATGGTATACAGGTAAATAATGTTTTTTGTGGAGAAAGTATGTTCAGCAAGATGAGCAATGCTTCAAAAACCGCATTGATCTGGCTTTGCCAAACCAATAATTACAGGCTGATTGATTGCCAGGTGCCTAACGATCATTTGTTAAGCCTGGGAGCGGAAATGATCCCGAGAAGTACTTATATGCAAGCATTACATGATTATAGTCCGTTCAGCTTTTCTTTGGGCAAACAATAGTTAAATATACTTTAATAGAATAGAGCAGATTATAAATAAGGTGTATTTTAATCTTTGTCGCTATTAATTAAGGATCTCCTGAATGTCCTCTTTCGTCAGCGATTTAATAAAGCTTTCTTCAGTGGTGATTAAAGAGCTGGCAAGGCGTTTTTTACGGTTCTGCAGTGCAAGGATTTTCTCTTCTACGGTATCCTTGGCGATAAACTTATAAATAAATACTTTTTTCTCCTGGCCAATGCGGTGTGACCTGTCTATGGCCTGTTGTTCTACTGCCGGGTTCCACCATGGGTCTAATATAAAAACATAATCTGCCTGGGTAAGGTTGAGTCCTACCCCTCCAGCTTTAATAGAAATCAGGAATACTTTCAGTGCGGGGTTCTCCTGAAATTCGGATACAATCTCGCCCCTGTTTTTTGTGGAGCCATCCAGGTAAGCAAAAGCAATCTTCTCCTGTTCAAAGTACCGTTTAAAGATGCTGAGATGTTTCACAAACTGAGAGAAGATCAGAACCTTATGTCCCCCTTTCAGCACATTATCGAGCGTATGAATAATATTCTCAAATTTGCCGGAATCTGAATCATAAGATTCATCAATCATAACAGGGTGATTGGCAAGCTGGCGCAGTGCCGTTAAGCCCTGTAGCAGCTGCACATGTTTTTTCGCATATGTACCATCGTCCATGCTGCTGAGCAGGTCATTCCTGTAAGCCGACTTGGTTTTCTCATAATATGTAGCCTGGTCTTCACTCATGGCGCAGTAGATAATCTGCTCAGTTTTTGCGGGAAGTTCTTCAGCAACCTGTTCTTTCGTCCTTCGCAGCACAAAGGGCTTAATAATAGCCTGCAGCTTCCTGGCTTTTTCTTCATCCTTTCTTTTCTCAATGGCCTGCACATATTCTTCGTTGAAGAAGGACTGTGTACCAAGCAGGCCAGGATTCAGGAAAGTAAGCTGTGTCCACAGGTCGCCCACGGAGTTTTCTACAGGTGTACCGCTGAGAATAAGCCTGTGCCTGGATTTCAGTAACCTAACTGCTTTGAACGACTTTGATGCAGGGTTTTTGATATTCTGACTTTCATCGAGGATTACATAATTGAAATAAAAATCCTGCAATGTATCTATATCCACGCGGGTAATGCCATAGGTGGTGATGATCACATCATATTTAATAAAAAGGCTCACATTCTTGTTTCTGGATCCGCCGGTGTGGGCAAGGATCTTCAGTTTGGGCGTAAACTTTTTTGCTTCATTGAGCCAGTTATAAATTAATGATGTAGGCATAATGATCAGCGTGGTGCTGTGGGTATTGTTCTGTTCGTCTTCCTCCTTCAGTTTTTGGAGCATTGCGAGCGTTTGTATCGTCTTTCCAAGGCCCATATCATCGGCAAGGCACCCGCCGAAATTATATTCCCTCAAAAAGCTGAACCAGTTATATCCTGCTTTCTGATAACTTCTTAGCTCACCTTTAAAATGAACAGGCATATGCGTGTCGGCAATATTTTCGAAGTCATTCAGCTTCTGTAGTTTACGCTGCAGGGTAACATTGGCAATTCCATCTTCGGCCAGGTCATTAATGAGTCCGATATGGTGTTTTTTAAGCTTTAACGTTTTACTGCCGTCAGCGAGGCTAAAGAGGCTGCTATATTGAGAGAACCACTTTTCGGGAATAACAGCAATAGTGCCGTCGGGAAGTGGAAATTCTCTTTTCTTATGCAGGATATAAGGTTTCAAAGAGATAAAAGGGATGGGGTGTATACCAAAATAAACCATGGCATTGATATCAAACCAGTCATTATCTTCCTTGATTTCGAAGTCTATCTTACTGGAGGCAAACAAAAAGCGCTTGTTTCCTGTAGTTTGTTCAACCTGGTAGCCTTTCTCTTTTAAAATTTCGATATGCTCATTTACCCAGTTAATGACACCATAGGATCTGTCTTCGCCATCATTAATATGGTTAAGTTCCAGGTTATAAAAAAGGGGACTTACCTTTCTGAGCCCGAGCTTTATCAATTCGGAATACTTATGTTTTTCCCAGATGATATCTCTTTTAATCCTGGTAAAAACATAATTACTGTCTTCCTTAGAGAGGTGTACTGTTACTTTTTTCTCATAGCCGAGCGGAAAAATATGCTCGCCGTATTGATAATGCAGCTGCAGCTGGGAAATGCCATTTTCCACATAGATCACCTTAATAATCACTGACGGCTCATGGTGTTCCGTTCTGATGTCGAACCCTTCGGCATAAACATGATATTTCTCGATCAGGGGAGCTACGAATTTTTCGAAATAGGTCTCCTCTTTGGCAGTAGGGATGGTGATAAAACGTTTATTTAAAAAGGGCGAAAGTTTTTTCCCTTCGATATCCTGCTCAAAAAAGTAAAGCACATCATTTAATAAAAGCCATGCCGGCTGGTTACTGACTACCTGTGCTTCTTTAAACATAAAGTCTATGCGGAGACCCTCGTACTTAATAGTAGGGAAATAGCGTGTTTCTACCTCGTTTCTGCGGAAGTGGAAAAGGATTGTTGCAGGAGTTGCGGCAAGTTCAATCTTACGCTCTGCAGGCCATCCATCTTTATCCATGAGGTACAGTGCATCTTTATCCTTCAGTATAGCCAGCACTTCGGCCAGTTTCTTCTCAATCTTTGGCCTTACATTATCAAAGAAATTATCATTGTAGAACTTACTGAAGAATTCAAAGGGCCTTATTGCCTTTTTATGGAATTTTTTAATAACATGATCCTGTTCTGTCTCGTCCAGGATCTTAATGACTTTTATATCGGCTTCAGTAAGGTGCCTGGTAAATTCTTTCGCAGTATGGCTAAAAAGGCGCTGGTAAGTAAGAGAGAAATCTCCCTGTGGATTTAGCTGAACGATGTGTGGTTCAATAAGATAGCCCAGATACTCATGCTTACACAGTGAATATACAATTTTACAAGGTTTAGAACTATCTACACGTAACATGGCTAAATATTATAAAAAGAAGGGATTTTAAGCTTATTAAATCTTTAAACATACATCAAATTTGAATCGCTGTCAA
>JAATFQ010000015.1 GCA_015655115.1 Sphingobacteriales bacterium
AACTAAGCGGTTCTTATATCATTAGTATTGATGGAACCCCGGTATTCAACAGGAAAGAAAAGGGGCGCTTTCCGGAAATTAAAGAGCTGAAACAGCTTGTACGCGATGTAGTTAATCCGGATAAGAGCCTTGGGCATTCTGATAAGCCCAACAAACCCAGTTGTGCAGCAGTCGGGCAAGGTCGGCACTGCTTCCTTCCATTTTAACGGAGCCATCAAAAAGGCCCATTACTCCCTCAGTCACCACTACATCTGCTTCGCCACCATACCCGGTATACAACTCATTAATATGAGCATCGTCCATCATAAAGCGGTCGATATTGATGCTTTGCATTCCCGAAGCCAGTGTATGCAACTTAGGGTCCAGGTAATCCGGTCCACACTTGAAAGGCTGAACATTCAGTCCCTGGTTGCGCAGTGCTCTTAGAATACCCAGTGTAACGGTAGTTTTACCGGCACCACTATGCGTAGCAGCAATTAAAAATTGAGGTTTCATAATTGCTAAGGTAAGAAATCTGGCTGTAAGCAGAAGGGCGATTTTCTATGCCTGGCAGGTATCCAATAAAAAAGGTTGCCTTCATATCTCATGAAGGCAACCTTTTTTATTGCTTTATGTTTTCAGCCCGGAATTTACTTCAGCACTGCGATATCAATAATAACAGTCCTGTTGTAGAAACGCTCTTCCGGAAGACTATTTTCAAATGGCGAACGACTTAAGTCCTCCCCAAATCCGACAGTTTCAAATTTCACATTATTTTTACCAGTACTGGCCAGTGCACGTTTAATAATTTTCTGTGTTTCCTGAGCTCTGCTGTCAGACAGTTTTTGGTTATACATTTCCTCTCCAATAATGTCGGTATGGCCATGTATGATTACTGTCGAGCCATCAGTTATCAGCGGAGAAACCACGTTAGTCAGGAATTTCTCATACGAAGCGATTGTTTTCGACTTATCGAAATTAAACAGGATACTATAACGGAAACCATTTTCAATGATCTCTGCCTGATTAACCAAATGTACATTAGTTTCTTTCCTAATGGGTAGTCCTTCTTTAGTTTCGCCAATGAGGGATATTTTATAATCTCCCTCAGGATTTGAACCCAGAATAGTACTTCCTGCTACACTTGCCTGGTCATCTTTAAATGGTCCGTAATGCTGCACCATTCCGCTGGCATCAGTAACATCGACATTCCATGATCTCAATAAAGATTTGCCACCAGCAACATTAAAGACCAGGTGACTGTCCAGAGGATCGGCTTGTACAGTGTTGATTTGAACAGGCTTCATCATATCGCCGCCTACTTCCATCAATAATTCAGGTGAGGCACTTTCAATGTCTACACGCCTGTCACCCGAACGCAGCAGCGCCAGTTCTTTGGTGCCACCAGGTTGTTCTGAAGGGATAAGTGGCTTTGTACGTCCCTGAACCTTGATTCTTGAAGCTTCAATTCCGAAAGTGTTGACCATATAGTCTTTAACAGCTACAGCCATAGCTTCACCTTCTACAGGTCCGTTCGCAGAGGCACCACTAAGGAAGATTTTTGCAGACGGATTAGCACGCATACGGTCGCCCACAATATTAAGAACGTTATGGTAAACTTCCATTTGCCTGGCAGAACGACCGGCAGTATCAGCAGATTGTTGATTCTGCAATTGCTCTTCTTTAAAGCCAGTAGCCTGATCTTTAGTAAGCATCACATAGCGGCTTGGGATAGCGGCAGATCCTTCATTAAAGAATACATAATTCAGTAATGGCAGAGTTTCGCTAACCTGGCGTTTAACCGGAGCTGCTTTAGGCGCTCTGACCGAGAATGCAACATCGGGATAAGCAACAGCAGGAGTATTATCTTTTGCCACAGTTTTTGAACTTTTACCAAATTTAACTGCAACACCAGCTCTTACGGTAGTCATTGACCAGCTTTCTATACTCCTTGGGTCTTGTCCGAAATAAGGATGGTAAGACACAAATGGAGAGAGGCTCCATTTGGTGACACTTGTTGCTGATGAGATTGGAATTTCATAACCTACTCCAACCTGTCCGGATAATAATGTTTTACGTGTTGAGCTTAACTCTGAATCTGTATTAGGTTGTTTCAACTGTGTGTAACTGAAATCCTTCTGGAAGTTGAAACCCACTCTTGGGCCTGCAAAGAAGTACAGGTTCGATGATTTGAACCCGAAGCGCAGGCTGGGTTCAATGGCAAGGTAACTCATATTGGTGGACAGGTCTGCGGGACAGTTACATGGTGCAATCACACCGTCAAACTTTCCGCCGCGGCCGTCATAAGCCACATTCAGCATAGCGCCCCATATTCTTCCCGGGCGATATTCTACTAGTGCAGATCCGTAAAGTTTTACCCCGTTTCCTTTATGAAAAGCAGTAGGGGCAATCAATGAATTATTCAGTCTCTGTGTAGTTCCATCATAAAAGTTGAAATTCGCAGCACCAGAGATACCAAACCACCATGTAGGCTGGATATCCTGTGCTTTAACTGTAGTTGTAGCGATCATCATTAACATGCAGATGATCAGTTTCGGTGTTATTATATTTTTGAGTGACATAAGATTTTCTATTTAGATAGGTTAAGGTTGGATAACTGTACTGGTGTTTAAGGTAACAGCTGTTTGAGCTAGCAATCTGCCGTTAACTTTAGCACCCGTATTGAGTGAAATCAGCGTTTTACTAAATATAATTCCGCTGAAATTACTGTTGGTTCCAAGCGTAGCCTGTCCGGATACTACCCAAAAGATATTTTTAGCTTGTGCACCACCTAGTAAAGTGATGTTGGCACTATTGCTTATTGTTAGATCCTGTGCAATCTGGAATACCCAGACATCATTCGGTCCTCCAGAGAGGGTGACACCCTGGTTAGTAACCAGCACACCGGTACTCCATTTATACAATCCGGCAGTTAATGTCCTTCCGCTAATGTCTCCATTGTACAGACCTACAATAGGGGCAGGAGTGATCAGGGCATTACCGGCAGTGAAGGCGGTTTCCATATCACTTACTGCAGTTGTCATTTTTGCTGGGGTAGGTGCGGCGTAATCTGCAGCATAGACCTTACCTACAACAATCGGTGTGTGTGAAGATTCACCATTGGTATCCATGATCAGTCCGAATCCTGTTATAGAGGTTGACGACGCCGGGCTGACGCCGATATCTCCTGTTACCAGTGTAATTCCAGTGGTTGAAATCCCAGCTTTAGTTAAAGTTGCAAAATCACCCGCTGTACCCAGGTTGATGGCGGCAGGGCCGGTTGGAGCAACTGCGGTATAATTTGCAGTAATAGTTTTATTACTTGTCATACTTACCGTAAGCGGATTGATAATGCTGCTTGCGTCGCCTGTCCAGGATGTAAAAGTAAATCCTGTATTTGCTGTAGCTGTCAGGGTTACCAATGTACCATAATTATAGGTTGCCTGGTTAATACTTTTTGCTACCGTACCATTTGCTGAGATTACTGTAAGCGTGAAAGTATTGATCGTAAAGTTGGCCACAAGGCGTTTGTTTGCACTCATAACGAATGTATAACTTGGACTTGTGGAAATGATAGTACCATTATCTGTCCAGTTAACAAAAGTATAACCTGTATTTGCTGTAGCATTTATCGTCACTGAGGTTCCTGCGACATACGAACCCGCTCCGCTGGTTGTACCACCTGCTACAGGATTTGAAGTTAATATCAATGCAAATTGAGATGCAGGAACAGCTATATAATGAGCTATTAACGTTCTGTTGGCACTAATTACAAACTGGTAGCTGGAACTAGTAGAAACAATGGCACCATTTTCAGTCCAGTTAACGAAAGTATATCCTGCATTAGGCGTTGCGGCAACGGTAACAACGGTGCCGGCACTATAGGCGCCCGATCCTACGTTTGTTCCACCCGCCACAGGGCTTGATGATAGGATTACAGCGAGCTGGCCTGCAACAATTGGTGCAAAGTTCGCTACTAACGTACTATTTCCATCAACTGTGAATGGATAACTGGAACTTGTTGAGACTTCTGTTCCGCCCACTGTCCAGTTTACGAATGTGTAACCTGTATTTGGAATTGCCGCTACCGTAGTAATAGATCCCTGTGCAAATTGTCCGGCCCCGGTTGTTGTTCCACCTGCTGCTGGTGTAGCAGATACAGTGATTAAAGGGATACTGGTAAATGTCCAGGTATACTCATCAACCATTGAGGTGTGAAAAACATCTTTAGCGGCCGTTGTCACTGTACCTGTGTAAACCAGATAGGGTAAAAGAGGGACAGTAGGAGTAAAGGTATAAGTTTTTGCGCTGGCTGTAGTAGCAATCTTTCCTGCTATTACTGTTGTTCCTTGTTTAATGCTGAAATTTTGGCTGTTAATAGTGGTGGAGTCCATATCGGTATTGAAAGTAATAGAAATCACTTTATTCAATACCACATCAACTGCCTTATCCATTGGATCAGTGGAAACTACCACGGGGCAAACCCCTTCAACTGCCTCAAAGTCATCTTTTCTACATCCTGTGATAAAAACAGAGAGGAATAGAGCAAGTGAAAGAAAGGACTTAAACATTTTCGAATAATGACCGCTTTTGGAGCTTTGCACATTACCCTTTTTCAAAGTAAAATTTGTTTTCATAATTAGTATTTATAGCTGCGTTTGTTTTTGGTTTACGTGGAGTGTACCAGGATGACTTTGCGAATTGCAATGAGAGCGGGGTAAGATGTCCCTATAGACAAATCCCCATTTGCAAAAGGAATGCCTGTTGTAACAATTTTATATACAGATTGAGGAATTTTATACCCGGATTGAGGTATTTGATTTTGTTATTTCTTTTTATATTGCGGTTTTATCGGTATTCATTGGCCTTTTTTAATTTTTTTTAATCTGTTATCAATTAAGTGGTGTATAATATTTTATGGTTTTAATTTTTAAATTAATAGTCTAAAAATTTTATTTGTGATTAGTTTACAGGACTCCGTTGTAGTAGTTTGACTAAAAATAGAGGTTGTGAGCGTAAGTAATTAGTCGCTTGCGTTGTAATTATATAACAAAAAAGTCTTGCACTTAATCTAAAGGGGTTTCAATCTCTTTAAATCAAGTACAAGACTTTTTTTTGCTGTTTTTATCCGCTAATTTCCTGGGATAATCAGCAGATTAATTCAATAACATTTCCAGCTCTTTGTATAATGCTGTGCCTCTTAATCCACGGGCAATGACCTTGCCATCACTGTCCAGCAAGAAATTGTCAGGGATACCCTGAATACCATATAACTTTGCAACAGGGTCATCCCATTGTTTCAATCCGGAAACATGGTGCCAAGGCATTCCGTCACTGGCAATTGCCTTTTTCCATGCCACAGCATCGCGGTCCAGGGACACACTGATAATGTTGAATCCTTTATCGTTAAATGCTTTAAAGGCACGTACCACATTAGGATTTTCCTTGCGGCAGGGAGCGCACCAGCTTGCCCAGAAATCTACCAGGGTTATCTTTCCTTTTTTGACCACATCACTGAGCTTCAAGGGGTGCCCGAGTGTATCACTAGAGATAAAATCGGGCAACACTACACCTACGCTGGTCCGTTTTGCAAGGTTCAGTGCTGTGCCGAGCTTTTTACCTGTCTGTGTATTTTTCAGTTCCGGGGAGAGCGCTGTGTACAGAGGAGCTATTCTTTTATAATCCAATTGACCACCCGACATAGTCATAAGTGTAGTTAAAGAGACCAGCGATACCGGGTGGGTTTTAATAAATTGCGATCTGATGCTGCCTATGGAATCCTGCAGTCCGTAGAATTCTTTCTCCAGAGTGGCAAAATCTGCTGTTTTCCGATACTCTTGGGTAGAATTCACCGCTTTTATTTTTAGTGTTATCAATCTTTTTAACACCGGGTCTATCCGATGTTGTAATTCATCATATTCGGCCGTAAGCTTTGTCCCTTTAATTGCAGCAGTTTTCAGAGAATCTGAACCTTTAAAAACAAACAGGCCCTTTTCAATAAAAAAATTGCGGTTATCCAGTCCTTCTTTACCAGGATTAGAAATGCGGCTGAGGTTTGCAATAACAGGGGTACTGATCTTTCCTGAATATTTGATAACCCCATTGATGATTTTAACTGTGTCTGCTATATTTTTATTGTCCAGGGTATACCGTAAGATAGCAATTTCCTGTCCTGTCCATTTATCCAGTTTTCCTGTGATAGTAAATGTTGCAGTTTGCCCGAAACCAGCCAGGTGGGTTAGCAGGAGTAATGTAAAAAGTAAATATCTCATGTTCATATTAATTAATAGCCTTCACTTTGATTCAGGTTAGGGTTAACAAGGATTTCATTAGCAGGAAGAGGGAGGTAAGCCGCCGTAGGTTTAATAGCTGGTTTCCTGTTCCCGAAATATCCCGCAAGATCATCAGGCTGGATTCTTTTGGCATCAAACCAGCGGTGGCCATATTCGGAAAACAATTCCAGTAACCTTTCATTATAAATAACGGCCAGAAGGTCTTTCTGAGAAATATTTGGAGAAGCATAGCCAATAGTTTTAAAATCCTTACTCTCATTGGCGACTGCACCTGCACGGATACGGATGGCATCAACATCTGCAATGGCACCTGTCAGGTTGTTCTGCATTGCCCTTGCTTCGGCCCTGATCAGGTATTGCTCTGCCAAACGTAACACTGTCGAAGCTTCTTTTTTAGCCCCTGCATCAGTGTTGCTGAAAGTCTTATATTTCAAAGGTGCAGTGTTCGGCGCTGACACAGTACCCCCTAGGCGCCCCCACTTACTTAAACGCTGGTCGCCCGTTTTGAACTGGCCCACCAGGTAAGGCGTCATCCTGCAGGAACTATTAGCACTACTGCTTCCGCTGATAGAGGTTCCTTCAGAACAATAAAGGTTGGTTCCCGGATTTGCCAATGCCCATATTGCTTCTTTAGAGGCGGCAAGAAATACATTTTCTAAAGCATCGAGTTGGTAAGTAGTACTTTGTGCGATTACAGCAGAGGCCTCTGTTTCGGCATTTGCCCAATCTTTTTGATAGAGGTATACCCTGGCGAGTAGCGCTGTTGCCGCCCATTTATTTCCACGATATCTGGAGCCTGCAACAGTATTATTAGTGCCGGCTTTACTTTGCGCAAACTTGAGGTCTATAATAATCTGGTTATAGATATCCTTCTGATCCGACACAGGGAGCAATGCATTATTAATGTAATTTGATGTGAGCACTAATGGTACCTTGTTGTATAAATTGGTAAGATAGAAAAAGGAGAGTGCCCTGATAAACCGGGCTTCACCCATTAAAGCATCCTTTTGAGCAGTGCTCAGTCCTGGAGACCTTTCTGCAGCCTCATACAGGTTATTGGCCTGGTAGATATAAGAATAATAGGCTGCCCATATATTAGCCACAGCAGAGTTGTCGGGGAAAATATTATTGTCAAAAAACTGCTGCTGTTCTGTGGAGTAATTGGCTCTTACCAATTCGTCAGCACCGAGACCTATGGTACCAGTCAGTATCCCTTCAAACGGGCAGCTGGAAAGTATGTTAGTCATAGACTGGTAAATACCGCGCATCGCTGCCTGTGCAGCATCATTGGTGTTAAATACAGTTTCGGTAGTAAACACCCCGGCCGGGATATTCACGTCAATAGTTTTATCACAACTGCTGGCAACCGTCATCATGAGCAGCAGGACAAGTATTTTATATATAGATTTCATCGTACAGTTCTAAAAGGTTAAAAACTAAGCTGAACACCTGCCACTATGGTCTTTAATGGTGCCAGTCGCGTGATATAAGTGGATTCTGGGTCTACGTCGCTAAACGGGGCGAAAGTAAAAAGGTTCTGTCCCTGGAGGAAAATACTCAGTCCGCTCATGCTCATACGCTTAATCCATTTTTGAGGCAGATTATAACTGAGGTTAATGGTCCTGATCCTTAGATAAAGGACATTCTCATAAGTTGCATCAGAGTAATATGCTGCATACTGACCATTCAGGGAAGTATTTCCCTGAGAGACGGTCGTAAACTTTTGCACGTTTGTAATGTCTCCTGGATTCTGCCAGCGGCTTAAAAAAATGCTAGGCACATTGAATGGATTTGCGCCACTTCCAATAACTCCAACAGGAGCGGAACCAGGAATCAACATCCAGTTCTTGCTGTATTGCTTATTGAAATTCATAAATACACTAAGGCTGAAATTTTTGTACCTGAAATCATTTTGTATACCTCCATAAAATGAAGGCTCGGTATCAAAGTCTGCCGCCAGATCACCATTTACATTTGTCACGTCGAACTTACCATTGTTATTCAGGTCTGCAACTTTATATAAGCCTGTTTGCGGATCTACGCCCAGGAAGTTAGCGATATATACCAGGTCTAAAGATTTACCGATTACGTAATCTTTCGCATAGCTTGTCTGCGCCAGATCTGGGAAAACAAGGAGTTTATTTTGAGGTAAGGTAACGTTGAAGTTGGTAGTCCAGTCAAATGACGGAGTGCTGATATTTTTAGAAGTCAGCGTAAGTTCAAGACCTTTATTTTGTACTACTACACCATTAAGATTTGCGGTAACACTGGCAAATCCTGTCGCTGTAGGCAGGGGATACTGTACAAGAGGGTCATTTGAGCGATTTCTATAATAAGCAGCACTCAATAGTATGCGGTCTTTTAAGAAGCCTAATTCCAGGGCTATCTCTAACTTCTTATTCATTTCCCAGTGCAGGTCGGGCTTAAACAGAGAGGTAGGAGATAAAGCCAGCGAGTCGTTATAGGTAGGGCCAAAGGCATTTGAGCTATACAAGTCCCTGTATTTGTATTCTCCGATCTTATCATTGCCCGTGGTACCATAGCTTCCGCGTAGTTTACCAAAGCTCAATATGCTGTTTTCAAAAAAGCTTTGATTGGTAAATATCCAGGCTGCACCTACGGCACCGAAAGTGGAATACCGATAGTTCGGACCGAACCTGCTTGATCCATCCCTGCGTCCGGAAAGGTTAAGGATGTATGTGTCGTTGTAATTGTAAGTAGCGCGACCAAATATGGCGGCATACTTATATTCGCTATTGAAACTATTAGGATTGATGAAGCTGGTGCTGGTAACTCCCGTAAGGGTACCCAGAAACTCGTCACTGGTATAATCTCTTACCGTAAACGAATAGCCGTTATTACTTTGGGACTGCAATGTTCCCCCAGCCAGGACATTTAATTTCCCCTTGCCTATATTCCTGTTATATTCCAGCTGAGGCTCAGTAATCCAGCTTTTGAAATTATTATTTCCAAACTGGGAGCTTCCCTTATCAGTTTTAGTAGGGTTTAAAGAGGCTTTAGGTGTATTTCTCAGTTCTTCGGTCCTGGTTACATTATAGCCGATACTTGTCCTGAAGCTGAGCTGTGGGGTGATCTTATAGCCCAGCAGCATATTAGCCATCAGGTTAGTGGTTTTAGCAGTGTATTTCTGTAGTTCATAGGCCAGAGGATTATCTATTGTTGTGATTCCTCCTTCATTCCAGGCCAGACTGCCGTCATCGTTATACAGTTTAAAGTTTGGTGCAAGGGTAACTTTAGAGGCCAGATCTGTACTGGTCGACTGGTTTTGGCTGCTTGTGTAGGTGCCCTGGAAATTAGCTGTTAATTTGTGATTGGCAGATCTGGCATCAATGTTTACATGTCCCGTACCCCTGGTATTAGGCATAGGTTTAGGATAAACATCCGTTTCCCTGTTATATGCGCCACCTAAACTATAGGTAACCAGCTCACCGCCACCAGACACAGTACCTTCGGCAGTTGTATATCTGGCTGTGCCTCCGATCAGCTGTTTGGTTAAATTTTCATTCCGGGTAGTATCCCACAACAGCAGATCAAAAGCGTTTGTATTATCCATTACCTTATTGTCGTTTTTAAAGGCTTCTTTACGCATGGCTACATATTCACTGGTGGTCAGCATATCAGGTAATGGTGCTTTACTGGCCCCTGTTGTTGCCCTGATATTAAAACGCGTTGCTCCGGCTTTTCCTTTTTTTGTAGTAATGATGACTACGCCGCTGGCGCCACGGCTGCCATAGATGGCCGTAGCATCGGCATCTTTCAGCACATCAATACTTTCGATATCACCAGTATTAATTGTGCTGAAGGGACTCAGTCCGCTGGTGCTGAATGCCGAAATTGCGGAAGAAAGTAAATTCATGTTGTTATTTCCGGTGGCCATAGGTACTCCATCGATAATAAAGAGGGGAGACTCATCAGCACCAAATTGTTTGTCGACTTTAGTACGTCCGCGGATCTGTACGGAAAATGCAGCTCCGGGAACACCGCTGGTTTGAGAAATGATCATACCCGGCACGCGCGACTCGAGCGCTGCTAAAGGATTGGTGACCGGGGCATTTCTTAATTCATCGCCCGTAACTGTACCCAGGCCCCCTGTTGACAGTCTTCTTGAAGTGGTTCCATAAGCGATTACCTGCACCTCGTCAAGCTTAGACTCACTGATTTGTAAGTTGATTTTGCTGAGGTTACCTGATGCTGGCAACTCTATCGTTTTGTAGCCTAAATAGCTGATTACCAATATTGCTTTTTCATCCACCTGGTTATATGTGAACTCACCGGTCTTGTTGGTATATACAGTGCGGTTCTGGCCTTTAATTTTCACGCTAACCCCTTCTTTGGGGTGTCCGTTTTCGTCGAACACTGTTCCCCTGATATTTATAGCAGAAAGAGCCTCCCTGATCCTTTCTAACAGGGTAGGTTTTTTCTCGGTAATGACGATGGTCTTGTCTTTGATGGTATAGTCTACAGGTTTTCCAACAAAACATGCATCGAGCACATCCTCCAACGGGCTAGCTTTAAATGCAGCATCAATTCTTATACTGGATTTTATTTTGCCCTGCGGCCATACAATATCATAACCAGTCTGTTTTCTAATTTCATTGAAGACCTGTTTGATGGTGGTATTTTTCTGGCTGTAGGTAAGCTTCTGTGCAAAACCAGTTGCACTGGCCTGAAGGATGGTGGCCGTAATAAGTACTGCAATTAGTTTCATAACCAGCAAAATTTTCGTTATGCTCCCGTCAGGGCAGCACATTCTATTAATGTAAAAATTCATACATTTACGTGTGTTTAATTGGTGAAATGCTTTGCTTCTCAAGGGTTATCGCAATCACCGGTGTTCATTATTAAATTGTTTACGCAATGCCCGACTCAGGTCAGGTTTAATGAATAAGTTCAAACCTTACCGGGGGTGTTCCACCACTCCCGGTTTAATTACAGTATATGCTTTCAGGGCAGGATATAAATGCTTTGAACTTATATTTACATTTTCAGGAATAGTTTTTGTAAAATTTAGTCATGTGTTTTGGTTTAAGGCTGCATCGCTCTATTTGTGCAGCGTGGTTTTGATTGATTTTTGTAGGGTTAGTACGTTATTTGATGACTGTGATTGTCCTCCCTTCTATATTAAAATGTACGATATTGCTTAATGCTATTTTTTTCAACACTTTTGAGACTGTACTGAACTTAGATATATTACCGGTAAAAATCTGTGTTTTCAGTTCCGGGTCTTTGTATACGACTGTTACATCATACCAGCGGGCAATTTTGTTCATAATGTTTTCCAGGTTCTCTTCATTAAAATCAAAATATCCATTTTTCCAGGCTACTACACCTTCGGTGTCGACCTCATTCACCCTAAGGTCATTGCCATTGGATACAGATTGCTGACCCGGTCTGAGCACTTTCAGCTGTGTGCCTTCAGTTACCCTTACTGATCCCTCGAGCAGGGTAGTTCTGATGTTCGGATCATCATCATAAGCATTGATGTTAAAGTGTGTGCCTAAAACCTCCACTTCTTGTTTTCCTGTAGTTACTAAGAAAGGATGGGCTTTATCTTTAGCCACCTCAAAGTAGGCTTCACCCTTCAGTTCCACTTTGCGGGAGCTGGCAGCAGCAAAGCTCGAAGGATATTTCAGCGATGATGCCGTATTGAGCCATACCTTTGTCCCGTCGGGGAGGGTAAGCTGGTATTCCTGCCCTCTGGTGGTCGACATGATATTGTATTCTGGCAGGGCCGAAGCTCCTGCACCTTTAATCGCATACACAATCTGTCCGTCAGCAGTTTTGTTAACTATGGCGTCCTTCTCTTCTGCCAGTTTGCCATTTGCTGCGGTGGCAAGGTCAATTTTATGGCCATTAGCCAGCGTCAGCGTTGCAGTATGTATACCAGGCGCAATATCTGTTTGATATACTACGGCTTCTGCTTCGCGGGTGCTGAATATGCCGGAGAAGAAATGAAGGCCTAATCCCACAGCGATCAGTATAGAGGCAGCGATAGCATAGCGCAACCAGTGTACCGGTGTTTTTTGTTCGCGCAACACTTCAGTGTTGATGCGCTGGATTTCCTGATCCATATTTTCGAGGAGAAAATCATCTGCATCAGTTTCATTCAGCAGGCCGAAAAATGCCAGTAGCTCTTCTTCGGAAGCAATATCATCAGCATATCGCTGAATTAATTTTTTTTGATGCTCATCTAGATCTGACATATTTTCTTTATTATATGTGTATGTCGATCTGTAAGGGGTTTAGGGTACCCCAGTTTACCATAAAATCTGTAGTTTTTTGTAAATTACTGATATCCAGATGGAATAATTTACCTTTTTAGCGCCAGCGCAATTAGAATAACACTTAATGAAACGCCGAGTTCGCCCTCTGCAGCCTCTTTTAGTACTTTCATTGAGCGTACCATATGTTTTTTTATTGTGTTTCTTGAAATTCCGAGAATTGCCGCTGCTTCATCGTAAGAATGCTGCTGCTGTCGGCACAATTTAAAGACCTCTTGTGTCTGCAATGGCATTCTTGCTACTACAGACTCGATAAATGCCATATATTCTGAGGTCTGATGCTGATCTTCCACACTACTTACAGGCACAGGAATGTTTTTCATTATGATTTCCATTGCTGTCACTTCAACTGCCGACCGTTTTAAAAAGTCGAATGCTTTGCGCTTAGCAATCGTAAAAGCATAAGCTCCAAATTCTTTTACCTGCAGCAATTCTTCTTTTTGTTCCCAAATGCTGACAAATACATTCTGGGTAATATCATCAGAGAGTTCTGCAGATTTTAGGTATTTACGAATGAAAGAGAAAATACGGGCATAATGCCTGTTGTAGAGCTCCGTAAAGGCCAGGTGGTTCCCAGAGTGTACTAACAAGGACAGTTGCTGATCAGAAAGCTTTTTGAAATTCATCATTTAAAACGTTTTCTGGTATAAACCTGCTTAATAGGCGGAAATGAAAAGTCAATTTGAGCGGATGATCAAATATACATATTAACTAAAACAAATATTAACAGAAATCTAAGGGTTTAAAAGAAAAAATAATAATACCGGTCTGATTTTTTTAAATTCATCAGCTTAAGGCATGCTTTTATCATATGTTTACCGTTGAAGCCAGTTATTGCTGGAACATTTTTGGATCGGAATTCAAAATCGCTAATATGGCCTTCATAATTTCCTTTGCGCTCGCATAAACCATAAAATGACTGCCATTATTGATGATGATATCTTATATTGTGCTGGAAAAGTAAGTTTTCTAAATGCACGCCGGTCAGCGCCTAAGCCACTGATAAAATAGATCGAACTCGTTATCATACCTTAAATATTGAGCTATGTATTTTCTCGTATGGCATATCGCCCGGTGTTAATTTAAATTTATTTGGGAAGGTATTCATTATTCTTTCTTTGAAAGAATAATCGCCTTAGCACATATGAGGTTGATCACCAGCCCCGGATCCGGGAAATAAATTCGCACGGAAACTTCCTGCTTTTTATTACAATAATACATCGTTTCACCACTAGCGTATCCTTTCAGCACATTTGCTGACCAAGGTTTCGTTTCTGCTACAGGAGCTATATCAACAAATTCTGGTTTAGTACCGTTTATTGAAATAGCAAATCGCAACTGCAATCCTTGATATAGAGGAAAACTGGGCAGACACTTGACTTGCACGGTATGTTCTCCCTTATCTAAGACCAATTTATAATCTGCATATGGAGCTTCCCGGATATCTTTTTCTGTAAATGTTTTCATAAGTAGAGGCCATACGGTGACACCGCTGCCTCCCAGGCCTAAACCATCGATTTTGTGTAGCCTTTCATCATCATTTCCTTTGGATACATATGAACCAGCAGATATACTTACCGGTTGAACAGATAGCTTTTTATTGGTTTTGGTGGCTTTTACGCTATCCGCTGTTGCTACTTTCGGCATATTAAAGATCTCACGACCTCTAGGATGGTCGTCCATGATTCCTGCCCATTTACCATTGGCAATCTCTAGGTTGTATTTTTGGCTAAGTTCTCCAATTTGTGCATAAGCAGTACGTGCCCGTTCGGCATATTCAAGGGCTTGAGGCTGACTATTTTCGGCCAGACGCAGGCTTTCCTGTGCATATAGTATTTTTTCATTCATGCTGCATGCGGCTTGAACGGGATAGGTAATAAGTTCAAAATAGGCATCCTGCAGCCTATCTGGGATCAGTTTACCTACCTCAAGGGTTTGCGCAACGAGCTCGCGGTAGTCTTTTAGACGCAATCTGATTTCCTCCGGTGTAAAGTAAACGCCCGTAAGATGCTCTGGTTTTGCAGCAGCAGCGAGACGGTAATAGTCCGATTTAATTTTGCCGATGCTTTTGGCAAATTCCTTCCCAAAGGTATTGGCCGCCCAGAACTCCATATATCCATGTGCCTTTTCTGGCGTCCATGCGTTAATGTTCCATGCAAGATCCAATCCAAACTCCAACTCAAGTTCTGCTGGTTTGATGTCTCCGACATTGAAGACCCAGATATTGCGAGCATGTAGCGCATATGCTTTGCTCATTTCAAAAGAAGTAAGTACTGGAGAGGTCGAAGCAAGCCACAGATAATCTTGTGGTTGGCCCCAATAAGAGAAATGATAATACACGCCATTGCCGCCAGAGCGCTTCTGTTCAGCCGGGTTGGGCAACTGGCGGATATATCCGTGGTTGTCATCTACCCAGGTAATTGTCACATCGCCGGGTACTTTTAGTCCTGCGCGATAAAGTTCCAATACTTCCTTATACGGACAAAATACCTGTGGTATCTCATTTGCAGGCTTTTTTAAACGGTTCTGAAGTATTTCTCGCTGGTCGTGGATTACACTTTCCAGGATTTTTATTTTCCCCGGATTATCTGTAGGGCCAGGCATAGCACCATCTTTTGTAGCGCGCATACCAACGGTATAAATCGCCGGATTGTTTACAGACTCCCGCACACGATCTTCAAAAAACCGGTATATTTCATCCTTATTGGTGTCATAACGCCAATCGCCATGCTCTTTCCCATACTCTTCTCTGAAGTTTTCATTCCATTCAAATTCAGTGTTACGCAACATAGGCTCATGGTGAGAGGAGCCCATCAGTATTCCATATTTCCGGGCCAGTTCAGGATTCTCCTTGTAATACCAAAAGGCTTTTGTTCCAGGGTGCATTGCTGGCCAGAGGTAATTAGCCTTCAGGCGCAACATCAGCTCAAATATTTTTTCATACGTTCCCGGACCTATATCCTTAAGGTCTTTATCCATATTTTTTGCAGCCCATGGCCGCATGCCCCAATCCTCATCGTTGATAAAGAATCCGCGGTATTTCACCGAGGGCGGACCAATTATGTTTTTTCCGGGCTGAATATAAATATGCGATTGTGGTTTTGGCCTGACATCGGCCCACCAGACCCAAGGTGATACGCCCAGCATCTTAGAAAATTCAAAAACGCCAAAAGCCGTACCTCTTGGGTCGCTGCCAAAGATTACCAGAACTTTCTCTTTTGGATTTTTAGGATGATTGATGACGGTGATGCAGAAGGTTTCCCACTTTCCTTCGACTTGTGCCGAGGGAATGAATTTTTCAAGTGCCAGTTGATCTATGATCTTTGATTGGCCAAGAGTGCCTATGATCACTGGTATTGTGCCAGATTTTAGCTCGTGAGCCATGTCTGGCTTCCTGCCGCTAATGAGTGCCAGATCTTCACTGAATGCTTTTACCGTTATAGCAATTAGCTCAGTTTCTGAAGGGTCGGTAATAATTCTCGGAGTCTTACCAGGCAATACCAGGGCAAAGCCTCCCCTAAGTTTATCGTGACTTATCGTTATGGGTTGTGATTGGGCAAAAACAGGTATTATAGCGATTATCCAGCAGATTGCTTTTATCAATTTCATGATTCCATCTGCGGGCTTTGAAATCATGGCTGCCGATTCTGCATTGTCACTCCTGTCTTTCATTTATTCAGCTTTTATATTTGGTTATTGGATTGTTATTCAATCCATGGTATTTATGATTGCAGATAAAATTAATAATTTATACCTGCAATCCAAATGTAGCTATAACGAATTAGCTTGTTGTTTTATAAAGCTAATTACTAATAATTAGATTATTGAGGGGTATCAATTTGAAATTATATTCTTGATATAAGCTGAAAGATATGGGGCGGTATGACTATCGCTTATCTTCGCAAAATCAATTGGTTTCCCTGCGGCAACTATTTTGCCTCCTTTATCACCTGCTTCAGGACCAATTTCAATAATCCAGTCGCTCTCTGCGATGACCTGCATATCATGTTCAACGATGATGATTGTATTGCCCTCGTCTACCAACCGGTGCAATTGCACCATCAGTTTCTCTACATCTGAAGGGTGTAAGCCAGTGGTAGGCTCGTCAAGAATATAGAGCGTTTTACCGTGTTGCATCCTTTGCAGTTCTGTAGCAAGTTTTATGCGTTGTGCTTCTCCGCCAGATAGTTCTGTAGCTGGCTGTCCCAGTTTAAGATAGCCAAGGCCAACCTGGCGTACCACATCCAGACCGTGATAAATAGATTTTTCATCACGGAAAAAATCGCAGGCATTATCCACAGTCATCTGCAATACTTCGGCAATGTTTTTAGACTGGTAAGTAATTTCAAGCGTCTGCGGATTATACCTTGTGCCTTTACAGGTGGGGCACGGGCTGTATACGCTAGGCAAAAATAACAACTCTACCATCACGAAACCTTCACCCTCACAATGCGGACAGCGCCCTTTTTTCACGTTAAACGAGAATCTGCCAGCATCGTATTTACGTTTTTTTGCCTCTGGCCTTTCAGCAAATAATTTCCTGATCGGATCGAATATGCCTGTATAGGTGGCCAAATTAGATCTTGGCGTGCGGCCAATCGCTTTCTGATCTACCTGCACCAATCTTTTAATGCCTGAAGCTCCACTCAGGATACGGCCGCTAAGTGTTTTCACTATGTCTGTTTCCAGTTCTTCTGTTTCCGGATCGTCATTAACACTTTGCAGCCCAAGCTGGTTAGCCATCAGCTCTACCAGGGCCTGACTAACGAGGCTGCTTTTACCAGAACCGGAAATCCCGGTTACACATACCAATACGCCTGTAGGAAAATCAATGTCCAGGTTTTGCAGGTTATTTCTCGTGATTCCCTCAAGCTTCAGCCAGTCTTTCGGTTCCCTGACGGTTCTTGTCAAACCGTGAAGCTGCGGTACCAGGTAGGGGCGGGTGGCCGATTGGCTGACTTCCTGAAGCCCGTTGAGCGGTCCGCTATACAAAATCTCGCCACCTTTTTCTCCAGCACCTGGACCCACATCCACTATCCAGTCGGCATGACGGATGACCTCAATTTCGTGTTCTACCACGAAGATGGAATTGCCAGCCAGCTTCAATTGATCTAATGCTTTCAATAATGCTGCGGTATCTGCCGGGTGCAGCCCTGCTGAGGGTTCATCCAATACGTAGACTACCCCGAACAGGTTGGAACGGATTTGTGTGGCCAGTCTTAGCCTCTGCAATTCTCCTGGTGATAGGGAAGGGGTACTTCTGGTCAGGTTCAGATAGCCCAATCCCAAGGTAATCACGATATCAATCCTCGCTACAATATCAGCGGCAATTCTTTGCGCTACAATAAGCTGCTCGGGGTGCTGGGTTCGCTGTTGTGCCGAAGCTTTAAAGCTGCCGTCAGCATGTGCCTGTAAGCGCTTTCTCAGTTCAGAAAGTGGCAGAGCGGAAAGTTCCATAATGTCCAGCCCGCTAAATTTTACAGACAGTGATTCGGGTTTGAGCCGTTTACCATGACAAAGCGGACAAGGTTCGCTGCGCATATACTGGCTTACTCTTTTTTTCATCAGCTGGCTTTGAGACCCTGAAAAAGTATGCATTACATACCGTTTTGCACTGGTAAATGTCCCCATATAATCGGGCTCCTGTTTCAGTCTGATCGCTTTTTTGACCTGCTCAGCAGTGTGCCTTGGGTAAACCGGCACTACAGGCTGTTCTTCAGTAAACAATATCCAGTCTCTTTCCTGCTGTGGCAGATCGCGCCAGGGAATATCGACATTATAGCCCAATGTAATCAGAATATCTCTTTGATTCTGCCCTTGCCATGCCGTAGGCCACGCCGCAATTGCACGTTCGCGGATGGTTAAGGAATCGTCCGGTACCATAGATGCTTCTGTAACCGCATAGACCCTTCCCAGTCCATGGCATTCGGAGCAGGCTCCTTCGGGGGTATTTACTGAAAAAGATTCTGCATATAAAATCCCCTGTCCTTTGGGGTAGTCTCCTGCTCTGGAATACAGCATTCTCAACAAGTTCGATATCGTAGTTACGCTGCCTACTGAAGAGCGCGTGGAACCTCCTCCTCTTTGTTGTTGCAAGGCAATTGCGGGCGGCAAGCCTTCAATTTCATCGACCTCAGGTACGGACATCTGGTTAAACAGCCTCCTGGCATAAGGGGAAACTGACTCCAGGTAACGCCGTTGTGCTTCAGCATATAGGGTGCCGAAGGCCAGGGAGGACTTACCCGATCCAGATACGCCAGTGAAGACAACGAGGGCATTTCTGGGGATTTTAAGACTGACATTTTTTAAATTATTTTCCCTTGCACCCTTAACGCAAACAAATGCATTGAAATCCGGGTCGTGTTTTATGGCATCTTTAGACATAACTATCAAACAGGCTGTGCGACGCATTGTTTGCGTTCTGATCGCCTTGTGCATTATATTGGTATTCCTAAAAGAGGTTTTATTCTGCCTGATTTTTTAAAACCTTGATGAATTTGAGCTGTTAGCTGCTCCTCAACAGAGATGTCGCCAAAATTGCTGTGGGTATCAATTCTTTAGCCTCGCCTCTCTGATAATAATTACTGTAATTTATTTCACTAGATTTCAATGGCTTTTAATAATGATATTTCTGATTGCTTGCTTATTTTACAACATTTTGTAGGATACAGGTGTTTTATTTACCTGTGAATACTTACAATCCCATAAAAAGGCCATTTTAAGAGATATGAGAAAAATATTGCCAGTCATTTTAATAATAGGCGCTCTTTTTGGATGTGCAAAAACAAGTACCATGACTATTGAGCCTATTGATAAGGAGCTGAATGGTCGTTTGCTGACCGGCAAAAATTTGGATACTCGTTTATTTAGTACCAAAGATTTACTGCAATATTATGAGGTGTCTGACTACAAGGGTCTTAAACCAGAGGCTATTCAAAAGAAGATAGACGGTTTCATCAAGGCAAAGTATAAAAGCTCTGATCTATCACAGGCTAATCAAATTACATTTTTATTTTATAAAAAGGACATCTTTACAGATTATAGGAAATATGTGTACGAAGCTGCAAGAGATACCGAAGCTGGATTTCTTTCTGAATATCCTGATAGGCTGGTTTCTCAGGTGGAATTTTTAAAGATAAAGGGCGATGATATTAAAATTTTAAGGAGAAGGACAGTATACCGAAAAGAGGAGATATTGTTATCTAAGGAGGATACAGTAAATATTAAAGCTGTTGTCAGGATGTGAGAGTGCCAAACCGTTAATTAAAAATAGCACATTACATGAGAATTTCAATGTTGAAACATACAATAATACTTTTAAGTTTAAGCCTGTTAATGATTGCCAGTTGTACCAGTAATAAGGCGAATAAGCAGAATACTCAAGTTAAGGATAGTGATAGCGAAAGTAAAAAAGTACGTGATGCTCCCGTTACTGATCTTTGCAATGAAAGCCTCAAAACGCTGGTTACAAATTCAAGTTTTAAATCGCCTTTTAAAGATCTACGGGTAGCAATAGAAAATCAGGAGGAGCATACTATAAAAGTCCGGCTTTATGTCAGGTCTGGTGATGGACAAAATACAGAAAACGTAGTGGGGTGGCTCCTTGTTGATCTCAATAAAAGGACCATAAAAGATATTACTAATGATCAGGAAAACCCGGCGAACATTACTTACTTAAGTAAAGACTGGGATAACCTGATCAACTGCAATAAACGGGGTAAACATAAAGCCACAATTAATGGAAAGGATGTAGAATTTGGAAACCTGTTCAATGAGACTACGGTAATTAAATTTACACCTTCCCAATTGACAAATAATGATGCCCCGATTAAAGAATTCAAGGAAAAACTTTTTGCTTATGAGCAGAATCATCGAGGTAGTGCTAGTTTTAACCCGGAAAATCTTTTTACACTTATAAACAACGAAGTGTTTACAAATTCAGATTTGTATATCGATAGCAGTTGGCTGGATTATTTTATTAAAAAACATGCTGTAAATGTTTTAGACCATCCTGATCTTTTCGAGCTTGCGATTCAGCAGGAAGATGATAATGCTGTAAAGGTGCTAATAAAGAATGGCTATATAGTTTCATTAAAGCAATTGCAGCTTGCAAAAGTTGTCAGAGGTGCTTCCGAAGCATATAAAAAACGCAATAGAGATAATAAAGGTTTGGACGAACAAGGCGATCCGCTTTTTTATGATGAAGAGAAATCTAAAATAAAAGAAATTGAATTGCTACTTGAAGAGCAGTATAAAACAAATACGGTTAAGGATAAGGATGGCTATGTCAACCTGCGGAAAGGTAATAACGTTTCGTCCCCGGTTGTGGATAAAATTAATAATGGCGACAAAATTGAAATTATTGATAATGTGGGCAAATGGTGGCTGGTACAAACAAAAGCGGGTAAGCAGGGTTATGTGTTTAGTGCGAAAGTAACTCACAACTAATGACTATAAGAAAAGCGCATATAGAAGATGCTCCTGCTATTACAACATATATTTTGTTGGCAATGGGCGATATTATTTATCAGTTTATTGGTGAAAAAGATGAGAACAAGGCAAAAGAGTGCATGCTGCATCTTGTCAAACAGTCAGGTAATCAGTATTCTTATACAAACTGCTGGGTGTTGGAGGATGAAGGCGAAATAATTGCCGCCGCCTGTGTTTATGACGGTGCTAAAATCAGGATGTTGAGAGCCCCTGTTCTGGCATACTTAAGAAACGAATTTAACAGGACTCTTACCGTTCAGGATGAAACTGGGGAAGGCGAATTTTACCTCGACTGCTTAGGCGTAGATCCTAACCATCAGGGGAAAGGTGCCGGTTCGAAGATGCTTCTGTTCCTGATTGAAGAATATGTTAACAAGCAACATCTCGCTTTAGGTTTATTGGTTGATGAAAACAATCCTGATGCGAAACGTTTATATCTCAAATTGGGCTTCGAGGTTGTAGGCTGCAAGACTTTTGCGGGCAAAAAGATGGTGCATCTGCAGCTCAGTCCATAAAAATAATTCCTGTTATCAATTAATAACCAATGTGTTATCGTGTGTTTTTGCGCTCAATTTAAAGCAGCTTAAAATTTAGTTAATGTGATAATCATCATTTCGAATTTCGTGATCTTTTATAATATTTAATCCTGTCAGGATTAGGAAGTATAAGTTATATATGAATTCATAAAGGATAAACTCCGTTATGATTTAGCCCTGCCAATTACAATTCAAACACATTAGAAATGGAATGGCTAAAAGATCTTTTCATTAATGATTCAGTTGCTCATGCAGTATTAATTTATGGACTTGTAATCTGCCTGGGCATCACTCTCGGAAAAATAAAATTATGGAATATCTCGCTGGGTATCACCTGGGTGCTTTTCATCGGAATTCTCGCTTCACACTTTCACCTGCTAATCAATAAAGAAGTGGAACATTTTGCGAGAGAATTTGGACTGATCCTGTTTGTATACAGCATCGGCCTGCAGGTGGGTCCAGGATTTCTGTCCTCACTGAAGAAACAAGGATTGCCGCTGAACCTTCTTGCTGCAGGGGTAGTGTTATCAGGGGGTGCAATCACCGTAATGATCCACTACATAACCAATACGCCAATCGCTGTAATGGCCGGTATCATGTCAGGTGCCGTAACTAACACTCCCGGACTTGGTGCTGCCCAGCAGGCGCTGGCAGATATGCATGCCTCGGGCACCGACGCTGCAAGTTTAGGTTTGGGATACGCCGTGGCTTATCCCTTTGGAGTGATTGGAATTATTCTGGTACTTCTCCTTCTTCGCTATTTTTTTAAAATTGACCTTTCAAGAGAAAAAGCCCTTCATGAGGAAAAGCTGTTAAAAAGACAGCCTGCCCCGTCTACCATTAATCTGGAAGTAGAGAACCCACAGCTGTTTAACCAGCCCTTGAAGATTATAAAATCTATCATCAATACCAAGCTCGTCATTTCCAGAATCTATCACGATGGAATAATCAGTACTCCCGAATCGGAAACCATTCTCCATAAGGGTGATATCATTCTGGCTGTGGCACCTAAAGAGAATTTTGATAAACTAAAGATCCTGGTTGGAAAGGAGAGCCAGATAGATCTGATCAAGATCAAAAGCAATATTATCTCAAGGCAGATTGTAGTCACTAAAGAGATAGTAACTTATAAAACTATAGGCGAACAAGGTTTTTTTGATAGTCAGGATTTTACAATTACCCGCGTTAACCGCGCGGGAATTGAATTTGTTGTAACTATTGAAACCATTTTTCAGGTGGGAGATATTGTAACTGTTGTAGGACGGGAAGAAGCAGTAAATCTATTTGCGAAGGTCCTGGGGAATTCGTTGAAGCGTTTGGATCATCCAAATCTGGCGCCGATATTTTTCGGCATCGTAATCGGTGTGTTATTCGGGAGCATCCCTTTTGTTATTCCCGGGATTCCGGCACCGGTAAAGATCGGGCTTGCCGGAGGACCTCTTATCGTGGCTATATTGATGAGCCGCTTTGGATTTAAATTATATCTTAACCCTTATGTAACACAGAGTGCGAACCTGATGCTCAGAGAAATTGGCATAGTACTGTTCCTGGCCAGTGTAGGCCTGTCCAGCGGAGAACATTTTGTGGAGATCCTTATTAAGGGCGATGGACTAGTATGGATGCTGTACGGTGTGATTATCACCGTTGTCCCGCTGCTGATGGTAGGGGGAATCGCCCGGATATTCTTCAGGTGCAGTTACTACGAAATCTGTGGTTTGCTGTCAGGTGCGTCTACAGACCCGCCGGCCCTTGCATTTGCTACCTATTCCGCTGGTTCGGATGCGCCGGCAATAACCTATGCTACGGTTTATCCACTTACGATGATCCTGCGTATACTTATAGCTCAGATGATGATCCTTATATTTTCTTAAATCAATTAATGTATCCTTTGCGGGTGTGAAAAGAGTTTATAAGGGTTTTTATTTAATAAAAGAGTTATTCAGCATTATTTATGCGGGCATTCGCCGGGGATGACCCGTGATATTTTTTAAAGAAATTAGTGAAATAAGCAGGTTCTTCAAAGCCCAGTCCATTCGCAATCTGGGCGATGCTCCAGTCTGTATATTTGAGTAAGGCATAGGCTTCTTTCAAGATGCGCTCAGCGATATGCTGAGTAGTGGTCTTTCCGGTTACCTCTTTAACAGCACGGTTCAGGTGATTGGTATGCACGGCGAGGTTTTGGACATACCCATGAGCCGTTTTGAGTTTAAGGGACTGTTCCGGAGAATCTATGGGGAATTGCCTTTCCAACAGATCAAAAAATAAGGTAGTAATACGCGCTGCAGCATTACTATTCTTTTCGATCTCGTTAGATACCGGTATATTCTTTAGCGCTTCATGCATCAGTATACGCAGATAGCTACGCAGGAGGTCGTATTTATTGACATAATCCGAATCCATTTCTTCCATCATTTTGTCCATCGTTGCTGAAATGAACTTTAATTGTGCGTCATCCAAAAAAACAATGTGACGGCCATCTGCCTTAAATAAAGGGAATTCCTTTACTGAGCTTTTGTATTCATGCGATTCGATAAAAGTTTTTGTAAATAAACAGAATGCACCTGTTTGCGGGCCTTCTCCGGTTTCCCATGAAGACGTAACCGAGGGGCTTGAAAAGACCAGCGCAGGTCGGTCAATGATGACTTCTCTGTCGGCATAGATCATTTTACCATTGCCGATGACCAATGCTATCTTGTAAAAATCACGGCGGCTGAAGGGGGTTCTGGTTACGCAGGTTTTGCGCAAAAAAACATTGAAATGTCCCTGGCCGGTGTTGTTTTCGGCAAATATCTTTTGGTTGGGTGCCGGGTGGCGTTGGTAAAATTCTTCCAAAGTTTCAATTTTCTCCATGCTGCAAAGGTATTGATTATTTGATTATTATAAGGTATTTGACAATTTTATGATCATATAATTGCTTGTTGTTTGATTTTTATAACTATTGCATTGAATAGTATAAACGGGAAAGGCAGCGTCGGGGTTATTTTTGCGCTATGGAAACGGGTTTTAGAAAATGGATCATTGTGATCACAATTATTACATCAACAATCATCGAGCTGATCGATACGACCATTGTGAATGTATCCATCAATACGATGAGCGGGAACTTAGGGGCCTCGCTTGAGGATACCGCCTGGGTGATCACTTCTTATGCTATCGCTAATGTGATTATTATACCTATGACGAGCTTTCTTGCTGAAAAAACCGGACGCAAGCAATATTATGTCGGCTCGATCCTGGTCTTCACTCTCGCCTCTGCCCTCTGTGGTTTTTCACACAGCCTCTGGGAACTGGTTGCTTTCCGCTTTTTACAGGGCATTGGCGGCGGTGCTTTACTGTCGACCTCACAGTCTATCCTGTTTGAAACTTTCCCGCCTAAGGAAAGGGCTACAGCAAGCGGCATCTTCAGTTTAGGGATTATCATTGGCCCCTCTATAGGCCCCGTAATGGGCGGTTATATCGTTGATAACTTATCCTGGCAGTGGATCTTTTATGTCAACATTCCCATTGGGCTATTGGCGGCACTGTTATCCTATATCTACCTGAAGCCAACTAAGCGATCCACAAACGGGCGGACGATTGACTGGCCCGGTATCTTTTTACTGGCGATAGGTGTTGGTGCTTTACAGATCGTATTGGAGCGTGGACAAACGGACGACTGGTTCGACGCGAACTACATTGTCGTACTGACCATCGTATCAATGCTGGCTTTAGCCGTACTGGTTTGGTGGGAACTCAAAATCAAACATCCAGTCATTAACCTGCGGGTATTAAAAAGTACTACACTGTCCATATCTGCCATCATGACTTTTGTACTAGGTTTCGGGTTATTCAGTGCAGTATTTGTATTCCCTTTATACTCGCAGCGTATCATTGGTTACTCTGCTTTTCAGACAGGTACAATGTTATTACCGGGCACCCTGGTTGCGGCTATGATTTCGCCCTTTTTGGGTAAGATGCTTCAAAGTGGTATTCGTCCGCAATACCTGATCATCCTTGGTTTCGGGATGTCTGCTGCATTTGGTTACCTGATGTCGAAATCTAACCTGGAAACCGGCAGCGCGTATTTTTTTATTCCTTTAATCTGCCGGGGGCTGGGCGCGGCCTTACTGATTGTGCCTTTGACGGCCCTGGCAGTATCAGAACTGAAGCCATCAGAAATACCACAGGGGGCCGCTTTAAACAACATGATGCGGCAGATGGGGGGCTCTTTCGGAATTGCGCTGATCAATACCTTTATTGCACACCGTGAAGCCGCTAACCGTACGGCACTGATTGCGCATGTCACTGCCTCCGATCCGTTAACCCTGCAACGGCAACATTCGTTGATCGGCAATATGATGTCGCACGGCGCGACATACCTGCAGGCGGTGCAGCAATCATTGGGCGCACTGGAAAATATGGTGGTACGGCAGACTTTTTTGCTAAGCTATATGGATGCTTTCTTTTTACTGGCGATCCTAAATGCCTGCTGTATCCCTCTGGTGATCCTGACGATTAAAAAGCGGGCAGCAGTGAAAGTTGGTAAAGTAGAAATTCCGGATGCGCATTAAAAATTCATATGCTTCCAAATGAACATATTTCATTTGGAAGCATATATTAATATACGGTTTAAGTAGGTTAACCTGATTTTGCTTTGACAGAAGTTGTTTTGAAAATGTAAATCATTCTTAAATAAAGCTGTCAACAGGTTTTCCAGATTTTTCATTGTCCTCCTTTTTCTACTAATTCGTCAATTGTCCATGATAAAAAGAAATAATCTATTAAATTTGTAGTCTATTGAGTTTAATATGAGCACTCGTATTTATATCCGCTTTGGTCCTTTATATTATTCGTGGTTCTGGTGTTGTTGCTTTATGTCTGCAATACACAGTTAATCACCTGAATATCTATTAAATTATTTCGCAATGCCTAACCCTTCAGCGCTTTTATTAAAAGTTACGGTTTTTGCTGTAACTGTTTTATATAGTCAACCATCCATTGCCCAGCTATCTGTTACCCAGGGCAGTTACATATCTGCCTTGTCTGCAAGTTCCCATGAAAGGTTTATACCCGGCAATAATCCGGTTTTATCCACCCGAAAGCTAATTACAGACTCGTTATCTGGCCTTAGCGTTTCAAGAGATCATGCAAGGCTCCTAAATTATTTAAAAGACCTGGGAATACCCGATCAGCAGCATAAGTATCAGTCCAACAAGAAATTCTATTATCACCTTGCCAATGTTTTTGCCCGCTTAAGATTATACCCGCTGGCAATGAAATGTTTTTTCAAAGCTGTACGGGTTAATAGTGCCGGTGTTGATACTTTGAATTTGTCGGCTCTGGGATTAAATAGTCCAACATACGGGAGTTTTAGCCTAAGTTCGAAAGATGATTCCATAGTTGGTAAACATGCTTTGGTACTAAAAACTAAGCCGCGAGGCATAAGAAGTAAGCGGACTAATTTTCATCAGATCAGTAGTAATTTTAATGATGGAAAAACTGCTATGGCTTACGCCATGCTTTTCCATGTTAAACAACCGGCTCCCGGAAAACGTAAAATATTCGTTTGGGTGAACACCGGGCATACTTTTATCACACTGATCAAGTACAACACAGACTCTACATATGCTTCAGCATCGTTTGGATTTTACCCTAAGAAAGATCAGCTGCTTTCTGCAACACCTATTTTTCCAGCTACCTCGGCGACATTTAAAGATGATGCCGGGCATTTATGGGACGAGGTACTGGGCAAGTTTATTTCCAGGAGGAAGTTTGAACGCATACTGGAATTGACCAAAAACTTTGAGGGGATGGAATACAACCTGAACAAGCAGAATTGTACAGATTTTGGCTTACAGGCAGCCAGCCTCGCCGGAATTCATATCGCTGATACCTTCGGGAAATGGCCTTTGGGCAGAGGGAATAATCCGGCAATAACGGGGCAGAGTATCTTAATGCGAAAGATTACCAACGAGGTTGTTGAAAAGGACGAGGAGATTTTTATTGATGATACTGTTGGTTATCATTGAATAGCATAATTGCTTTTATATAGATAATCACAGCCGCTTCTAAAATAGAATAGCAGTTTATTTATTAATCTGCGTTAATAGCTCCCGTTTATTTTATTATTTTGCTACTATGGAACCACTGATACTTAGTAAGGCACAAGTCCGGAAGATCATCCTGCAGGCCGCAGGATTGGCCAGAAGGGCACAGTTTGGGACAGGCATGGAGGCAGTTTACAGGCTGATAGATCACCTTGGGTTTGTGCAGCTGGATACGAATTACGTGGTAGAGCGCGCGCATCATCACGTCATGGCTGCCCGTGTGCCTGATTATGAGCATAAATGGCTGGACGAACTATCTGCTGATGGCCGCATCTTTGAGTATTTTTCATCCGATGCAGGCTATATCCCGACGCATGACTTCCGCTTTTCGCTGACGGTAAAAGATGCCTTTGCAGCTCAACGGAAACCGCTGACCAATGCAGAAAGCAATTTGATGAAGCAGGTACTTGACCGTGTGCAACGTGAGGGGCCGCTTATGGTGGGGGACTTTGACGATGACCGGCTCGAAGCCAGTTCTGGCTGGTGGGATTGGCGGCCGGCCAAAGTGGCGCTCGAACGGTTATATCTTGATGGTCAGCTGATGATTACTCGTACCAAAGGTTTTAAGAAAGTATATGATCTGCCGATGAATCTAATTCCTCCCGAAACAGATCTTACGGTGCCAGGTGCAGAGGAATATGCCCGTTACGTAATCCGGCGTACGCTTGGTGCGCTGGGTGTTTCCTATGTTAAAGAAATGGCCTGGCGTGCCCGTCATGTGAAGGGGAACCTGATCAAGATGGAGCTGGAGAAAATGGTTGCTGAGGGTGAAATTAGGGTAGTGGTGGTAGAAGGACTGAAAAGCGCTCCGCTTTATATGCTGGCTGATCAAAATAAGGAAATTGAATTGTCGGGTGAGGCTTTCATTCTCTCACCTTTCGATATTCTAAATGTTTTCAGGCACCGGTTAAGGGACTTTTTCGATTTCGATTATCAGATCGAATGTTTTGTGCCTGCTCCAAAACGGAAGTATGGTTATTTTTCCTTGCCAGTATTGGTAGGGGACACTTTTGTTGCGCGGATGGATGCCAAGGCTGACCGGAAACAGAAGCTGTTGATTGTCCATAACCTGCATTTCGAGGAGATAGAACTCAGTGATGCTATGATTGAAGAAATCGTGGATACGCTGAAAGCATTTATTCAATTCAACCAGTGCCGGGATATTATTTTTAAAAAATCAAATCAAGCAGTTTACATGAACGCCATCAACCAATGTTTCTGCTAAACAGGGCTTGATGGCATTCATGTAAACCAAATTGTATATTGCTTATATCGTTTAAATTCCTGCGCTATCGATTAAACTAACCTGTATTCCCATCTTTTTTTGGATGACCTCAAAATGGTGTAACTCACTCTCGCTGACCAGTGAGATGGCATCGCCAGCTTCCCCTGCACGGCCGGTTCTGCCGATGCGGTGGACATAATCTTTTGGTGACCGTGGTAATTCATAATTAATTACAAAGGGCAGAAAATTAATGTCAATTCCCCTTGCCATTAAATCTGTAGCTACCAGCACCCTCAGCTTACCAGATTTAAAATGAGCTAAAGTGTCAGTTCTGGCTCCCTGGCTCTTTTTACTGTGAATAGCTTTTGCAGCAATATTGTTTTTACGAAGCTTGTTGACAACAGCGTCTGCCTGTTGTACAGAAGAAGTGAATACCAATACCTGTTTCATTTCATGATGATTAATCAGGTATCGCAAAAATGGCCCTTTTTTTTCTGCTGAAACAATGTAAGCCACCTGCGTGATCAGGTCTAGTGAATCCTCTTCAGCAGCGATTTTAATCACCACTGGCTCATGCAGCAAGATCTGGTGAATATGCTCCAGATCAGGACTTAGTGTGGCCGATAATAATATGTTCTGGCGCTGCTCAGGTAACAGCGCAAGGATTTTGTTCAGCTCATCTTTAAACCCTAAATTAAGCATCTTGTCTGCTTCATCTAAAACAAGTGTTTCAATATCAGATAGGTGTACTGAATTAGAACCGACTAGTTCCAATAATCTCCCAGGCGTAGCAACCAATACATTCACGCCTTGTAAAGCCATCATTTGTGGGTTGATGGATACTCCGCCATATACAGCCAGGGTTTTAACAGGTTGAGGCAGTGCCTTACCAAAAATTCTAAAAACATCCTTTACCTGTTCAGCCAGTTCACGTGTGGGTACTAATACCAGCACATTAGCATGGCGATTTTTAGCTCCAATTGAGTCTTGCAAATTCATTAGCAGAGGTAAAACATACCCGGCGGTTTTTCCGGAACCTGTTTTAGCGATACCTAAAACGTCTTTTTTATTTAGAATAGCAGGTATAGCATCTGCCTGAATAGGAGTGGGTACTGTGAAATTCTGGTCTTCAAGCGCCTTTAACAGGGCAGGTGATAAACCAAGAGAACTAAAGGGCATAGGAATTAGTATTTAAATAAAGCAGCAAGATACCCATTATATGTTTACCAAGAGATTTCTTTTAAGCATCGGGTACATAGAAAAGCCCCAAAGAAATTTGGGGCTCCTTGTATTTGTAACAACTAGTAGTTATACTGCTTAATAAACTACTTTAGCTCTGCTATCGCCAGAGCCATAGTAAAAGTTAACTACTTTTTTATCGCCTTTTTTGGACAATAGAAAGGTATTGTTACTATAATTGTTTGCTGCTGTATTTAAATTACTGGTAAAATTCAAGCTATAGTAATTATAATAAGTATCATATGGGGTACCTTTTAAAATTACACCTTTAGCATTAGGTACCAGCGTACCACTGGCATCCCTTTTAAGATGTATGTACCCACTGCCACCTTCAGTCGAGCTATAATTTAATAACTTTCCGTCTGCTCCAGACAATGCAGATAGCTGTGGTGCAGTTTCTATAATGTTTCCTGTAACGTCAACTAACTGTACATCAATTTTTGTATTGGCATCATAGGTAGTGGAAGTATAATCAACATATACTCCATTTGAATAATAATAATTGTAAGTATAAAGTCTTTCAACCTGAAATTTGTCACTTACGGCAGATAGAAAAACCTGGTTGTAACCATAATAATTAGAATAGCCTGGAACATATAAAACTTTTCCTTTTTTATCTGCCGCGATTTTAAAGTAATAATAATTATTAACCGTTGGCACATTTGCACTATAACTATTTACATTAAAATAGGTTTTTATAGTAGTAAGTCGTGGCAAGCTACTTGGGAATGAAGGTACAGCATCATCCTCTGTTGCATTGACATATAGCTTCTGATCAGCCGCAATGGATTCAAATGTAAGGGTATAGCCATTTGTTGCTGGTGGAAGCTTAATAGCATAACTACCTGTTGCAGTTGTGTAGGTAGGAAAGTAAACGGTATAAGATCCTAAAGCGTTATTAGGGACTGTTGTAGAAGCGGTAACTAAAACATTGGCACCAACTTTTTCCGGAGAAGTATTTGTTAAATCAGTATCAATGTACAAGTTACCAGAAATTTCATTGGAAAGATCTGCAACATTCCACAGCCTGGCAGGACCAGAAGTTATATATTGCTGTAATATCTGCGTTGCGGCATAACCAGTTTTTGAAATGAGGAAGCTACTGGTAGGAAAAAGATATAATGAGGTAAATGTTGCCACTCCCTGTGCATTTGTTTTTGCTGAAAACACTTTACCTTCAGAAGATACAATAACATCAGCGTCGGCTAATGGTGCATTGGTATAAACATCCACAACCGTTACGCTATAGTCTTGTTTTTTGGCAGCAATGGCACTTTTAGTTGCTAAGCTATCATTTAGTTTAATTTGCTCAAGAGCCGCGGTATTAATTAACTCCTGCATAGCAGTAGCACCTTTTTGTTTTAAGGTTTCCAAATCAAGCTCATGCTGATATTTTAGGTTCAATAGCGCCGTTTGGGCTGCCAGGGCGTCACTTTCATTAAAATCACTCTTACTACAGCTTGTAATAAGAACGGAAAGTAACATGATTGTGAAAAGAGTAAATCTCGACTTCATATTCTGCTTATTTATTAATTTAATTTTTATTGATTGAACGCTTGTACGCTTACTTATTACTTTGGGATAATATAATTCCTGCTTTAGGGGTGATATGATTTCTACTTTTAGGGTAATATACTTTCTAATTCAGAGGTAATATGATTCCTACTTTTGAAAGAAATGAGTTAGTTCTGAGATCACTTCCAAAACCAATTTTGCTCATGTAAGAATAGTTATCTATTGCAGAGGTAAGTCCTTCCAGATATCTCATGTCTATCAACAGCAATAATCTTGAAGTCAGAGGCAATTTGATGTTTGCCCCAACAATTAAATTAATCCTGCCGCCATTGAATGAGCTGGTTACATTTTTTGATCCGCTGGCTGTAACGATGATGTCCTCACCTGGAAGCAAGTCGCCGGTTTTTTGATAACTTTCAGTAACATTGTACGTGTGGGCATAGCTTCCACCAACATACACGGATGGGGACCATGTTGGTCTTATCTTAAAAGTATAATTGATTAAAAGAGGTATTTCGATGCTATTTAGGGCATATGAGCTGTTTGTCACATTTTTTGTTTCAAAGCTTTCAGGTAACCCAAGCCTGGTGTCGTCCCTGAAAAGAAGCATTCTTCCTCCCTGCTGAAGGGAGTTGGCTTCCAGTTGTAAACTTATATTTTTGAATAGTTTATAGTTTACAGACAGGCCCGCCGTGTAACCGGTGTTCAGGCTTGTATGCGGCTGGCCTTTGGTAAATTGATTTAGGCTGAGTCCACCAGTTATACCGATTTCAAATCTATTTTCTAAAGAGTCGGGGGCTACATTGCTCTTTACATTTTTTTTAACATTTTGCGCAGCAGTGATATTTGTTAAGACACTTGTAATAATAAAGGTCAAAAGTGAGATTGAATAAATCTTAAGAGCTACTTGTGGGTGTGAATTATTTTTAAAGACAGAGAACATTTTACGCATTAAATATCGGGTTATTTATGTCGTAAAGATATTAATTGATTTTAAAAATTATATAGATGTTGTAATAAATGAATAGTGATATATATCACTTATTAATAATTTAGAAAAGCCGTTAAGCTTGATTTGGATCATCCTGGAAAACCATATCCCTGGAAATTCGAAGAAAAATATCTTGATTGGGCGTATTCTAATGTCTTGCTGCTAAGCGTTTTCGGATACGACTCAGTGAAGGAGCCTTAACCCCAACATAAGCAGCTATATAATATTGAGGGATTCGCTGAACCAACTCAGGATAATCAGAGAGGAATTTCAAGTAACGTTTATCTGGGGTGTCGGTGTAAAGCGAAACGACCTGGCTAATAACATTAACAAAAACTTTTTCTATGGCTATACGACCAAATCTTTCGCCATTAGCTACCTCACTATAGAACTGCTGAATTCCTTCGGCACTAATTCGATATATGACAGTATCTTCGAGTGCCTGAATATTAACATTAGATGGCAACTATAATACCGAATGCTAAAATCAGCACACTCCAAAATGACACTGATTTTATTCCCCAGGAATTCCGACCGATTTGTGTTTTCATATTTTTGATTTTTAATACAGCAAAATTCTGAAATAAAAAACTTCGGATCATTCACCTGGGTTAATAAATAGTGCCAGGTAAAGATTAATGCTCAACTTGTTGATACCATTCTTTTATACATTAATAATTTTTTAAAGGAAAAAGCCTCAATTCATGGTGACTTTCGTGAACCTGCCGGCACCTTTATCAAACACTTTTGTTGATGCTTGTGTGAAAATAAATAGGTAGAGGATTTAATGACAAAGAATAGGATCTTATCCAAGGTATACTGGTTGAATAATTAACAAAGGTTATAATTTAAGGATTTATTTCTTGCGACATGGTCTTGATTGTTCTGTTCAAGGCTCTTAAGGTAATACCCAGATAATCTGCAATATCTTGTTTTGAAATTACCTCTTCTAATTCAGGAAATTTCATCTTCAACCTCCTCAATTTATCTTCAATAATGTGAGATTGATTATAGGAATGACGTGTTGCTTTATATTTTAATTTTGAGATCAAAGCCTCAATAAAAAGGCGGTTGAATTTTTTATCATGATCAAGCAATCTAAGAAAATCACTTTTTTGAATTTTATAAACGGTTACATCGTCGATAGCTTCAATAGTACAATAACTGTAACTATCATCCATTAACTCAATTTCACCGAAAAGCTCTCCTTCCCCAAAAAACTCCTGGATAAAGTTACTGCCAGTGTCTGTAGTGAGGTAGCATTTAACGATCCCGCTCTTCATGATATATACAGAGAATACGTTTTTACCTTCAACCAGGATTCTCTGTAATGGGGCATAATGATGTTCACTAAATGAACCGGCGGATCCCGAAAGGACCAGGTTAGTAATATAGCTGAATAGTTCTTTATTAGTTCTTATCATTTACGTGGCCGGACAAATGTCCTTTATGGTATGAGGCGAGAGTGCTTTCTTTGCAATTATATTATAAAAATAGAATATAATGAAAGAATTGAGTAGGCTATTGATGCAAATGGAGTTTATAAGGGAGATTGATAAGCTTAAGTATATACAGCGAAAAACAAAATTATTTAACAGTGAAAGACATGAAAATGATGCTGAACACAGCTGGCACCTTGCTATGATGGTAATGGTCTTGTCCGAATACGCTAATGAACCTATCAATGTACTCAAAGTATTGAAAATGGTGTTATTGCATGATATTGTTGAAATTGATGCAGGGGACACTTTTCTTTATGATACCACAAAAGATCATACCAATACTGATGAAGAGTTAATTGCCGCACATCGTATTTTCGGCATTTTGCCAGAAGATATGGCTAAAGACTTTACAGAGATTTGGATTGAGTTTGAAAATGGGGAAAGCAACGACGCGAAATTTGCAAAAGCAATTGACAGGTTAGAGCCTATTCTTCAGAATATTTCTAATCAGGGTGGAACATGGACTGAATATGCCGTTTCTTTCGATACAGTTTATCAAAAAATTGATAAAATAAAACATGGCTCCACATTCCTCTGGGATCACGTCGAAGAGTTGATTGAAGATTTTAGAAAAAAAGTATAATTTTTTATTTCCATTCAATGTAGGAGAAAAGATAAAAGAAAAACAACGGCCGCTACCACATGACGGTAATTGACCACGGTTGATCACAATTGACTGCCAGGATGCTCTGGACAGTGAAACAAGAATGGGTAGCCACTGGATAGATTTGTAGCAAGACGGGTATAAATAGGCATTAAATAAGGTGTCACTGCGGTTGGTTTAACCAGTTCAATTTACCGCAGTGACACCTTATTTACTCCTGAGTATCACTGCTCGTGCCTCGAACAGTCTACGAACAAACCATAGCTATACTGGGCATTTATCACGTCGTGATATAGTATACAATAAGACAACATCCTGATATAGTTATACAAATCTTGCCATAACATTAAATTACAATCATCTTAAATTTTCTTTACTACCTTTGATAAGATAACCTGATTTCAAATGGAAGAAACTATCGGCTTACTGGAAAAGATCAGGCATCATGACAAGGTGTGCATCGCTCTGAACGAAAATTGCGCCATTCCTTTGCCCGATGATGTAATGCGGATATTGGTCAGGCCGCACCGGCTATCTTTTTATTATTTCCAATACCTCGAAAAAGGTACAGCAACGTTTAAGACCGATCTGGAAGAATTTACCATTAACGATGGTGCGTTGGCCTTTGGCTTGCCCAATCAGATCTTTACTAAGTTGCCTTACGACAAGAACATGCCGCAGTATGCGCTTTCATTTGATGAAAATACACTAACGCTGCTTCCCGGTTCGTACCCTTTCCTTGTTAATCCATTCAATGTAAATTCCATCTCTTTTGATCCCGCTTCACAAAAACGGATAAAGAATTTGCTTTCCGGGTTGTTCCAGTTACTTCATGCGCCAGGGAAACAGAAAAAGGCTGAGGTCATTTTAGCTCATTTACATGCCTTGCTGACCGAATATAACGCAGGTTATTTTGAAGAGTATCAAAGCCAGGGTATCAGCACCACTTCTAAATTGTCAAAGTACATAGCTTTTAAGCTGGCTGTAGAAAATAGTCTGACCGAGCAGCATGACGTACAAAGCATTGCTGAAAAGCTCGCGCTAACATCAAATACACTTTACGGGATTGTAAAGGAATATTCAGGTGTGTCGCCTAAGGAATGGATTACTAACCGGCTCATGCTGGAAGCTCAGCGGAAACTGCAATACTCCACGATCTCAGTCAAAGAACTGGCCTATGAGTTGGGCTTTAACGACCCTGGTTATTTCTCCCGTCTCTTTAAAAAAAGCACCGGAAAGAGCGTAAGCCGCTACCTTTCAGAGTTGCAGGATTTGTCCCGGAATTAAAGGGATTTGTCCATACTGATAAATTCGCTGCTCGCTACCTTTGCTTCATCAATTAGAGATAACGACTTATGAAAACAGCATTAGTAACAGGGGCCAACAAAGGGATTGGCTTTGAAACAGCGAAAATATTAGCTCAAAATGGATTCTTTGTTTATTTGGGCAGCCGTACGTTAGAGAATGGTCAGTCCGCGGCAGACAGTTTGAAAGCTGAAGGACTAAATAATGTGGAGGCCATACGGCTGGATGTCACGAACCAGGACTCGGTAGATGCAGCGCGGAAAACTATTGGTGAAAAGGCCGGAGTGTTAGATGTTCTGGTCAACAATGCTGGCATCTCCGGTAACTTTGAACAATCAGCTTTAACATCAACAGCCGACGAATATTTAAAGGTTTATGATACAAATGTATTCGGCATTGTACGGGTCACACAGGCATTCATCGGCTTATTGAAAGAGTCACCGGAGCCAAGGATTGTTAATGTGAGCACTGCCATGGCATCTCTTACCATGGCAGCAGACATTTATGGCAATAGTTACCCTAAAAGATATGTGGTTTATCAATCTTCCAAATCAGCACTGAACATGTATACGGTGAACCTGGCTTATGAACTTCGTGATACGCCATTTAAAATAAATGCTGTTTGTCCGGGCTGGACGCAGACGGATTTCACGGGGCATCAGGGAACGAGTACAACTGAACAAGCAGGAAAACGCATCGCCAAATATGCATTGTTGGGTCAGGATGGACCTACCGGGCAATATTTTAGCGAAGAATACTACCCTGCTCCAGCCAATTGTCCTTGGTAAAACCAATTATTCAAAACTAAAATTTCGGGTTAAATCGGGCTTTTAATTATGACTTTGCAGAATAATCTGCCATGGTATCTAAGATTTCATTTATTATCTTTACACTGAAAGAATGCCTGCCCATTAGCCATCTATTGATTTCGTCTGGATTGATGTCTAGTGAGACAGCAAGTTCATTTGCTGAAAGATTTTTGGCGGTTAATGTTTTTGAGGTTTTACTGGCAACATCAAGATTCAACTGTGTTAACTCCTCTATAGCGGGGTTTCCATTTTCTGCCAGCCAGATGGATACAAAATCGTTCTTTTCCATTTATGTTTTTTGTAATTATTTACAGCATTCAGCGCCTTGTGCACTATTTGTAAGTTTGGGCGGCAAATCTAGTGATATTACTTTTATTACTGAAACTATAATGGAAGTCTGCCTACAATAGAACGCAGGAATAAATCAGCGAAACTTGATATCACTTGTGTAACATCAAGTTTCATTGATTTATAAAATACCGGGTTTGAAAGCTATTCTGGTTCTTAGTGGATTTGGGTTTTCTTGTTTTTCTACTAATTCGTCAAGATATCGAAATACAATTTCCATGTTTTTATCTTGATTATTTAGTTTGTCTTTTATTTTTTCAATTTCTAACCTCAGATCAGTATTATCAGCCAACATTTGGTGCATACGATTAAGAACTCGTATAATTTGAACATTCACGGCTATCGCCCTATCACTATTCAAAATGTCCGACAACATTGCTTGCTACTCACTGTTCAGTAAAGACGTAGGGAGGTTCAGTTAACTAAATTTCTTTATAGCTTCTGGAGTGACAGGAGTAAAGAAATTGATTAAATTGCCGTCCGGGTCGCGAAATAATAATGAACGATTTCCCCATGGCATCGTTGTAGGCTTCTGAACAATTTCACTTAATAAATCTTTAATATTATTGTATTGCTCATCGACATTCTCCACAAGAAATTCTATGATTACACTTTTGTTATTCTCCGGGTGTGCTAAATCTTTTCCGAACAAACTCATTGTCCGTGTACTTCCTATTGCTAAATTACAACTACCGGTAGTTATCTCTGCAAAGTCTTCTGTTGACCAGTGAGCAGATAACCCTGTAATTTTTTCAAAAAACTCAACCAATCGTTTGATGTCGGCGGTGATAATTCTTAATGATGCTAAATTCATGATACTATTATTTAATATAATAACACAAAAATAAATTGGTCAAGTGACAACTATGTGTCAGGGGTGTTGAATTCTTTTTCTTTGTTTTTTAAATAAGATGCAAGTGTAATCTCATGAGGTTTGAAACTTAATTCGAGTAATTTAATCTCCATAATCCTATCTAAACGGAACATTCTATAATCTTCTCGAAGGTGGCAATATGCTATTAATGCCCAACTTTCCTTTAACGTATAATATAAGGCAAATGGTTCGATATTTCGGTCTGTTTTTTCATCTTTGTGTCCTGATAGATAAGTAATATTTAAAATCTTAAAGGAAGTTAGTGCGTTCTGAATTAATGTCAATGAATCACTTGTAGCCATATTTGGGATGGCAGGACTAATAGCGATCCTATTTGCTAAGAGTTCCACTTTATCTTTTGTTGCGTATAATAAAACAGCTTTTATTTTGCTGATTGCATCACTATACGCCCTAACAAGAGAACTATCACTGTTTTTTAGTACTACTTGTTCAATAGTGATTAAAGCATTTGCCTCATTTTCAGTAAACATAACAGGTGGAATTCTATAACCTTCCACTAACGAATACCCTTTTCCATTTGATATGTATATTGGAACTCCTGCTTGTTCCAAAATTCTTATATCGCGATATATTGTTCTAACACTAACGCCAAATTTTTCGGCAAGTGCTGTGGATGTTATAACTCTTTTTGTTTGCAATTGTATCAGAATCGCAGTCAGTCTGGAGATCCTTTTAATATCGTTATCATTCATTTAGGAATTTTATCATTATTTGTCAGTATAAGTATTATTTATTGAGACAATAAAGATATAAATTACTAACAATGGGTGGCTTTTGGACAATGTAAATATAAAGACCTCATGGTACTCGAGCACCAAATATGCAGTGAAATAGAACAGATGGTAATTTATCAGTAATCCTTAACCAAAAAGCGCCCTTAAATAACATTTAGAAGCGTCTTATTTTTCTGGTGATCCCGCTGGGATTTCACAACTAGAGTGAAAATCAGGGGTTATTCAATATTTGTAGGGCTTTGGAACTGGTACTAACCAAATCACTCACCTTTTATTTGTTACGTTTTAGCTGCAAATGCTATTTTTAAATATACTAGCAGCCTGTCGGACTTAAATCAAAGAAGATATAAAAATGCAAAAAACAGGTAAAATCGACACTTTTGACCACTCTACATTTCCATATTTGAGTGTGAAAGGAAAGTTGGCTGTAAATATTGAATTCTCAGGAGTCTTAGGCATTTAGTCCGACAGGCTGCTAGCTTTTTTCAATTTAACAATTATCAACTTTGTAAGTCATAAGGTGATAAAGATATTATTTCCAAACTACCAGTAAAAGCGGGGGGAGTATAAATGTAGCGGGGTGGTGACAATCTTCTTTGTTATTAATTCTCGTTCCTGAAAACAAATATCGAACAAATCGCTGCAACCAAAATACCAAAGCCAAATAACTGGAATGCCCTGTCCAGACCGATATTCACGATCAGGGTCAATCCCAGGCTTCCGAGGCCATAACCTGAGAAAAGGAAAAAAGCGAAAAGCCCTGTAGCAGCGCCTTTTTTGGAACTGAATGTGGTGACAATAGCAGCGAACAGGGGATGGGATAAATCAAATCCTAAAGACAGCAATGCCACCAAAACACAGGAAGCGGCAAGACTGAAATTCTGGCTTAGTAACAGCACGGTGACTGCGCCCAGGAATAGGCCTAAAGGTATTATCTTGTTTCTTCCGTAGCGGTCGGCGAGCTTGCCCAAAAATGGCCCAAACAATAGCCCAGGAATACCATAACCTAATAAGGCAAGACCGATCTGAAATTCGTTCAATCCGTAATTCTTATAGAAGAAATAAGCCAGCCAGGCAAAAATGCCGCCATGGAACATACCGTTGAACAATACATAAAAATAGGTACGCCTTGCCCTTCCGGTCGACAAGATACTACGGAAAGACAGCAAAATCTTATCCCTGGTTTTTGATACAGCTTCCCTTTTTCCGAAGATATTCTTTTGCTGTATCAATATCAGGCTAAAAATAACCAACCCGATATTTGCGACCCCCACAAAAAGCCATTGCCAGCCTATCACAGAAGTAATTAATGCCCCGGCGCTGGATCCAAACGCCGTACCACCTGCCATGTTGCCGAAGAAGATCCCGAGAGCGTGACCCCGCTTTTCGTAAGGATAGTTATCACTGATCCAACTAATAGTTGTAGGGGCAATACCAGCAGCACCGATGCCTGTCAATAATCTTAAGAAAATCATCTGGTTGATTCCGTTTACAAAAGCTGTCAACAGCGTAAACAAACAAAACATAACGAGGCAAAAAGCAACAATCCGGAACCTGCCGAAGCGGTCGCTAAGAGGTGCATACACCAATGTGAGCAACCCATACCCGAGCAAGTAGGCAGGTTCGATAAAACTGACGTGCCGAACAGTAGTGCTGAAGTGTTCAGAAAGCATGGGCAGCAGCGGTGCCACCATGAAGCCCTGGAAAAAGATAATGAAAGTTGCCAGTGATACGATATAGACCGGGAGCATGGATACCTGTGCAGCCGTTCCGCCGCTTTTATTTAAGTCATTCATTCTTTTCTTTGTTTAATAGTCCAAATTTCGGGAACGTGAAAAGAATATGGCTTATACCTATTCGGGCAATGATTGGACTTTTTATCGATTTGAGCTATCGAGCGGTTGCCGCATGAGCTGAAGGGCATCATCGCGGTAAGCTGTGGGTGTTATGCCGGTCATTTTCTTAAAGAACCGGTTGAAATAAGCTGGTTCGTTGAATTGCAGCAGATCAGCTATTTCCGACACCTGTAGATCCGTATGTGTCAACAAGCTTTTTGCCTCCAGCAATATCTTTTCATTGATATGGTATAAAGCGGTGTGCCCTGTATATTTTTTAACCAGGAAGTTCAAATGACTGGGTGTAAGGTGCAGTTCGCCTGCAATATTTCTTACAGTTGGCTTTTGTTCTTTTCTTTTGTCCGGGGCATCGATAGAATAAGAATTCAACACTTTCCTGAACCTGATCATAAGCGATGCCTGTTTTAACTGAAAATCTGTTTTTGCCGCTTTATCTTTATAGTACAGGCGACGGACATGAATAAGCAGCACCTTTAACAAAGGTTTTACCATTTCAAAATTATCGGCATGACCAGATTTCATTTCGCTGAGCAGCGTTTCGGCTGTATGCCCTATGGTATCCATATCTTCCTGCGACAATCTCAAAATTGAATTGGCCCCGTTCATGAAGAAGGGAAAGTCTTTTTCAAACAAGGGTTTCAATGGGTCTATTTCCGCAAATTCAGGGGTAAAACAAACGAGGTAACCGTAGATGGTTTCCACGCGTTGCCAACTTTCTATTTTGCCTGGATAGGCAAAATAGATACAGTTTGAGGAAGTACTGACGGTTTCATCGGGCAACAGGAACCGAAGCCCTGGTGTTTTGCAAATGACGAGCCGGAAAAAATTTCCACGAAAGAGCGGCATGAACAACAACTTTTCTTTTGCCTGGTCTTCCATCCGCAT
>JAATFQ010000210.1 GCA_015655115.1 Sphingobacteriales bacterium
GAGTTGGCTGGCGCATTAGGATCTGCAGTCAGTTCATTTTCTTTTAAAATGCGGTATGCAGCCAGGGTTGTATTCCACTTCCCATCAGACCAGTCTTTTTTTATTCCAAATTCAAGGTTATTGCCTGTAAGTGGTTTAAGCTTGCCAATACTTACGTTTCCGGCTTGCGGCAAAAAGGTTTGGTCGTACAAACCATAAACAGATGTCTGATCATCAATTGAAATACTCAAGCCTACCCTCGGGGTAAAATGTTTAGCCTTTTCAGCAGTACCAAAATCCGACAGCTTTATAGAAGTATAACGCGCAGCTAAGGTTAATCTTATCCTGTTGTTCAGAAAACCGAGTTCATCCTGCAGATACAGGCTGGAATAACTGGAGTTAATCAGTCCGTAGCCAGCGGCGGCACGTGCTTCCAGACTCGTGCTGCGGTCAAATGTAGCATAGCCATTAGATGGATTATCCAAGGTCAGCGGGTTATTCGGGTTAAATGGCACAGATCCGGTATCCAGTGAATGCGTTTGGTTATAATCGGCAACATACTTCTTATCAGCCATATCCAAGCCCCCTAAGATGCGGTGTACCACACTTCCGGTTTTTACTTTTCCTGTCAGGAAGGCCTGGGCTAATGACATGCTGCTCTGCGCTTCCCAAATGGCATAGTTACGATATACAGATCCGTCCGATTTCACGGAATCAGCCCACATCGATGTGCCCAGCTGTGAATATTTGTAACGGGCCGCCTGTACCGTCAACTTCCAGTCATCCGAAAGCTGGTGCTGCAGGTTCAGCGTAAAACTATGGTCGTTAATATTTGTAGCCGGTATGCCCGCAGGTAAAAAAGATGTATTTTGAGGAAGAGTAGCATAACCTGACTGGCTGTAAACGTAATATGAGCCAACATCTGATGTGTGTGCACGCTGGTAAACATACTCCGCAGTCAGCTTCGTCTTATCGTCAAGCTGATAGGAAACTACCGGGGCAACCGCATATCGGTCGTTAAACTCATTGGCGCGGAAAGAACCTTTATTTTGGGCAGCGACGTTTAACCGGTACAGTAGCTTGCCGTCTTTACTCAGTTTACCATCCAGATCCAGCGTAGCCCTGTTCAGATTAAAACTACCACTGGTCAGACTTACCTCACCTTTGGTCTGGCCCGTCGGCTTTTTAGTAACGACATTATATAAACCACTTGGGTCGCCGTTGGATAGCATAAAGCCTGCAGGACCTTTAACAAATTCGATATGATCCACAAAGCTCATATCTTCAGTCAGTGGCCCCCAGTAGGAACTTACCACGTTGAAGCCATTGCGGAATGCCTGTATCTGTGAGCCACGCATGGTAATATTGGTATATAAATCGCCCCAGTGCTCCAGGCGTACAGCGCCGCTAACGTTGCGGATGATCCCATCGCTCATGCTGGTTATCTGCTGTTCTTTAATAGATTGACCAGAAACTATCTGAATATTTTGCGGTACCTGCAGTAGTGGCTCCTGCAAACGCAGCGACTGTGATGGATTATCCATCTTGATGCCACTGGGCCGCGCATTCACCATCACTTCTTTTAATTGTGCATTACTAAGATTGAGCACAAAGTTTAATACCTCGTTTTGGTTACCAGTAACGGTAACCTGTTTAGCCTGTGCATTGATATTTACCGCAGTTACCATTACCTTATAGGTACCTGGATTGATACGGTTAATGCGGTAATTGCCTTTGTCAGTAGTCGAGGCACCATAGGAGCTGCCTTCAATACTTACTGTAACATAGGCCACTGGCTGACCATCAGCAGTGGTGACTTTACCGCTGATGCTGCCATGTTGCTGCGCGAACGCCGCGCTGATGCAAAGAAAATAAAAAGGAATAAGTACAAGTATCTTCATTGTATTTAGATTAATTATAAACAACAAAGTAACTGTAAATTATTTTAAATTCCTACATCCAGTCTGCTTTCAATAAAATTTCCGTTAAATCGACACCGGGAGCTTCAATTATTTCCTTTTTAAGGCTTTATGAGCAGATATTATCAAGAATAACCTGCTTCGCAAGATTAGCGAACTGATAAATTTCAGCTCTATATGGCCGAGAGCCCGTATGCTAAATATTCGATCACCTCATATTACAGCTTTAAGCCAGCATGGTTCAGCTGGCTTAAAGCTGTAATATGAGGTGATAAACAATAATGCTTGCTTTAACCTATTCCCTGCTCAGTATGTGCTCCTGATGCATGAGCATCATGTACAAGCGCTTTAATGTCAGACTTAGGTTTCTTGGGAGCAGCACGCGCTACACGGGGACTTTCGACTACTTCCGGTTCTTCCTGGATATTTTTGCCCAGTCCTTTAACAGTGTCACGGATCTTGTCGCGTACTTGTTTACCACTTTCAGGTGCAAATAAAATGCCGATTGCTGCACCAACTGCTAAACCTGCCGCTAAAGCAATCAATGCAGGTGTTCTGCCACCGGATCCCGGTGTAAATAGAGCTTGTATCAATTTCTTATTTTTCATAGTTGTAGATTTCATACCAGAACAGCTCATCTGACAAAATGTTTACAACTTTCTATATTCATTTATCTGGCTAAGCAATTCCATTGATTGCATTACTGGTGTCCATTCTTTCCCTTCAAACATCAGCCTGAACCATTTTTTATCCCTGTTCTCAAATTTAATATTCAGAAATAGCCATATAGCACTATAAGTAAATGATGCGGTTACAAGTGCCTGTACAATCAGCATTATCATATTTCCACTTGTAAACATACTCCAGGATAAATAAAATGTAGTCCACAAGGGTAACTGAAGAAAAAGAATGCGGGCTATCCACAGGGTGGAGGACTTCAGCCTTGCTAGTTGTTCCTGCGTTTCAACAACTGGCCTGCTCATATCAACCTGGCTGATCAGTACGAACTGATAGGTGTACATAATCAGCGCGATAGCCGTTATGAGCACCTGCAGTGCTGCCGACAGTAGGAAAAAGGGATTAACTGATGACAGTGTGTGTAAGGCCAGGTTTATTAGCATTAAGCCACCAAAGCCAACCCATAATATCCCTGCTAGAATCGTAAAGATTTTAAGAGGTTTCATAGATGACAATAATGAGTTTACCTTAATATTCAGAATCTCTTCTGCATTTTTCCTGTTAAAGTTGAGGTTCTCTTCCAGCTTCTGGTCATAAGCTTTCCAGAGATTTAAAATTTCCAGATCTTCCATTATAATTGATTTAGTGTGTGCGCAAATTTTTGTTTCAGTCTTTCTTTAATACGGCCAATTTTAGTAGCAATATTTGTTTCTGAGAGATACAGGATTTCTGCCATCTCTTTATGGCTCTTTTGTTCAAGATAAAGCAGCATCAATGCCTTATCGAACTCTTTCAATTCACTAATAAACTGCTGCAGCAGACTGATCTTCATATCGATCTCATTATTGTAGCCTGTATCGGCCAGGAGCAGGATTTGATCAGTAATAGGGCCTGATATGTCCTTTCGCCTATGTTCTTTCCTATACATAGATATTGCCACATTCAGCGCTATCCTGTACATCCAGGTCGAATATTTGTAATGACTGTTATAACTATCGAAACATTTCCACAACTGTAACATAATCTCTTGAATAAGGTCCTGCCTGTCTTCGGCATCCTTACAATAAGCATTTGCTATCTTATATAAGATTCCCTTGTGGGATTCCACCACAGATAAAAATTGCAGGGTATCTTTTTTTTCCGCCGCCATTATTTATTGATATAAACTTGGTCAAACCTTCGCCTGTAAGCCTTCTTTAAGAATGTATAAGATAAGGCTACTGATACTATTTCCTTAAGACTAAACATATGTTTAAATATTTCATCTGATGTTTTCTTAATTATTCGCACAGCATGAACAAATATCACAGTACACAGCAATTTCTTTTCAAAACGTAATGAAATTTGATCACAGTTAAAAAATTTTGCGCACCCTGGCCTGTCATTAAGCGTCATTTATATCAATCACCTTCATTTAGCATCGCTACATTTAATTGACAAATCAAAACCAAATTAAATATATGATACAAACTACCACTCCAGAAACCGTTTCTGTAATTACATCCGAAACGGCCAATCCTGCACCATTAGGACTATGTTCCCTGGGCATGACACTCCTACCATTTAGCTTGCATACCGCAGGTTTTTTCGGACTGAACGCGATGGTTATTGCTATGGGTATTTTTTATGGTGGACTCGCCCAAATTATTGCCGGAATCATTCAGGGCCGGCGTAACAACACCTTTGGACTTACTGCATTTACCTCGTATGGCTTTTTTTGGCTTTCAGTAGCCGCAATTCTGATACTGCCAGAATTAGGCTGGGCAAAAGCTGCATCTAATGAAGCAATGACAGCTTTTTTTGCCGTTTGGGCCTTATTTAGCTTTCTACTGTTCATCGCTACATTAAGACTCGGTGTCGCACTTCAATTTACTTTTGCACTGCTTACCCTATTTTTTATTCTGCTTGCATTTGCTGATTTTACCCTGAAAAGCAATATCAGACAGTTTGCAGGTTATACTGGCCTGATTTGTGGTTTCGCTTCAATTTATACAGGGATAGCCGATTTGCTGAACGATGCATACAGAAAGATTGTTTTACGGGTTTAAGCAAATGATTGCACACAATGCCACACAATCCAGATACCCTGCTTCGCAATTGTCCCCAGCAGCAGGGTATCTTTGTTTCTTAACAGGTTTAGGAAAGAAGAAACAGTATATTAGAAAAGAAGAAATCAGAATAGTTATATCCTTCAATATAAACTTCATCATCCGACAGCAAATAACAAAAAACTAAGCACTGCAAAACATAGCCTTGATCTGGTTAATTCATTAATTTTGCGGCAACTAATATGGTGAAGCATTGAAAAACATTATTAAAGGGATAAGGCGGCATTATTATGTATCAGAACCGTCAATAGAGCAACTCTCGGAGCATTTAAATGCCAATTACTTTTCCAAAAATCATTTATTAACACGCGCCGGAGTTAAAGATCATTCTGTTTATTTTATTGAACAGGGCTGCACGCGAACGTTTTTTCTGATTGATGGTAAAGAGGTCACAAATTGGTTTAGCGAAGAAGGGGATATTACGTTTTCATCCAACTCTCTTTACCATGCTGCTGCTGGAAATGACTATGTGGAGGTTTTAGAAGACTCACTCATTTACAGTATCTCAATTGATAAACTGAATAGCTTGTATAGTACTAATCTGGAAATTGCCAATTGGTCGCGCGTGCTTCATCAGGAAGTTTTACTGAAAATGCAGAACCTGCGCATCGATAGACTCTCACTTTCCGCTAAAGATAGGTATGAAAAGTTTTTCTCAGAAAGCGCCACGCTCTTCAACCGCGTCAATTTAGGTCACATAGCCTCTTATCTAGGTATGACCCAACAGCATCTCAGCAGCCTGAGAGCCGATATACGATTTTAAGATAGATGAAAATTTAAGCTGAACATATTGACTAAGTTTGCTGCAGGGAAATCCTAAAACATTCCTCTTTAGCTATATGAAGTCTGAGATTCAAAAATGCCTGGATGGCGATATTTTCAACACCTCCGATGCCGAAATACAGTTGCTGATACAACGCTCCAGAGCACTTACCAAAGAATATAATAGTACAGCTGGCGCTGACAACAGCAGAAAACAGCAAATCTTATCCGAACTCTTTGGGAGTATAGGGAGTAACGTCAACATAGATACCCCCTTTTTTTGCGATTACGGGAAACACACCTATATTGGTAATAATGTGATCATTAATATCAATTGCACGTTTGTAGATTGCAACAAAATAGAAATTGGAAATAATGTACTGATTGCCTCCAATGTTCAGATATATACTGCAACACATTCTCCCGAGACAAATGAGCGACTGGTTGCCGATTGGGACGAGAGTCTTGGCATTCCATATTTCCGCACCTATGCATTGCCGGTGAAGATAGAAGATAATGTATGGATTGGCGGAGGCGTCATTATTTTACCGGGCGTTACTATCGGAAAGAATTCAGTAATAGGTGCCGGCAGCATTGTTACCCGGTCTATTCCTGAAAATTCTGTGGCCTTCGGTAATCCATGCCGTATAGTGCGCAAAGTTAAAGGGATTAACTCCTGATTTGACGAAAAATAGATTTTCATATTTCATTCAATACCCATCTTTATTAAATTATGAATAAAATTAAAGTAGTAATTTTTGATCTTGACGGTACTTTAGCTAATACACTACCTCTGTGTATTGCGGCCTTCAGAGAGTCCGTTGAACCATTGATTAACCGTGTAGTTTCAGATGAAGAAATTATAGCGACGTTTGGCCCCTCAGAAGAAGGGACAATATTAGCACTCGCTCCTAACCACTATGAGAAAGGCGTCTCCGATTACTTAAAATATTATGATACCCTTCATGATATGTGCCCAACACCATTTGAAGGTATAGAAGAAATACTTTCCGACCTGAAAAACAAGCGGATCCGCATTGCCATGGTCACCGGAAAAGGGAAATACAGCACAGAAATATCGCTGAAAAAATTTGGGCTGGCACACTTTTTTGAGATCATTGAAACCGGGATTCCATCCGGTCCGCGAAAAGCTGAGGCTATTGAGATTGTTTTAGACTATTTCAAACCACTTAAAAAAGAGGAAGTGATCTATGTAGGTGACGCTCCAAGTGATATTTTAGCAAGCAGAAAAGCAGGCGTTAGGGTTATTGCTGCAGCATGGGCAGAAACGGCAGAACCAGATAAACTGCAAGAATTAAAGCCCGATGAGTTATTATATACGATGAATGATTTTAAAGATTGGTTGAACCTGAATATATAAGTTAGGCTTGCTTTTACTGTAAGGCACCAAACCTACTAAAGCTACATCAGGTTTATACGTATAAGCGAAAGACTAACAGCTAAGTATGTGGTAATCAATCTTACTAGGTAACGGGCAATAATTAATAATAAAAACCATAAAATGGTATATTAATAAATACTTATTTCTAAAAGATTAACACAAACCATCTGTTGCCAATGTTTATTACCGAAAAAACATATGGCAACAGATAACCAACCTAGTCATTTAAAATATGATCTCGGGTTATTCACAAAGAAAGTATGGATTACAATGGGCATTATTGCCACACTTGTAATCTCCACATTTATTATCAAAGCAGCATTCGATGTATTGCTGATGATTTTTGCCGGTTCACTAATTTCAATCTTTTTTCATGGTGTAGCAGGTGTAATTTGCAGATATACTAAAATAGATTACAGATGGTGCATCCTCCTTTCAGTTACACTTACCATTATAGTTGTTACACTGATGTTTTGGTTCCTTGGTGCTAAAATCTCCCAGCAGGCAGGGGAAATATCAAAAGATATGCCTTCTGTAATAAAAGAAGTAAAGATAAAATTAGGTAATTCAGATATAGGCCAAAAAATATTGGAATATTTATCAAGCACTAATAGTCAGAAGCTAATGAACTCTTTTAACCAGATCTTCCGTACAAGCTTTGGCGTATTCGGCGATATCTACATTATTCTGTTTATAGGGATATTTTTCACGGCTAACCCCGGAATTTATAAGAATGGTTTTCTCAGGCTCGTTCCAAAAAGAAATAAACAGCGCGCTATACAGGTAATGGACAGGCTAAGTTTCACCCTGCGGGGATGGCTTAAAGGCATGTTAATTGCAATGGTTTTAATTGCTATACTTAGCTTCACAGTACTGACTATCTTAGGCATTCCTATGTCTCTGGCACTGGCAATATTTGCCGGAGTAATGAATTTTATTCCAAACTTTGGACCCCTGATCGCAATGATACCGGCAGTTCTTGTTGGATTTACAATTGATACTAATACCGCATTGATTATTGCTGGTTCCTATTTACTGATACAGGCAGTGGAAAGCAACATTATAACACCTATGGTACAAAATGCGATCATTAAAGTGCCCCCTGCAATGATCATTATCAGCCAGTTACTTTTTGGCACGCTTACCGGAAGCCTGGGAATTATCCTTGCAACTCCCCTACTAGCCGTTGTCATCGTTCTTGTAGATGAGCTTTATGTCAAAGGTATCGAACAAGCTGACACAGAAGCATAGCAGGGAAATCATTGCAGGAAAGTAACCTGTAATTTTTCATTATTGCCCTTCAGCCCAGGCATCCATTTTAGATTCAAAAACAGAAAGCGGCAAAGAACCATCCTTTAAAACTTCAGTATGAAAAGCAGCGAGCCTGAACCTGGGACCTAGTTGTTTCTCATATTTATTTCTTAGCTCCCTGATTTTCATTGCGCCTGTTTTATATCCCAAAGCCTGTGCAGGTATACCCATATAACGTTCGATCTCTGCCGTAGCACCTTCAGTACTCATAGCTTCATTGTCTGTCATATATTTGATGGCCTCTTCCCTGCTCATATTCTTGGTATGAATAGCCACATCTACAACCAGGCGGATCGCCCGGTGCATCTCGTCGCCCAATGCACCCATATGCTGGTAAGGGTCCTGGTATAGGCCCAGTTCCTTACCTAAGGACTCACAATACAATGCCCAGCCTTCTACATAAGCATTATGACCACCAAACCTGCGGAAATTAGGAAGCAGCGTATTTTCCTGAGTTAAAGAAATCTGATAATGGTGGCCCGGAATAGCCTCATGGAGGAAAAGAGATTCCATGCCCGATGTGATATTAAACGTCTTAGCATCCAAAATCGGGACATAAAATATACCCGGCCTTTTACCATCTGCCGAGCCTTGATTATACTCTGCACTTGCCGATGCCGCTCTGAAGGCTTCGGTCTGACGGATCTCGAAAGGAGTTTTAGGTTCTTTCTCAAACATCTTCTTCAGATTTGGCTTCATGCGCTGATGAATATCTTCAAAAGCATCCAGTATCTCCTTAGGGCTTTTATAGGGCATGAATTTTTTGTCAGTTTTCATATATTGAAAAAAGGCTTTCAGATCTCCTTTAAAACCAACGAGGTTCTTAATGCTATCCATTTTCCCCTTGATACGGGAAACTTCTTTGAGTCCTGTCTGATACACCTCTTCCGGCGTTTTGTTCGTCGTAGTTTGCTGCTTTACCAGGTACGTATACCATTCCTTGCCACCTGGCATAGCAGAAAAGCCAGAAGTAGTCCTCGCCTTTGGCAGGTATTCATTCTGCAGATAGTCGCCCAGTTTTTTGTAAGTTGGCACAATTACAGTGGTAATCGCATTACGGTAAGCCGTAGTTAACCGTTGTTTATCAGCCGCAGAAAAGCTTGACGGCAGCATTGTTACAGGTCCGTAAAATAAGCTTTGTTCAGGGTTCTTTGCCACCAGGCTTTGCATCTGGGGAATCATTTTAATCACCAGGGCTTTTGGAAGTACAATTCCGGCAGCGGCGCCTTTTTTGAAATTTGCAATAGCAGTATCTGCCCATACAGCAAATGCCGAAACTCTTTTCAGCCAGTCATCGTAATTTTTCACCGTTTTAAAAGGCTGTATACTTGTGCCGGATCCAAACTGTCCGATAGTTAATGGCAACGCATACATCTGGTTAAAAGGAAGATATTCGGAGTGATATTTAAATCCTTCCAGGTTCATGTCAAGCTGATCTTTCATATCATCAAAAGATAACTTATCATTCGCATCCAGACTTTCTCTATCGTATCCTTTCAGACTGTCCAGATAGCGTTCATTGAAACTTTTGGCTGCTTTGATAAATGCCTGTGAGCCATCATTAGGGAGCTGATCGTTATAGCGTTCATCTCCGATATAAGTAGCATTTAAAGGATATAATTTCAAGCCATCCTGGTAGTACTGCTCACACATTACAGCGAATTTCTGATTGGCAGCTGTTGAAACTGATTTAGTTTTTTGCTGACACGCGATAATCGTGATCATGCTGGTCAGGAAAAGAAATGTCTTTTTCATTAGTGTATATTGTTTTTAATGGTCATGAAGCTATCATGATTTCATATTCATTTTTTCATAAGCTTTTATAGTTCTTTATTTGAATTCAAGAACTCGCAAGCTCGGTTCGTGGTGTGATTTGAAAAATCATGATGGTTTCATTAGTTCGGGTATGGTTGATGAGCAAAAATGGCCTCGCTTATAATCAAAAGCTAAGCTAACGTATTCTTACATAAGTTTCAATAATTTCACGGTTAACTTTCAGGCTGTCAATTTTCTCTATACCACTTTGTACCAGCGTATCATTATGAATGGTCAATTGAAAACTAAAATCGTGGTTTTCCCATTCCCGGTAGTTGCAGTATTCAAGATGCTCGGTATAGTCTGTTCCAGATAAGGTATAGCTTCCTGCACCCGAATCGTAAACCGGGGCAGCTATTTTTCCTTGTTTCTGATCGTGCCTGAAAAAGGAAAAATGAGTTTCATTATATAGCTTAATCATGATCTCATCCTTTCCCTTTTCAGGAAAGGCTATCACGGTATCACCTGCGGTGATGATCTTATTGGATATCAGTTTCCAGCTGCCTATCACTCGTTCAGCAGCTGCATTTTTTGAGGAAGAACCCGGCGCATTGCAGGAAACAAATGTAAGCGCCATAATTGCCGGTAAAAGTTGTGCTTTCATTAAATTATATTTGGTTGATGCTACAAGTAGTATAATTTAATGATTTTATTTTAAAAACCATCCCGGTATTTCTTTCTGTTATCCGTGATGGCGTTATTGTCTTTTGTCCGCGGTGTTGATGAAAGATTTACGTCGGCAAAATTGCTGCATTGAGCTGCAAAAGCGCACGGCCATCTTTTATCTGTTCAGTCGTAAGCTTAGTTTGATCATATACCAGGAATAATGTATTTCTCGTCACAGACTGCCCTTTCCAGATTACTTTCAGCTTGTTTTCCATAATCAACTCCTTTACCAGATAATCTGCAGTGATCGTCAGTCCCTGCCCTCCACTTATAGCCGCCAGGATAACCTGCATATCAGGAATAGTAAAACGGGGCTTAATGGCCGGGCGTTTCCTGAAATTTTCGAGCCAGAACCTGCGTATAATAGGCAGCTCAGAGCTGTAAGCAAACCAGGCTTGATGAAGCAGCCATTCCTCAACATTCTCCCAATCCTCCTCTTTTACCAATTCGTCAAATGCCGAAGTATCCATTGAAGAATTGCCAACAATAACAAACTCTTCTTCCAGGATAGGTTCGTATACCAGGTTTTTCATCTCTGTCTTCTGTGTAGCAATCACGAAATCAAGCTCCCCCTTCATAAGCTTTGAAATCAAATCTTTAGTCAGCCCAAAAGATACCATAAGGTTTACCGGAATGGCCGTAATCGAACTCGCAGCTGCAGCAGCATGGAAAAACTCCTTCACTGCTCCCATGCGGAATACAGGGAGTTGCGAAAGGCAGCAGATTGCCTTGAAATCTGTCTCCACTTCCTCCAGTTTCTCCAAAGGTTCCACTACCTGGGTATAAAACAATTTACCATAATCTGTTGGCACCAGCCTGGGCTTCCTCTCAAAGAGCTGCTTGCCAACATGTGCTTCCAGGGCTGACAAATGCTGGCTCACATTAGGCTGCGAGATAAATAATATTTTTGAAGCTGCAGTGAGCGAACCGGTTTGATATACCGCTTTAAATGTCCTGTACCATTCCAGATTTACCATACTGCAAACGTATAAATATTTTTATGGACTTCCATAAATCAAGTTATTTTCTTTATAACCAAGGTATCACAAACTTTGCAGAGTTAAACAAATAAAAGATAATTCAAATCATGAGTAAACTCAAATGTATTTTTCCCCAATACCTGATGGTATTCCTCCTGCAATTATTCATTGCAGCCTGGGGAATGGAAGTGTATGCACAGAACAATGCAGTCCGAGCTTCCCGTATAGACCATTTCGCACAAGAGCTGGTTGACAGGAAACAAATTGCAGGCGTCACCATCCTGCTAATCAAAGATGGTAAGCCAATTTACAACAAAGCCTTTGGCTATGCAGATGTAGAGCAGAAACTACCTATGCGTAATGATCATATTTTTCGCATTGCTTCACAAACAAAAGCTATTACCAGCCTCGCCGCTATGCTACTGTTTGAGGAAGGTAAGTTCCTGCTTGACGACCCAGTATCCAAATATATCCCTGAGTTTAAAACCACAAGGGTACTGGACAAGTTCAATCCCGCCGATAGCAGTTACACTACCGTTCCGGCTGTCAGGGAAATCACCATCCGGGATTTATTCAGGCATACTTCCGGAATTACCTACCCTGTATTTTCAGGCAAACTTAACCTCATGGCGATCTATGCAAAGGCAGGTGTCGCCACAGGTATTGGCAGCAAAGGGAACCTGAACGATAAAATAACTTTGCTGGCGCAGCAGCCCTTACTTCATCAACCGGGCACAGCTTTCACTTACGGACTGAATACCGATGTTCTGGGCCGGCTGGTGGAAATATGGAGCGGCATACCACTCGATAAATTTTTCCAGCAGAGGATTTTTGAGCCGCTTGGCATGAAAGACACTTATTTCCACCTTCCAAAAGAAAAAGCAAACCGCCTTATCGCGCTTTCTATAAAAAATAAGTGTGGTAGCTATGGAAATGTGCACACATTGATTTACGAGGGCAACGACGCTGATTATCCGCTGAAGAGTGATATTTATCTCTCCGGAGGCGCCGGATTGGTTTCCACAACAGCAGATTATGCAAAGTTCCTCTCCCTTTTCCTTCAAAAAGGAACATCAGATGGGGAATCAGAAGGAACCACAAATAAGACTTCATATGGAAAAAGGCTGATAGGCGCGAAAACACTGGAGCTGATGCAGACCAACCAGCTTGCAGATAGTATAGCAAGGCCAGGATCATTTCAATTCGGACTAGGCCTTGCCCTGGTTACACCACAAAACAAATTCATGCATGCCGCAAGCACAGGAACATTATACTGGGGCGGCATTTTTAATACCTACTATTGGGTTGACCCAAAGGAAAACCTGATCGGGCTTGTCTATACCCAGGAATATGATGCCTATACTGAGGATATAGGATTTTTATTTAAGAATGTGATCTACTCTACACTTGAACATTAACATGAAAAGAATAGCTTACATAGGATGTTTGGGAATGATTGGTGTAATCACAACAGAATTTGGTGTCATTGGTATCTTACCTCAGGTAGCCGTGCATTACCATATCTCCATCGAAAAGGCGGGAATGTTATTGAGTGCTTTCGCCCTGGTCATCGCCCTTACCGGCCCTTTTATGACCCTGCTGACATCAGGTTTTGACCGTAAGAAAGTAATGCTGACTGCCATCTCTATCTTTCTGATCACAGGAATTGTTTCTTCCTGTGATCCTCCGTTTTGGTTGCTGCTGACCGTAAGAGTACTGCCGGCATTTCTGCAGCCCGTTTACATTGCTGTAGCTATTGCAGCGGCCACTTGGGGAGCAGCAGAAAAGAAGAAAAATGAGCTGATGGGCATTGTACTGGGCGGAATTGCCATTACGATGGTCACCACAGTGCCCTTCGCGACCTATCTGGCAAGTCTGTTCAGCTGGCAGGTATCATTTATGGTACAGTCGGCAGTAACCCTGATGGCATTGCTTGCCATATGGAAAGGGTTACCGCCGATGCCAGTTCAGGAAAAAAAATCTTACGGAACTCAGTTGAGGATCCTGACCAGACCTGCCTTTATCATCAGCACTGCGATGAACTTCCTTATGATTGCTGCATGGTTTTCTACTTACAGTTATTTTGCAGCTTACCTGAACAAAACCCAAAATATGAGCAATGAAATGATCAGTTATATGCTCTTTTTATTCGGTGTAACAGGTGTGTTTTCAAACTGGCTATCGGGAAAGATGCTTGGGAAAAGCATTGCGAAGACGACTGCCTTTTTCTTGTCAGGAACATTTATCATACCCTTTGCCTTGTACCTTTCGGCAGGAAATACAACTGGCACCATTGCAGTGATTGCTGTGTGGGGCTTCTTCTATGCGCCTTGTTTTTTAAATGCCTCGGCATATATGATCTCCGCAGCCCCGCACGCATTGGAATTTGCCAATAGTCTGGCCACCTCATTCGGTAACCTGGGTGTAGCTGTAGGTACCACCATGAGCGGATGGTTTATTGTTCATAATGGAATTGTGATCGCTCCCTGGGTTGGTGCCGCCTTTGGCATAACTTCCCTGGCAATGATGGCTCTCAGATATACGCTGGAACGAAAGGGCAAAGAGATAAAAGAGAGACAAATAACATCGAAATGATTGGGCAATTTATTTATCCCCATCATTATAGTGCATCTTTATTTTTGAATACCTGCAGCAAAAGGGCGTCCACTCCAACACTTTGCAGGTCGGACAGCAATATCTTACTGATATCTTTATCAGCTACTATGCGCAGAATTTTATCAGCATCATCCAGATCATGGCTCCATTCACTAATACAAGTAAAGTGAGCTATCGTATTTTTAATCCGGCCCAAATCAAATGGACTCCTGATTACTGTTGAAAGAATTATTACAAACTGAAACATATTTTCAAAATTAGTCACCTATACGATTTGGTCCTGCAGGTAAGCACCATTGCGATATTCTTTAACAACAAATCCTGTTTACTTTAGCGTGAACATTCAAACGCCAAAGTAAACAGGATATCTTTTACCAGTATTTTAAGCCCCTGAGCTTAGCCATTGTAAGCTGCGCAACGCATAGCTGATATTTGTACTGCAGATTGGTCAGCTCTGCTCTTTGTACATTAGTACTTGCATTGGTCAGCTCTAAATTCGTTCCGATTCCATTTTTATAACGGCTATGCGCAAGCTTTTGTGCTTCTTTAGCTTCCCCCACCTGTCTGGCCGAGTTTACCAGGCTCGAAGTATTGCTGGTAATGTCAATCATAGCCTGCTGAATATCTTTACGATAGGTATTGCTCAGGCTTTCTTCAGAAAACTTAGACTGTGCGAGCTGACTTTGTGATAACCTCACTTGTTTCCTGGCCCTTCCGCCCTGGTAAATTGGAATATTCAGCGTTACACCAGCAGAATAGTTATACCTGAACTGGTCAATATCCGGGGTGAAGCCATTTTTAAATCCGGTTCCCCCGCTCATTACCAGCGAAGGTTTTCC
>JAATFQ010000126.1 GCA_015655115.1 Sphingobacteriales bacterium
AAATCCGTTTTGTTGGCTTGTCTGAAGTCAGTGTTGCGCAAATTAAACAAGTCGAAAAGATATTACCCATTGTATCTGTGCAGAATAAATATAATCTGGGCGAGCGCCAATGGGAAGATGTACTGGATTATACGGCTAGTAACAATCTTGCCTTTATTCCATGGTTTCCACTTGCCTCTGGTCCGCAGACCCTGGCAGCTAAAATCAATGAAATCGCAAAGGCTCATGAGGCAACAACCGCCCAGATAGCTTTAGCATGGTTAATGAGAAGATCTCCGAATATCCTGCTTATTCCCGGTACCAAATCGGTTGATCATTTGCTGGAAAACTTAAAGGCCGCAGACATTGTACTGAGCGAAGAGGAATTCCAGGGGCTGTCAAAGTAAGCATTGATATAGTAAAATTTATCTTTTGATTAAGGTTTAATCATTAGCGCTGAGGTTTCCTCAGCGCTTTTTTACCCTCTGCATATGGTATTTATCTGATATGCAGCGTCCAGGTAATTGATCATATTTAGCCTCACGATAGGGATTGATAAATTTTGCTGGTCATAATGTTGCAGAAAAACAAATAACCTTTCTCTGTTCTAAAATATATTGATATATTCAGCACCAATCCGGCATAAATTGCTGGTGATACTTCAATGATTGAGTCTCCGCATATTTTTATACAATTAGTTTTTACAGGTCTTATTGCGCTTTTTCCAGTGTTTAATCCATTGGGCACAGCGTTCATTGTTAGTCCTTATTTTAGTGGTTTAACTAACAGGGAACGCAGAGTAATGATCATTAGGATAGCGGTTTATTCTTTTTGTCTATGCACGGTCACGCTGTTTGCAGGGCATTGGGTACTGGATTTATTTGGCATCACTGTGCCGGTTATTCAGCTTGCTGGTGGTATTATGATTTGCAAAATGGGCTGGGAGTCACTATCGTCCAAAAGTGATGCAAATGCTGATAGTAATCCTATGCCTGATGGCATAAAAGATTTAAGCAGTAAGATTTTTTATCCGATTACCTTTCCGATCACCGCTGGTGCTGGTACAATTTCTGTTGTATTTACGCTGAGTGCACAAACGGCAAGCACTCATTATTCACAGTATCTGATCAATACTGCTGCTATATTGATAGCTATATTCCTCATGTGTGTCCTGATTTATATTTGCTATTTTAATGCAAACAGACTGGTTAGTTACATGGGCTCAAATAACGAACATATCGTTAACCGTCTGATGGCTTTTTTAATATTCTGCGTCGGACTCCAGATTGCAGTCGGTGGCATCTTTCATTTAATAAAAGCTTATAGCTAAATAATTCATTTGCATTTCAAACAGTATTGGACTTCTTTCCTTGGAAGAGAGGAGAGGACGTGTCCTCTAATCTGTAATTTATTAGAGAACTGAGATGAATCAGGGTGTATATCGTACGTGTTTGTACAATATATAATAAACTAAAACAAATATGTACTATATTTGTAGTGTAAGTACTTCTTTGCTTTATCTGCCCCACTCTCCTAAGAAACCACCATTTATCAGGTAATTTTAGATTTCGGGTATGTATTTGCTAAGTGTTATGAACGATACTTCAACCTAAATAAATGAAAGAGAGATTTGACACATTATCTGCAACCTGCAGCAGGGAAACAACCAGGCTCTATAGTACCAGCTTCTCCCTCGGTATTTATTTTTTGAATAAAAAGTTGCGCCATCCCATTTATGCTATATACGGCTTTGTCAGGCTTGCGGATGAGATAGTGGACAGCTTTCATGACTATCCTAAGTCTACCATGTTGACGGAGCTTAAAAAAGATTGTTTTCTGGCAATTGAGCGCGGAATCAGCATCAATCCTGTACTTAATTCGTTCCAGCAGGTAGTCAATCAGTATGGCATTGAACACGAGCTGATCAGCCAGTTCCTGAAAAGTATGGAGATGGACCTTAAAGAGCAGGATTATACTCCCGAAAAATATGAAGAATATATTTTAGGATCGGCGCAGGTAGTAGGGCTGATGTGTCTTCATGTTTTTACCAATGGTGATAAAGATGATTTTGAACGATTGAGAATACCAGCCATGAAATTGGGTTCTGCCTTTCAGAAAGTAAATTTTCTGAGAGATATAAATGCAGATTACCAGGGGCTTAGCCGTACTTATTTTCCTGACGTTGATCTTTCTGCCTTTTCAAACGCTGATAAAAGAGCTATTGAGAATGATATTCATCAGGAGTTTAATGAAGCGCTGCATGGGATCAGGGAATTACCACGTTCCTGCCGGAAAGGTGTTTACCTTGCGTATGTATACTATCGGAAGTTGTTTTCAAAGATTGGCAATGTAACGGCAGAAAGGGTGATGTCTGAACGGATCCGGGTTTCTAACGGACATAAATTCTGGCTGATGTTCGACTCGCTGGTGCGGTATAAACTGAATGTACTGTAATTGCTCATTGCCTGCAGAAATGCCTATGGCTCAAAAGTTGCTATGTAAAGAAACCACCACGAGCATACCGCTTACAAGCAGCAATGAAACCGAGCTTGCGAGTTCTTGAATTCAAATTAAGAACAATAAGAGCTGATGAAAAAATGATGGTGGTAGCTTCATAACCTCTAAAAAACAAATTAAGATGACTAGCTTCAACAGTGAACAGCTCTCTGGAATGGAGAAATACTATAGGATCAATCTGATAAACAGTTTATCGGGCTATAAATCGTTAAACCTTTTAGCTACTGTCAATAAGTGTGGTATCACTAACCTTTGTGTGGTTAGTTCTGTTTTTCATATGGGTTCCAATCCTCCGCTATTAGGTTTGGTAATCAGGCCTGAGCGGGAAAATAATGATACGCTGCGCAACATCAAAAGTGTAGGACAGTATACGCTGAATAATGTATTGCCCGAATGGTATATGCAGGCGCATCAGACTAGTGCGAGTTATCCGTCAGGGGTTTCAGAGTTTGATGAATGTGGTTTCAAAAAGATGTATATCAAGAAGTTTAAAGCTCCATTTGTGGAGAAGTCTACTTTAAGGATTGGCCTGGAGCTGCGGGAGACTATCGATGTGGAAATTAATGGTACCACGATTGTTATTGGTGAGATTGTGGAGGTTTTAGCTGATGACGACCTGATAGGACCGGATGGCTTTGTCGACCATGTGAAAGCGGATACGCTTGCTTTAGCAGGTCTGGACAGCTACTATCTTCCTCAACAGATAGGACGCCTGGCTTATGCTAAGCCCGGCGAAGCGCCTAAGGAATTAATAATCGAAGAAGACCTACATGATGAACGATCCCCGAATTTATAACGATGATTTTTTGAGCGGTAAAAGGCAGATGGGTGACCAATATGCTGATGTTTTTATCCAGGAGGTATTTAAAGTCCCTGAAAGAAGACAAGGTTTACAGCAATGGTTAGCTACGGCAACGAGCAACCAGGACTTAGCTGCTGTAGCTGAGTTATTTCCGGGAGAACCATTCATTGATAATGCCGGAAAATTACCAGGCTGGGCCGATAAGCGTTTAATGAAGGCAGGTTCAGAATTCTTTATTAAACATGCTGAGACCGTTATGACCTTACTGGGCTTGCTCTCGCTTCCGTACTGTTATACCGCTGCAAATGGTGCCATGGTTTTATATTTATCAGAAAGGATCCGGAAAGACACCACAAAAAGACTGTATGAAACAGCTGTGTTTGTGTGGGAGGTAATGGCTCCGGGCGCATTTGACAATGGGGGAAAGGGGTTCACTGAAGTCTTAAAAGTAAGGTTAATGCATGCTGCGGTACGCTATTATACGCTGCAAAGCGGGAAATGGGATGACAGCTGGGGTCAGCCCGTTAATCAGGAAGATATGGCAGGTACCAATTTGTCATTTTCGCTGATCGTTATCAGGGGACTCAGGAAGCTCGGGTTGAATGTAAGTCAGGCCGATCAGCAGGCATTCATGCATTTATGGAATGTAATTGGTTTCTTGTCCGGCTTGCAGGAAGAGCTTATACCTCAGGATCCTAAAATGGCGCAGACATTGGACCGCGCCATCAGCAAACGTCAGTTTGCTGTCTCATCGCATGGTAAGGAGCTGACTGAAGCCCTGACTGATCATATTATTGCAGTTAACAAGGATAAAGCCTCAGCAAATGATATATTGGGACTGATGCGATATCTGCTTGGAAAAGAGGTGGCTGAGATGCTTTCGATTGATGCGCCAGACTTACCTGCCTATAAAATCGGCCTGATACGCACAATTAATCTGGTGAAAAGTTTTAAGCCGCAGGGAAATACTGATTTTGTTTACCGAAGAGCTTATGCTGCATTCAAATTACAAAAGCCTTTAGAAGACAATAAAAGATCTTAAATTTGAACGGGTCCTAATCATTAACTCTTAAATAATATGAAATCTTATCACCTCATTCATCAATTAATAACTCTCGTAGAACAATTGGAGGAAGAGCATAAAGGTGATGAAGTTTCATTACAGGACTTTGCAGGCTTTCTGATGAACCACATGGAGAAACCTGCCATTAGTGCTGCAAACGGAGGAGATATACGTTTTGGAGAAAATGAGGATCCTGCACAGGAGATTGCCTATCAGCTGGATAATAATATAGGGCGGCTGTTTGTTTACATGAGCCGTTACGCCAAATCTTATATCAAAAAAGCACTGGAGGGAACACCGCTGCAGACGGCGGAAGACTTTACCGGACTGGCGATTTTACTTACTCATGATCATTTATCTAAGACGGAGCTGATTAGTCATAATCTACAGGAGAAGACGTCGGGTTCGGAGGTAATCAGACGCCTGATTGCAGCGGGGTTGGTAAAGCAGTGGGATAACTTAAAAGACAAACGTGGTAAATATATCGGTATCACCGAGGAGGGTAAGCAGTTATTATACAAGGTGTTTGTTGATATGAGCTATGTAGGTAAAATGATTACCGGCAAGCTGACGGTCCCGGAGAAACTAACACTGAAATACCTGCTGCAAAAGCTCGAGGATTTTCATTATGAGCATCATGAGAAAAAAACCATTGGTACCAAGGCAGATTTGCAGGCTTTTGCTGAAGAAATGGAGTAATTAGATGATTTCATTTTGGGTGGATTGGTCATGATAAACTCAAATCTCCTCTTCTTTATGAACGGATTTTATTCGCAATTTTCTAATAAAATACCCCGATCCGCCAACCTATCCATCCTGCATTATTATTTCCCAAATCCATCAATCCAATCTTGTTCCTCGTAATCTTTTCATTGAATGATCTCGATTTTTCATCCTTAGATTGGTGCAATAAATTAAATGACGGTCCCCCGAAAATGCCAAACTTTGAACCTGTTTTTACATGTAACAAAGTACTGAACCTGTACACCTGTCGCTGATCTTTCCAATTATCGGATTGCAGCGAGTAAGTAGAAAGCTCTGCCGAAAGCATAGAAAATATATTTCCAGTTGGAGCCGCAGGGACGGTCAGCAACTTTACGGT
>JAATFQ010000133.1 GCA_015655115.1 Sphingobacteriales bacterium
GCCTAAACTTGTGTTTATAGCTATTAAAGCACGGATTAAGGGACAATATTAATCTATAATAGTGTTTTGCAGTCCCCTATAAAAATCGATTCATTGTATGAATGCTTCCCTTACGAGTTTATGATCGACGAATTCGGTATCGCCAGCGCGGTTATTTCAACACGAAAACCCATTATAGCAGATTGACGCAATCAGTAACACCCCCTTACAGCTTAAGCATGTTGCTGGTGATATTCCCTTACCCGGAGATTATAGCGCGGAGGGGCCTATATTACGTCGTTCAACCGGAGAGAGGATTATTGATAAGATGAAACAATTATTTTAAAGATGGAAAAACCTATCCAGTGGTACTGAGAACAGGAAAGATCTATCTGCAGAATAACCAAATATTAAATACTGATCAGGTTGACACCTCATTTCTGATTAATCTTTCCTATCATGTCAAGCTATTTTTTTAAACTAGTCCGGCAAAATATAAAAATCCCGGAGAAAGGTTAATCTTCATTCGGATTATTTTCCCCATATACAGCTCTAGATTCTGCTGTATAAGAGGCCGTTGACCGATGGTATTGGTAAGGCTTCAAATCCAATTCAGCTGCCTTTATAGAAGCAAGAGGCAAATTGTATTTTGTCTGTAGGTTTGCCCATATATCAGCCATACCGCCAAATACCTTAGCAATCCTGAGAGCCATATCAGGCGTAATATCTGATTTACGGTGTGGTTTAACGTCTGACGTGAAATCCCCAAAAGCAGCAGGAAAATTTAGCTATCCTGCTGCTTAATGCCAACAAAAAAAGAATTACTAGAATACGTTAACCACTAATTGCAATGCACCATGTTTCTTTTCCGGGTTAAACATCGCTGTTGCGGCAATCGGCATATGGTAATTAAACAAAACCAGATCCCTATTGATCGTAAACCCCGCATTAACCACATTAGCTTTTTCGCCATAGAAGTTCTGATCCCTTCCAAAAGCGAAGCCACCGCCTACAAAGGCATGCAGCTCAGTGCTGCCTTCTTTAAACAGCCTGTATCCCAATTCCACATAATTCGAATAGCTATTGGAAACATCTCCATTACTTTTCACATGCGTATCACGACCAAGTACAATTGTAGTCCAGTCTACACTTAAGGGAAAAGCATCACCAAACTTGTATCCAGCTCTTACATCAATAAAATGCGATGTACTTCTCGGATTGTAATTAAACAGGTCGGCATTTGGGAAATCACTGAAGTTATTCACGTCCCATACAGAGAAACTATAGTTCTTTTTTGCATAGCTCACAAAATAGTCGAACTCAGTATAATCCCCATTAAAACTGGCCCCACCCCAAAAACCTACCTGCAGAGCTTTATCCTTAGTTAGATTATAATGCATATCTACATCAGTAATAGGCGCATTAGACACCTTAAAACCTCTCCATATATACATACTTCTCACCTGCAGATGAATCTCAACAGGGATCTCCTTCTTCACTTTTGTCGAATCCGTTTTTACTGCCGGAGTATCCTGTGCCATTACCCCCAGGCAAAGGCATAGCCCCAGTATAGCCAATAGGCTACCTTTAACAGGTATTTTCATAATAATTTGTGTTAATTCAAAAACAAACAATTAAACGTGTAAACTCATATATAAGAAGGCGGCGATAGCTGCACCTATGAAGGGTCCTGCAATAGGCACCCAGGCGTACGACCAGTCACTTGTACCCTTATTTTTTATGGGCAAAAGCGCATGCATAATACGCGGACCGAGATCACGGACAGGATTGATTGCATAACCAGTTGTTCCGCCTAACGAAAGGCCTATTACCCAAACCAAAAGTGCTACCGGTACTGCACCGATAGAGCCTAAGCCAATTGGTGTTTTACTCGGTGTAATTTCTCCACCCGTAATATAGAGAATAGTGAAAAACAGCACGAAAGTACCTATAATCTCAGCGCCTAAATTAACAGCGTAATGACGGATAGCAGGTCCTGTAGAAAAAGTAGCAAGAATAGAACCTTGATTATCTGTGCGTTTATAATGATCATAGTAGCTAATCCAGACTAAAGTAGCTCCGAGAAAAGCACCGAGAAACTGTGCCGTAATATATGGAACTACATTCACCCACGGAAATTTTCCGGCAATAGCCAAACCTATGGTAATAGCAGGATTAAAATGTGCGCCACTATATGGCCCCGCCACAGTAACCCCCACAAACACAGCAAATCCCCATGCTGCAGTAATTACCATCCAGCCGCCATTATTTCCTTTGGTATCATTTAACAGGACATTAGCTACCACACCATTGCCCAGCAATATCATAAGCATTGTGCCGATCAGTTCGGCCATAAAAGGAGTCATAACAATAAAATTAAAATGAAACAATTAAACAACGACTTATCCCTCAGCAGGATCATCATCAATAGATTGTGCAGCATGAATGGCTTTCTTCCATCCTTTAACACCCTCTTTAATTTTAGCCTCGTCGCCCGCCGGAGTAAACACCTTTTCAGATTCCCATAACTGCTGGATTTCTTCAATATTCTTCCAGTAACCAACCGCAAGTCCCGCAAGATAAGCAGCGCCCAGGGCTGTAGTCTCAGGTATTGTAGGCCTGATTACCTTACAACCCAACAAGTCAGCTTGAAATTGCATCAGCAGATCATTTGCCGTAGCACCACCATCAACTCTTAACTCCTTAATTTCCATTCCCGAATCTGCTTCCATTGCCTTCAGAATATCCATCGTCTGGTAGCCAATAGATTCCAGTGCCGCACGGGCAATATGTGCATCTTTAGTTCCACGGCTAAGTCCAATAATAGTACCTCTCACATTTGGTTTCCAGTATGGTGCACCCAAACCTGCAAATGCAGGCACAAAGAACACACCGTCTGTATCTTCTACACTTACTGCCAGTTTTTCCACATCAGCTGATGATTTAATAATGCCCAGACCGTCACGCAGCCATTGCACCACTGCACCGGCAATAAAAATACTTCCTTCAAAGGCATATTGTATTTTACCATCTATTTTCCACGCAACTGTAGTCAGCAGATTATTTTTCGACTCAATAAACTCATCACCAATGTTCATCAGCATAAAACAGCCTGTACCATAGGTGTTCTTTACCATCGCTTTATCGATACACATCTGGCCAAAGAGTGCGGCCGACTGATCTCCGGCTATTCCGGCAATCGGAATTTTAGAAGCGAAGATAGTTGTAGTTGTTTCTCCGTAGATCTCGCTTGATTGCTTAACTTCAGGCAACATACTTTTAGGGATATTGAGAATCGAAAGCAGCTCATCATCCCACTCCTGAGTTCTGATGTTGAACAACATTGTCCGGCTTGCATTAGTTATATCAGTAACATGCACATGTCCACGGGTAAATTTCCAGACCAGCCAGCTATCAACAGTACCGAAAGCCAGTTCACCAGCTTCAGCCCTTGCACGCGCACCTTCTACATTGTCAAGTATCCAGTTGATTTTAGTTCCCGAAAAATAAGAGTCGATCACCAGTCCTGTCTTTGAACGGATCAGGTCAGTATGCCCTTGCTCTTTCAGCTTATCACAGAATTCAGCCGTACGCCGGTCCTGCCAGACAATTGCATTGTAAACCGGCTCACCAGTAGCTCGGTCCCACACAATCGTTGTTTCACGCTGATTAGTTATGCCTATAGCTTTTATGTTTTTTCCGTTGATTCCCAGCTTTACTGTAGCCTCTGCAGCAACACTCGCCTGCGACGTCCATATTTCGTTAGGATCATGCTCTACCCAGCCAGAATGCGGGAAAATTTGTTTAAATTCTCTTTGAGCTACCGATTTCACTTGGCCCTTATGGTCAAAAATTATAGCTCTTGAGCTTGTAGTACCTTGGTCTAATGCTAAAATGTACTCTTCCATAACTTTATATTTATTCTATGTCAATTATATTGGATATTGTTCGCTCTCAAAAGCGACTCAATTAAGATTTTAAAGGCGGGTATTCTTCCAGTAAGTAAGTTTTCGCCAGTGCCCTGAATGTGGCAACCTGTTCTGCTTCCCATGCAGCATCTTTATGCAGTTCCACAGCTATTAAAGCAGCAACCTTCGGCGCTACATCATAAGCCATACGTGCATCAAGGAAAAGTATTCTTACCCTCCTTGCCAAAACATCTTCTAAGGTTCTGGCCATTTCATTTCTCACTGCCCAAACCACTTCAGCACCTATATAGGCAGCTCTCGGATCCAGTTTCTCTCCCCAGGCTTTATTTTCTTTTACCAAAGCGAGCAATGCATCGCGGTCAGTTCCATAAACGTATAAGTGATTTTTACGATCTACATCCGGTGTGCTTCCATGAATAGGCAGATCTTTAGTTTTTACAGCTTTTTTAACCAGCTTACCAACTTTTATCGCCCTGTCTATAGTGTCTTCAGCCATACGGCGGTAAGTAGTCCATTTACCACCAGTAATTGTGATCAGTCCGGATTCCGAAACTAATATTTTATGACTTCTGGATATTTCTTTGGTCTTTGCAGATCCATCCTGCGGAGCAGCCAGAGGACGGAGTCCGGCAAACATACTTAGTACATCTTTCGGTCCAGGTGCTTTAGTCAGATACTGATCAGCTGTACGCATAATAAATTCTACCTCTTCATCTAAAGCAACTGGCTCCAGGCTATGTTGCGTAAGCGGCGTATCGGTAGTTCCGATAACCAGTTTATCATGCCATGGCACAGCAAACAATACACGGCCATCTGAGGTCTTAGGAATCATCAGCGCATCTTCCGAAGGCATAAACGACATATCCACCACCAGGTGTATTCCCTGACTAGGTCTCAGTAATGCTTTTTCACCCGGCCTGTCCATCTGTAAAATTTCGTCAGCAAAAACACCTGTAGCATTGATTACCGTTTTTCCTTTAATCGTGTACGTTATGCCTGTTTCTGTATCTGTGGTTACTACACCAGATACTTTTTGCTGGCTATCCTTAGTCAGATTCACAACTTTGAAATAGTTCAGCACAGTAGCACCCTGTTCCAATGAAGTCTGAGCAATATTTACTGCCAGACGGGAATCATCAAACTGGCCATCATGATAAACCACTCCGCCATATAAACCCTTCTGCTGAATTGTGGGCAGCCTTCTGATCACTTCTTTTTTCGACAGATGTTTCGCCCTGCCAAAACCTAGCTTACCAGCCAGAAGATCATACAGTGTTAAGCCGATTGTATAAAATATTCCGCCCCACCATTCGTAATTGGGGATAATGAACGACTCATTTTTCACCAGATGAGCTGCATTTTTCAACATCAGCCCACGCTCATGTAAGGCTTCTACAACAAGACCTATATCGCCCTGAGCTAAATATCTTACGCCTCCATGCGCCAGCTTGGTACTGCGGCTGGAAGTTCCTTTTGCAAAATCTATTTGTTCTAACAATAAAGTTTTATATCCACGGGAGGCTGCATCTAATGCAGAACCTAAACCAGTAGCACCACCACCAATTATAATTACATCCCAGATCTTATCAGCATCAGCTAATCCTTCAATGATCTTACTTCTTTCGTTACTTACCATTATCTTACGGTTTGAGTATTTATTGTTTCTTTTTGTTAAATGTAGATATATATCGTAATATATCAAAACAAATAAAAAATAAATACATACAAATTACATTCTATAATAGTGGAATTAGGACTCAAAACAAAACTATCAGCTAGAAACCGACGCAATAATCGAAACAAAACGAAAGTGTAATTATAAATTAATAACAGCTTTACTGCAGTAAGAACAAAAAAACTCAATGTTATTACTACTTTTGAGTCGACATTTATATCAAAATCCTAGATAACAATGAAAAGCATAACCCACAGACATCAAATAATCCTCGGAAAATTAAACGAAAGTGGATACGTCAACGTACAGGAATTGAGTGCACAAATGAAGGTATCTGAAGTAACCATACGGAAAGATCTGAAACTCCTTGAAGACAAACATCTGCTTTTTCGTACGCATGGCGGTGCTTCAAAAGCAAACCCATATACAAACGATAAGCCCGTTGCAGAAAAAGAAGCCCTGAATGCAGATGAAAAAAGAGCCATAGCCAAATCAGCAGCAACACTGATCGGACATAATGATTCAATCATTATTGCCTCAGGAACGAGTATGCTCGCCCTGGCGCGGGCAATTCATGCTGACGGACACCTTACTGTAATTACTTCGGCACTTAACGTAGCACTGGAACTGTCGCATCACCTCAATGTAGATGTTTTGCAGCTTGGCGGACAGCTAAGACAAAATTCATCATCTGTTATGGGGCCTTATGCAGAACAAATCCTTTCGGATGTATCCTGTAGCATTCTCTTTCTTGGTGTAGACGGGATTGACCTCGAAATGGGATTAACAACTACCAGTTTAATGGAAGCAAGGCTTAACCAAAAAATGATGGATTCAGCACAGGTAACTGTAGTGCTAGCCGACAGCTCAAAATTCGGGAGAAGAGGCCTTGGAAAAATCTGTCCTCTTGACCAAATTCAGCATGTGATAACCGATAAAGGAATTTCCCCTGAATACCTGAGGCTGCTGGAAGAAAAAGGAGTAAATGTAACTATTGCTGAGAAATAACAAATTCCCAATAAGACATGACAAAAGAAACCAGCCTTAACTGTTTAAAAACCGTCCACACCCTGATCTGGATCTTTTTCAATGTGGTGATCTTCTACATGCTCTATGCCGTATTGCTGGCAGAATTAGATATTTGGTTTTGGATAGGCTTTGTATTGGTGGCTATTGAAGGATTGGTTTTACTTTGCTTTAGGTTTATCTGCCCAATTACACTTCTTGCCAGGAAATATTCGACCTCCGACAAAGACAACTTTGACATTTATCTGCCCGCCTGGCTAGCGAAAAACACCAAGCTGATTTACACCACGATCACTTTCTTCATCATTATCGCTACAATCATCCGCCTCACTTAGTGCTGCTTCCCAACCAATTATAACATGCTTACGCACTGCTCCCCAATGGTACTGCCCAATATCTCCCGTTGCTTTAATAACCCTATGGCATGGAATTAAAAATGCTACAGGATTTTTGCCAACAGCCGTCCCTACTGCTCTAGAAGCACCTGTATACCCGGCATTTTTTGCCAGATCGGCATAAGTAGTTAATCTGCCAGATGGTACAGCAAGCAATGTTTCCCAAACCTTAATCTGAAAGTCAGTACCTTTCAAATGAAGTTTTATTTTATCCAGCTTACTCCAATCCTTTAAAAAAATGCTGGAAGCATTTCGTTGCAAATCATCCGTCACCCGCTGATAACAGGCATTAGGAAACAAGATTTTCAGCTGATCAAGTGCTATTTGTTCAGGATTATATAAGGACCCTTCAATCCTGGATAATGTATCATTAGCATTTACCACTTCATCAGCAAAGGCCATATGACAAATCCCTTTAGCAGTTGAAGCAATCAAAACCTTTCCGAAAGGCGTTGTTACAAAAGAATAATTAATAGATAATAGCTCGCCTCCATTTTTATATTCTCCAGGGGCCATCCCTTCTATTTTAATAAAAAGATCATGAAGCCTGCTGGTTCCCGAAAGCCCCGCCTCATGGGCAGCATCAAATAAACTTGCTCCCGTTGCTTTCAATATTCCTTTAGCATGCTCAACAGTCAGATATTGTAAAAACTGCTTAGGTGTAACTCCAGCGAAATGATGAAACATACGCTGAAAATGAAACGGGCTAAGATGCACATGCCCGGCTACCTCATCAAGCTTAGGTTGTGATTTATAATTCTCTCTGAAAAAACTAATCGCCGATGCAACCCTTTTATAATCTAATTCTTGCTGAGTTTCCATGATTCTTTACTTGAGCCCAAATTTAATTACAACAGTATCCAGATGAAACCCGATTCTTGCTGTATTCAGTAATAACCCATCTTCCAAAACTAAGAAAATCTTCCCTAGCCATCATAACTATTAATTCCTCACGTATAACTTATAATTCCGCACGGTCCAATAACACACTATTATTTGATATCGCATGATTTATTTAATATCGCATGATTCGGATTGTAAAAAACCAGCCAATTGATTATTTTGTAGAATGAAAGATATTAGCATAGATCTACCTGTTAAAGCAGTATTTAGTGCAAAGGAATGTCTTTGGTTTTTAAACCGTGGATTTGATGACTGTATTTACACGGTTTATCCAGATAAAGTCAGAAGAGCTTTTCAATATAAAGATGAGTTGATGCTGACTGACATTTATATCACAACCAAATGTTTAAGAATAAGTTGGTTAACATCAGAACCTTCCAGTCAGGCAATTGACTATGTAAAAACATTTGTAGTCAACTGGTTTGATATGAATAAAGATCTTCAGCTATTTTATAATAAATTATCCCAAAACACAGCGCTGGCTTACATGCCATCCAGTTACCTTGGCCTTCGGTTCGTGGGCATGCCAGATATTTTTGAAGCACTTTCATGGGCCATTATCGGACAGCAGATAAATCTTACGTTTGCCTACAAAATGAAACGGAGACTGGTAGAACGCTATGGAACTTCCGTCAAATACGAGAATGAAAAATACTACCTGTTTCCTTCACCAGAAACAATTGCTTTAGCTAAGATAGACGATCTCAGGGGAATGCAGCTTTCGCACAAAAAAGCGGAATACCTGATTACAGCTGCAAAAGCAATTGCAGCAGGAGAAATAAGCAAAAAGATCCTGCTCGAACAGCCGGATTTTCCAAGCAGAATTAAACTGCTCACCAATTTCAAGGGTATAGGCCGTTGGACTGCTAATTACGTTTTGATGAAAAGCCTAAAAGAACCCTCATGCATACCCCATGGAGATGCAGGGCTTATAAAAGCCTTAATTAACCACAGTATTTTAAAAGAGAAAAACGACCTGAGCGCAATGAATGACTTGTTTGACAATTTCAAAGGCTGGGAATCCTACCTTGTTTTCTATCTATGGAGAAGTCTTGCATAAATTTGTAATCCCTAAATACCTACTCAAATATCAATGTAAACCAAATAACATGCTTTAAATATTTTCGAGTACAAAAGAATATTTAGCACATTTTTACAAAATATTCAGGTATGAAAGATAAATTCGCTGTAATTGAAAATATAATGAAAGTATTACCGATAAACGTCATTCATAGCATCCGGCAAAAAGTATTTGAAAAACAAGCTGCTGGCAGCAGAATATAAGTCTGAAATCGCTTTATTTTTTGAGATCAAAAATAAGAAAATAATTTACCAGAACATGAGTCATTCAACACCCTCCGATGATAACGAATTTGCAAAACAGTATAGCTGGCTATTTAAAAATCCATCCGCCTACCCTGCTGAAGCTACGGTTATCAACGTCATCGAAATCCAAACCCCTTTAGGCCCCATGCTGGCAGGAGCTACTCCACAAGGTGTTTGCATGCTGGAATTCACCAACCGTATCCGGTTCGAAAAAGAAATGAGCGACCTGAAAAAGTTACTCAATGGCTTTATCCTCCCAGGACGGAACCCACATTTAGATCAATTGGAAAACGAGCTCAGCGAATACTTTGAAGGAAAGCGGAAAATATTTTCAGTGCCCCTTCATACACCCGGCAATGAATTTTCACAAACCGTTTGGAAGACGCTGCAGGAAATTCCATATGGAAAAACATGCTCCTACAAAGAACAGGCAGAAAAGATGAACAATCCAAAAGCAATCCGTGCAATTGCTTCCACCAATGGGCGTAATAGACTGGCAATCATCATCCCCTGCCACCGGGTAATTGGCAGCAATGGGAGCATGACAGGATATGCAGCCGGAATAGATAAGAAAAAGTGGCTGCTGAAATTTGAAAGAGATAATTCTGAAATAGCACCAGGAAACTTGTTCTAGTAAATTTGTTCCAGTAAGTTTGTTCTAATAAAAAAACTGGTGCTACTTCAAAATCGTCTCCACTCCAGTGACCTGAACGTCACAGTATAGCTATTGACCTTATTGTTTCCTAATAAACACTTTTTTATCAGGCCCTACCCCAGTAATTGTTACAGAACGCCATTTCTTTGGCAATACACTATTCACCTGGACAATTCCATTATCAGTAATATCAAGTCCACAAAAACCCATCATTACACTCTGTAGTATTCCACCGGCACCCGTAGCAAAATAAGGGTTAGTACCCCCCTTATTTTCTGCGATCACCCTGAAAGGTGGGAGCAGATGAGGTTCATAAGCATCTTTAAACCAATGATACGCCATTTCTCCATCACCCAGGCGCGCATACAATAAAGTGAAGATACTCTGCGTCATTGCCGGCGTACCTTCATCAGGAACACGTGTTTCATAATATTTTAGGTCCTTTTTAATCTGTGCAGGGTCGTTGATCACCTTTAGCGGATAAGCCAGAAGATTCACATCTCCCTGTTTAATCCCTTCACCATGGTAAGTCGCATGTTCACGCGTAACACCATCCGCCATTTTCAGGATAGGAATATTCTGTGCCACTAAAAGCCAGTCAGCATTCACCTTTAATCCCAATAATTTCGCAGCAGCGGCAGCATTTTCAAGGTTAACCTTTGCCGCGGCATTAGTAAAAGCATTATTATCTACATTCTCTGCCCATTCATCGGCAGCAACTACATTTTTAATATCATTATGGCCCGGGCCATTCCTTTCCACCCTATCTGCCCAAAAATCTGCAGTAGCCGATAATATAGGCCATCCTTTTTCCTTCAGCCATTCCTTATCCTGTGTAACAGAATAATAATTCCAGGCTGCCAGGGCAACACACGCAGTGATATGGTGTTCAAAAGGACCACTTAATGCCCACACAGGAGTTTCTTCATTTCCCGTATCCGCACTTTCCCAGGGATACATTGCACCTTTATAACAATGCGAGAAAGCATTTTTCTTTGCCATTGGCAGTCTGTCAAACCTATAATCCAATAGAGAGCTGGCAATTTCAGGGTGCAGCACCAGCAAAACAGGGAACATCCATACCTCCGTATCCCAGAAAACATGGCCATTATATCCCAGTCCGGAAAGCCCCATAGGCGATAAAGAAAATGGAGATCCTGCCCGCGCAAAAGAATATAAATGATACAACATACTGTGGATATCCTGCTGCGACTGAGGGTCACCATCAATAGTGATATCACTTTTCCATAACTCTGCCCAGGCCTTTTCATGTAACCTAATGAGCCTTTCACGCCCTTCCAGTCTTGCGAAAATAGTCATCCTTTCCGCCTCATTTAAAGGATCAGAATTGTGGGCAGAAGTAATTGTGCTTCCCGTAACCGCGTAAGTATAAGCTTCCCCAGCCTTAATCTCCTTGCTGAATTTCATCAGGTGCATATTGTTGCTGGCTTTCTCATGAGTTACTGAAGGTTGTTTCCCATTTGGCTCAGCAAAAACAAAGTCAGTAGACGCTGCAAAAAGCAATTTCCCCGTCGGACTCTTTGCCGTAGAAGTCAGCAGAGAGATTGTAGCATGCGGTGGTTTCATCTCCGTATAATAATTCTGCACATCCGTCATCGCTTCCGGTGTCTCCATAATACTTGCAGCATTGATAGCAATTGCTTTTTTTGCAATGATAGAAACATCCATAAAAACAGTAAAAGGCAGCTGACGCAATGAATAGTAAGTATAAGTTACCGTAGCTTTATCAGCATAATCGAAAGTTGTCTTAAAAGCAGCATGCTGCATGTCCAGCTCCTGTTTAAAATTCTTTACATTGCCAACAACCATTCGCTGTCCATCTATTTCAAGGTACATGTTCAGCAGGTTAAAGCCGTTCAGGAAATTACTCACCCGCCCCCTGCCATACTGATCATAAGCACCCGCCAGGATCACATTCTTCACTTTAAAAGGTTCCGGTGAAGACACAATGCCAATCATCCCATTAGCAACAGTTATCCCATAATATTTAGCCGTGTCAATTTTCGCAGCCGATATTTTCCAGGGGTCTGTTTGCGCATAAGAAGTGTTCATGAATAAGAACAGGAGCATCGGCAGTAACAATCTTTTACAGTTTAGCATGATCATATAATTTATAAAAATATATACATAAAGGTTAAAAAACGATGACCAGACCGGGGCCTGATCATCGCCATAAAATTACTAATTAACCTTATCAATATCCCGGGTTTTGAGTCAGCAAATTACCGCTCAGATCAATTTCTGCCTGAGGGAGTGGCCAAACTTCATTTTTATTTGCTTTCCATCCTTTAGGGCCAAAAACTTCAGCCGCTCTGCCCTGCCGGATCACATCAAAATACCTGTCGTTCTCCATTGCCAGCTCCACCTGCCTTTCTTTATAAATAGCCTTGCGCAAGGCAGTCTGATCTGTTGTAGTTACATCAGGAAGAATAGCCATATTGCCACCACGTGCGCGTGCCCTTACCTTGTTTAATGAAGATAGAGCCAGACTGGTATTTCCTAACTCATTAGCCGCTTCCGCATTCATTAACAGCACCTCTGCGAACCGCAGTACCCTGAAATTCTGTCCCGCCCCTTGCGTATATCCAGAAACATAAGCCGAGAAAGGAACATACGACTTCTGATTATACATCTCATTAGGAACCAGTGCCGGAATCAGGTCTCCCTGCGGAGTGGTTTCTCCACGGAATAAAATCGTGGCGTCTTTTCTTGGATCTCCAGGCTCAAACGCAGCAAGCAGCTCAGGTGTAGGCACATTAAATCCCCATCCTCCCTCAGTAACTCCTGCTGGTCCCTGTACCTGGCTATACTGTGAGTTCGAAGCTTCCTTATCACCCATCAGCAACTGCGCCTGCACTTCAAAAAGAGATTCCTGGTTGTTTTCATTTTCTATACGGAAGTTTTTCTCAAAGTCAGGAAACAACCCATATCCCATACCCATCACCTGGTTGGTAAGCGACAATACAAGATCCCATTTTTTAAGGTACATAGCAACCTTAGCATGCATGCCCAGTGCAGCCCCTTTTGTTGCACGTCCCAGATCTGCCGCTGGATAAGACTGAGGCAATACAGCTGCTGCTTCAGTTAAATCATTCTCAATCTGCTCATAAACAAGCGCTTTATCTGTCCGCGGAATATTGTACTCGGTAGCATCAGCAGGTACTTTCAGCCTTAGCGGAACATCTCCATATGCCCTCACCAATCTAAAATAAGAGTATCCCCTGATAAATTTGGCCTCTGCCAGGTATCTTGCTTTGAGGGCCTCATCCATATCAATAGGAGGCACATTGTCCAATACCTGGTTACAAAGATTAATATTGCGGTATTGTCCTGCCCAAAAGGCATTTAAAGCTCCTTCAGTAGCCGTTACCGTGAAACTGTCATACAGGTTGAAATAAATAGCATCAGTAGGGGTACTTCCTTTTTCTGCCTCATCCGATGCTGTACTTTCGATCTCTATAGCTGGAAAGGCTGTATTTTCCCAGGTTCGGAGACCTGCGTAAATTGCGCTCACAGCTTTAGTAGCATCATCTTCAGTTTTCCAGAAATCTGTGGCCGACTGTTGCCCCTGGGGGTCTACATTCAAAAAACTCTTTTTGCAGGACGAAGTAAGCAGCAGGGTCAAGGCCAATCCAAAAATGAAAGACTTTTGAATTGTTATATTTTTATATGTTTTCATATACATTGAATTAAAAAGTAAGGTTTACACCAAGGTTATAAGTGGCAAACAGAGGGTACACTTTAAAGTCTACACCAGTGCTCGTTGGCTCGCCACCCACCTCCGGACTGAAGCCTCTATATCCAAATAAGTTAAGTGCATTTTGTGCATTTGCAAAAACCCGCAGTTTCTGCATTTTCCATTTAGATAGCAATGCCTGTGGCAGCGCGTAGCCGAGTTGTATATTTCTAAGCCTGATATAGGCACCACTTTCTACATAAAAAGAGTTAGCCTGGCTATTTGTTCCACCCGCTAAACTCGCAGAAGGGTAACTGTTTGTAGACCCCGGACCAGTCCAGCGGTTGTCATAAAAATCTTTAGTGAAATTCTCGTTACCAAATCTATTGCCGAGGTTGGCGTTGTAGACATCCACATCAGCTACTCCCTGTATGTCTACCGTTAAATCAAAGTCCTTATAGCCAAAGGTAGTATTTACCCCATAGCTATATTTAGGGTTCGGATTGCCCAGCATCACCCTGTCCCTGCCATCTACAACACCATCTTTATTCTGGTCAACGTACCTAAAGTCTCCCGCCCTGGCACCAGACTGTCCTGAAGCAGCCAGCTCTTCTGCATTTTGAATAATCCCCGACACCTCATAACCAAAAAATGAACCAATAGGATATCCTGCAGTAGTGCGGGTAGGCGTAACACCGTTGTTCAATCCTGTGCCACCTCTATCAATATAATTATTTCCTGAAGTAACGTTCAGCACCTTATTTGAATTGATACCCACGTTGGCACTTATAGAATACGTTAAGCCTCCCGCAGTTTTATCCGCCCAGTTGACGAGGAATTCAAAACCGCGGTTCCTGAAATCTGCCTGATTTCCGATAATACTGCTGTTTGAAGTACCTAAAGACCCCAATACCGGAATATCAAAAATTGCCTGCTTGGTAGTCCTGTTATAATAATCAGCTTCTACACTTAACTTATTAGCCAAAAAACCCATCTCTAGTCCCACATCCGTACCTTCGCTGCGTTCCCAGAACAAAGCAGGAGGTACAATAGTAGTCACGCTGGCACCAGTACTTGCCACACCATTAAAAAATGCAATCATTCCCGATGTTTGCTTAACCGTTAAGGTAGTAGGGTTGATCGGCACCCCGGCATTCCCTACCTTGCCCCAGCTTCCACGAAGTTTCAGATTGGTAAAGAGATGCTGGTCCTTCATAAATGCCTCATTTGAAATTACCCAGCCTGCACCAACAGAAGGGAAATATCCCCATAAGTCATCTCCCCCATAAAACTGTGAAGCTCCATCAGCTCTTATTGATGCATTCAGCAAGTATTTATTTTGAAATGCATAATTTGCCCGGGTAAAGTAAGAGTTAACAGTACTTAAAGTGCCCTCATCTTTAATCTGCCGGGAATCTCCCAGACTCAGGTATAGGTCGCCGTCACTTCTATTTGGGACATTTAGCGCAGACCCCACCATTGTATAGCTTTTAAAGCGCTGCGCAGTCTGGCCAACAAGAATAGTCAGGCTGTGGTCGTTCCATTTATTATCATAAGAAAGCGTATTTTCCAGAATCCAGTTCCTGTTTTCTATCCTGGTTACATCCAGGCTACTGTTTTTAGAATTCTGCAGAGTAGTAGCATAATATAAAGGAACATAGTTTCTCACTTCTTCCTGCCCAAAATCGCCACCTGCAGAAGTTTTGAACGTCAGATGTTTAGCGAAATTCCACTCCGCATATACGTTTCCTGTCAATCTGTATTTAGTAGTCTTGTAATTAGAGAAGTCTAATGTAGCCTGCGGATTTACGTTAGTTCCATTCCCGAGTTGTAATTTAGCAGGGTCACCATAACTTCCATCAGCATTAAATACAGACAATACCGGGGCGGCAATATAAATATCTCTTGTAATCGATTCAGGCACATTGTTAGAGTTGCTCATAGAACCAGTTACATTATAACCGATCTTTAACCCCTTGACCAGCGTGAAATCATTTGATAACCTCACAGTATACCTTTTATAGTTATTATTTTCAATAATCCCGTCCTGATTTAAATAGCCCAGCGAAAAGTTGTAGCTCGATTTATCCGACGCTCCATTAACTGAAATCTGGTGATTGTTTACCATCGCCGTGCGCAGGATTTGTTTATACCAGTCAGTACCTTCTCCCAGATCAGTGTTACTAAACAATGGAGTCTGACTTGCTATTGCATAAGATTCATTTACCGCATTGGCATATTCACTGGCATTAGTCATTTTCACAGTGTTCGTCACCTTTTGTATCCCCACATAACCATTGTAATTAATCTTTGGGTCTCCGGTTTTACCGTGTACCGTAATAACCAGCACTACGCCATTTGCAGCCCTGATGCCGAAGATAGACTGGCTGGATGCATCCTTAAGAATACTGATATTGGTGATATCCGCCGGGTTAAGAAAAGATATATCATCATACCAGACACCATCTACCACATATAAAACTCCCGTTTTTCCATAGATTGTACCTGTACCGCGTATAGTAATCTGCGGTGATGATCCAGGCGTTGCATTGTTAGTGATAGACACCCCTGCTACTTTACCTTGTAAGGCACTTACCGGGTTAACAGAAGCTTGTTTAGTAATGTCATTACCTTTGACAGAGCTCACCGCTCCAGTTACATCGATCTTGCGTTGCGTACCATAGCCAACCACTACTATTTCATCTAGTTTAGTCTCAGATTTTATCATTTTGATTTCCAGGTTACTCTTTCCGCTTAGCGGAATACGCTGCGTAAGGTATCCGATATAAGAAACAACAAGAATAGCATTGGCACCCGGGACCTGAATGGAAAATGCACCATTAACGTCAGTGATAGCCCCCGAAGGGGCACCTTCAATTTTAATGGTAACGCCTGGCAGCGTCTCGCCCGTAGATCCATCCTTCACTACGCCTTTAACCTGCTGAAATTGCCATAGAGATGCTGGTTTAGCTTCTGCGGAATTTGCTTTCGCAGTAATGAAAATAATGCGGTTCTGAATCCTGTATTCAAAAGGCTGGTTGGCAAAACACAGATCCAGCACTTTCATGATGTCCATATCAGTAGCCTTGACAGTAATAGGCTTAGCCTCCTTAAGGGTAATATTATTATACAGGAAATCGAAATCTGTTTGGCTTTTAATTTGGGCGATCACCTCAGATATAGGTGCATTCGTCACCGTTAAAGACACTTTTTGCGCAAAACCTTCAGCCCTTATTTGTAGAAAGGTAGAAACGAGTAAAATAAAGGTTAGCTTCATTTTGAGGAGTGAGTTTGAAAACACACAGGAATCTCTCCTGAAAAGTAATTCAGTAATTTTTTTATACATTTGGTTAGGGTTTAATTTGAATTTATTGTTACCATCAATTAGTCGGTTGCCCGAATCAGCATCTGCTGATCAGCCAGAGACGGTTCCAACGTCTCTGGCCTTTTGACAATGATTGTTCTTTCTATTTTACTTAAAAATCATTCCTCCTTTCATTTATATCTGCCCATTTATTTAGGTATGGATTATTGGTTTAAGACAATTAATTTGATACAATTATTTTCTTTCCCTCAATCTTAAAGTGAGTTTCACCCAATAGTTCAAGGACTTTTAAAAGGTCAGCTAAATTAGCAGAGCGGGAAAATGTGCCACCAAACCGGTCAGCTTTGTTCATACCCTTATATTCCACGTCCACGTCATACCAGCGACTGATCACCTGCATTACACTCACTACGTTCTGATTGTCGAATATAAAGTATCCATTTTTCCATGAAATGATATTTTCAGGAATCACTTTGACAACGTTAATCATTTCTCCATTTTTAAAAAGATTGGCCTGCTGCCCTGGGCGAAGCAGACAGTTCTTATCAGAATATACATTGCTGACCTTCACACTTCCCTCTAATAAGGTGGTACTGATCACCGCTTCATCTTTATACCCTTTCACATTAAAATGAGTGCCCAGAACCTTTACTTCCTGCATATTAGTACTCACCACAAAAGGATGAGCCTTGTCTTTTGCAACTTCAAAATAAGCTTCCCCAGACAGCTGCACCCTACGCTCCTTAAGCCTGTCAAAGTTCAGCGGATAAGTGAGACTTGAAGCCGCGTTGAGCCAAACGGCAGTACCATCCGGCAGTAGCACCTGGTATTGGCCCCCTTTGGGAGTTTCTATCGTATTAGATTGAGTTGAACCTGCATTTCCCGCGGTACCTTTTACAGCATAGACCAATTGTCCATCCGCCTTTTTTGTGAGACTTATACCGGCTTGTTTAGCGAGCGTTCCAATTGCGGCATCTGTTAATGAAATCTTTTTACCATTGCTTAGCGTCAGGAAAGCCTTATTACTACCCGGAAGAATACGGGCAGCATAAATATCAATATTTTTCTTAGAGGAGGTTTGTGCCTGATAAAAGTAAAAGAGTCCAGAGCCAACAATTATGAGAATTGCAGCAGCTGCAGAGCAAATTTGCCACAGCCTTACCGGTTTTTTGTATGTAGGTAAGTGCTCAGCGCCAACCCTCCCAACAAGATTATTTTCAATCCTTCCGTAAATACGGTTAATATCATCCTGTGTTAAATCGCTTTGCTGATCAGAGCCAGATACATAAGATACATCTGCTGTGATAGCAGCTTCCCACTCTGCCGGATAGGTTCCATTGCTCAATAATGAGAAAACTTCATCCAGCTCCTCTGATGTACATTGTCCATTGATGTACCTGTTAAATAAATTTATAATTGCTCCGTTCAAATCTGGCCTTTTGTAACTTATACAACTGGCAACTTATTTACATATACGTCAGGATAGAAGAAAACATCTATTACCAAATAAACTACTGTTTATCAGACAAATAATTTACAACCGAAGCCAATAATAAAACTATAGTATTTTTAAAGGTGATATATTCCTTAATAGATCTCAGCGCTTTGACCATTTGTCCGTTAACAGTTCCCTCTGTAATCCCCAATTGTGCGGCAACCTGTTTATAAGAATGTCCCTGCATCTTACAACGGATAAAAACTTCCCTGCATTGAGGAGGTAATTTACTGATAGCTTCGTTCAAAATCCCATTACTTTCCGAATACTCAATATGTAACTCAGTAGTATTTTCTAGCGGAATGGTGTATTTGCGAATTTCGTCGAGAATATCAGCCTCGTGCTGCACCCGTTTTAACAAATTCAACAAGTGACGTTTAGCGATAGTATATAGATAAGTCTTGAAAGGTTGTTCCGGATCAATCTGTAACCGGTTTTCCCAGATTTTGATAAATACATCCTGAACAACATCTTCTGCAAGTTGCTGAGATTTCGCTGTACGCAAAATGAAATAATGCAATTTCCTTACGTGATTATCATACAATAGCTTTAAGGCATCCTCATTTCCTTCTCGAAGAAAGGAAACAAGTTCATTTTCCTGAAGCCCGTCATATTTAGTCATACTTATTATTCACCACAATAGCTGATGAAACATTAAGCAATGATAACTAATATTTAACAAATGGGGGCGATAAACGAGATTTCAGCAATACGAAAATTCATTATCAATAGGTAACGTGCGTCTACTGCCATAATATTGAGTTTATATATTTTTTATCTACCTAGAGCTCAACTTCCTCGTATATAAAAGCTTAAATAAATTATAATTTTAGATTATCATAAACTTTACCTAATTTTATGTTGACTATAACCTAACAATCCTTGAACAAAATCTGCGGGAATTAACGCAATACTTTGAACAAGAAATATTTTTATGCTAAAAATTGAAAGAAGGCCGTCATTAGCGCAACAGCCAGTGACTCCACATGACCTTTATGATAGGTACGGAGCCATGTTATTAGGCTATATTGTTGAAATTGTAAAAGATCGTACTGTTGCCGAACAATATTTGATAAAGATCTTCTGTGACCTGTCGAAAGAGTTTGATGATATCAACTGGTCAGAGGGCAGTATGTGGATTCAGCTACAACGGTTTGCAAAGAGTAAGTTAGCAGTATTTATTGGTACATCAGACGGTAGTGGTTCTCCCGGAGGGATAGAGAAACATACAAGCAATAAACATTTAGAAAGATTAAACCATGAACAACGAATAATATTTTGTGAGATATACTACAATAGGAAAAAAGTTGCTGAGATAGCAATTGAACTAAATAAAACAGAAGATTCAATCCGGAAGACTTTAAAGGAGGCCTTCGCTATAATGAGAAATGATAGTGAAAATTAACGAATACATAGAAAGCGGAATACTTGAATCCTTTGTAATGGGTTCTGCATCTGACATGGAGGTCAGGGAGTTGCTAAAACTAAAAGAAGAGCACCCACAAATTCGGGAAGCCTTGTATAAAGTAGAGATAGGTTTCGAGGATATGGCGCAAAGTATGGCCATTCCACCGTCAGATACTACCTGGATGAAAATCGAAACAGAAATTAATGAAGTCATCAAAAGGCCACATATCGAAGCGTTGTCGATTGAACAGGGAGGCCATAGTGGAAAATCTAATAATCGCCGCCGTGGGAGCCTGATTGATATAGAGTCCACTACCAGCCATATACGGGTACATAAGCTATGGAGATGGGTACTTGCCTTTATTTTTCTATTGGGCAAAATCTTTCTAGCATTCGCTATTTACTTCTACTTTGCGAACCGCAATTCAGAACAAAAAATCGAAGAGTTAAAAATGAAGCTGCAACAGGAACATAGGAATTAAAAGTTCCATTATCTGCACTGCATTCCTTACCGACATAGGATATCTTAAACATGAAAGCGGGACACCTCTCGCTCCGAAGTGTCCCGCTTAATCTAAATTAACGCTCTCAATATATAAAACTATGTAACTGCCTGAATATTGTGCAGCGACTAAATTATTTTATATTTCATACCAGATTAGGTGCATCCGCCAACATCTCGGTTAACACTGCAGGCTCTTACTCACAGCAGAGATACTTGATAAATTCAGCTTCACTGTAAGGCATGAAATTCAAGTAAAGCATATATATATCCGTAAAGCCGTTGCCTAGAAAGCCCAAATAAAAAAAATCCTATAAACCAGAAAAGCCTCTCAGTTTCCTGAAAGGCTCTCTTTAAGATTTGGCACCGACCTACTCTCCCACGTGTTACCGCAGTACCATCGGCTCTGGTGGGCTTAACTTCTCTGTTCGGAATGGGAAGAGGTGGACA
>JAATFQ010000251.1 GCA_015655115.1 Sphingobacteriales bacterium
CTGATACCCCTTCCGTCCATAGCTTCCAGTTCTTCACTGTCTTCAGGAACGAAATCCGTTTCATTGAGAAAGTCAAAATCCGTAGATGCTACTGCCGCAGTTGCCGCTACAGTACCCATATTGCTGGAATCATAAATCTTTGGTGCTTCACCGATACTTTTGAAAAGAAATGGGTATTCAACCTTAGGGTCATCCTGCAGGATGATCTTTATCAATTCAACATGAAAATCAAAAGGACGTTCAAAATTGTAGATATAATAGAATTTTTGATGCGGATCTTCAATAAACCGGCTAAGCTTGGCTTTCTCCATTAGTGCCACCCCATTATCTATTTTCCTTTGATTAGGAAGATAGGCAATTTCGTCGCCCTTGATCCAATGATCAGAACTCACATAAAAAGATGAAGGTTTTTCGGCACTGTAGCCGGTAGTACGGTGCAGTGCTTTATGTAAGTCTTCAAAAGTTTGTGTCGTTTTGATATCGATTTCTCTGATTACTTCATCATAATCTTCAAAACTAAGTCTAAATCTGTAAATTGCCATTTTAGCTGTATTTCTATTTATAAAATTATAAAAATAAAATATATTTCATTGTAATATATTGTCCTTTATCGGTCAAGAAGCTAGTGTATGCTTATGATCTTTAATGGTCAGATTTGATTAAAGGTTTACTATCCGCGACCGGTACCAATCCAAATTCTTTTCCTTTCGCCAGCATAAATGCCAGTGCTTCATCCTGTGAATTAGTGATTTCACCTTCCAGTATCGCTTCGCGGATGGCATTTTTAATCATTCCCACTTCTTTTCCGGCGGCAAGCCCAAATACCTCCATGATATCATTTCCTGAGATCGGCGGCTGCCAGTTTCTTATTTTATCTCTTTCCTCAACATCCTTCAGCTTCTGTTTAACGAGCTCAAAATTGTTCCGGTACTTCTTGACCTTATACTCGTTTTTAGTTGTTACATCCGCATTGCACAGCAGCATCAGGCTTTCTATATCATCACCTGCATCAAACAATAATCTTCTTACTGCCGAATCGGTCACTACTTCCTGAGCCAGGACAATAGGCCTGAGGTGTAATTGTACGAGTTTTTGTACAAACTTCATCTTTTCATTGAGAGGCAGCTTCAGCTGATTGAAAATCTGCGGTACCATTCTGGCACCTTTATCTTCGTGGCCATGGAATGTCCACCCATGATTTTCCTCAAAACGTTTGGTTGCAGGCTTTGCAATATCGTGCAGGATTGCGGCCCAGCGTAGCCAAAGGTCATCTGTCACTGTACAGATGTTGTCCAATACCTGCAGGGTATGGTAAAAGTTATCCTTATGCCCTTTGCCATTGATAATCTCAACGCCAAAAAGGTTGGCCATCTGTGGGAATATCAGGTGCAGCAGTCCTGTGTCAAACAAGTATTTAAACCCGATAGATGGGACAGGGGCAAGGATGATCTTATTCAGCTCATCGGTAATGCGCTCTTTAGAAACAATGCTTATTCTTTCTTTTTGCTGTGCTATAGCTGTTAATGCTGCCTCATCAATATTAAAGTTGAGCTGTGTAGCAAAACGTATAGCCCTCATCATGCGCAGGGGATCATCGGAAAAAGTAATTTCCGGATCTAATGGCGTTTTAATCAGCTGCTGGTTTAAATCGCCGACACCATTAAAGGGATCTACCAGCTGTCCGTAATTATCCTTATTCAGAGATATTGCCAGTGCATTGATCGTGAAATCACGGCGTAGCTGATCGTCTTCAATAGTTCCGTTTTCTACGATAGGCTTGCGGGAGTCTGCACGGTAAGATTCCTTACGTGCGCCAACAAATTCTATTTCGAGATCGCGGTACCTGAGCATTGCGGTCCCGAAGTTCTTGAAAACGGCGACTTTACTTTTCAGCTGTTGGCCGGCGAGTTCAGCAAATTCTATCCCGTTACCAAGAACAACGATATCAATATCCTTTGAAGGCCTTTTCAGGAAAATATCGCGCACATAGCCACCAATGACATAAGCTTCGGTATGGGTATGTGCTGCAATGCCTGCAAGCACCTTAAAAACAGGATGTCCTAAATTTTTTTCCATGGAGTTTTGCAAAAGTAATAAAACTTACTTTCTAATGAAGGAAAATTGGCCGGATGGGCTTAATTTCATTATGGTAGAGGGTTTTTTAGGCTCCCTGGCCTCTTGTTCCCAGTCTACGACATAATCTACCCCATTTTTAATCTCCTCCTCTATTTCATCAAAAAACTGCGGTGTAGGTTGTCCGGAGATATTTGCGGAGGTAGAAGTGATAGGCTTGCGGAAGCGTTGCAGTAAACCTGTTACGAAGTCATGTTTAGCCACCCTTATGGCAATACTGCCATCGGCATTGATCACATTCTTCGCCAGGTTTTTTGCACCGGACAGGATAATAGTCAATGGGTTTTCAGCATATTCAATCAGGTCGTATGCTACATCAGGGATATCATCTGCGTAGCTTTGGATTTTAGAATCATTATCTACCAGGATAATAAAACTCTTATCCGAGGTCCGTTTTTTGAGGACATTGATTTTCTCTACAGCTTCTGGGTTGGTGGCATCGCAGCCAAGGCCCCATACGGTATCTGTAGGGTATAAGATTACCCCACCATTTTTAAGTACAGTCAATGCATTTTCAATCTCTGTTTTGAGCATGCTGTAAATTTATTAAATAATCTGTGTTATTTATGCTTTTGCATTCAACTTGATGTAAGTATCCATCAGTTGAGCAGCAACATGGCTGGTATTGAATTGCTGAACATACTTTAGCCCTCGTTCTTTCATCTGCTGTGCAAGAGCGGGATTGCTGATGATGCTGTTGATGGCTTCTGCCAGCGCAGGAGCATCCTTAGGATCGATATAAAGACTATCCGGTCCGCCGGCTTCTTCGAGGCATGAGCCTGTCGCGGCCACTACGGGGATGCCACCATAAAGCGCTTCAATAATGGGAATGCCGAACCCTTCATAAAAAGAGGGATAGGCGAAAACTGTTGCCAGTTGGTAGATAGCTGGCAGGTCTGTAAAGGGGATATCTTTGAGAAAGATGACCCTGTCGGTTAACCCTGATTTTTCTATTTCGGCCATAACTTCCTTTGCATAGGCCTTCTTTTTACCAA
>JAATFQ010000032.1 GCA_015655115.1 Sphingobacteriales bacterium
AAAGATTGTGAGGGGGGGAGAAAATATAATGCTTAAACCCGGACAGCAATCCTCTTTTTCTACTATGGGGCCGAACCCTATTTTAATTAACAGCAATGCAGATGTCAATGAAGTCCTTGCCTGGAAAAACGAAATGTTCCAGTTCAATGAGGCGGATATTGAAGTGGTTATGCGGCAGATTGCCAGATGGTATAATGTTGAAGTCGTATTCAGCAGAACTTCTTATGAGGATCATTTCTCGGGCAAAATTTCAAGGAATGAAAATATATCTCAGATTCTTAAGATTCTTGAGTTGAGTGGTGCTAATTTTAAAATAGAAGGGAAGAAAATCATTGTAAAATAACCATCAGGCATGGGGCTGTCTAGCAAGGCTAGAGGTCCCTGCTTTCCTGAAAAAACCGGATAGTGTTTCGACCACTATCCGGTAAAGCTCGGGTCAGCAAAATTTATTCAATACCGATCGACTAAATCAGAAACCCAAAACCAAACAAAAGTATGCAAATTTTTACTATTTGTCGGCCTCCCTATGTACACAAGAGGCTCAAAAAACTACTCATTATAATGAAGCTTACCACTTTGCTAATGATCATTGGATGCATCCATGTCAGCGCTGCAGTATTCAGTCAGAAGATCAATCTGACTGAAAGAAATGTAAAGCTGCAAACTGTATTTTCCAAAATGGAGAAGCAGAGTGGTTTTACCTTTTTCTCTAATTCCGAATTTATAGGTGCACTGCCCAGTATCAATGTAAATATCAGGAATGCCACGCTTGAAGATGCACTGGAAATCATCCTTAGTAAATTATCATTGACCTACTCTATCGTAGGAAAGACGGTGGTTATACAACCAGACTATGAACAACCTTTATCTGTAAAAAAACCGCAGCCGCGAGTTTACATCGGCCATGTACTGGACGAACATGATAAACCTATGCCAGGTGTCGGTGTCAGATTTAAGGGTGCAAATTCGGGCGTGGTTACAAATGTACAAGGCTTTTTTGCTACAAAAGTAACGGAAGATCCGGCAGCTGTTTTAGTTTTTACTTATGTAGGATATGTACAGCAGGAAATCCCTGTTTCTAAATTAAAAATTCCTATCATCATTAAATTGAAACCTGCCAACAGTGATCTCGACCAGGTGCAGGTAATGGCCTATAGTCAGACTACCAAACGTTTAAATACGAGTAATACGGTTACCATTACTGCCGAAGAAATTGCTAAAAACCCGGTACCAAACGTATTACAGGTACTGAAAGACCGTGTGCCTGGGATGTTTATCGAACAGTCGACTGGTTTAGCCGGTGGATCTTTTAATGTGAAGATACGGGGTAACAGCAGCTTTGGAGATAATGCTCCGCTTTTTATCATAGATGGAGTTACCTACCCCGCCAACAGCAGGCTGCCCATTGTGAAACCTGGCGGTAACAGAGACCAGTTTTTGGGTGGAAATGCCTTAAATTATTTAAATCCCGCAGATATTGAAAGGATAGATATTCTGAAGGATGCCGATGCTACCTCAATTTACGGTTCCCGGGGCGCTTATGGCGTAGTGCTGATCACCACCAAAAAAGCAAAAGCGGGCAAGCCTCGGCTCAATGTTAATACAAATACCGGTTTGGCCATGATGGGCAAATATCAGCAGCTGCTGAATACTGAGCAATATGTAATGCTCAGGAAAGAGGCTTTTAAAAATGACGGACTTACTCCGGGAACGGGCGATCTGGATATTAATGGCACATGGCCGGAGGACCGTTATACCAATTGGCAGAAAGAACTGCAGGGGAGCCATGCTTTTGATAATACCGTCAATGTAAATTATTCCGGAGGTACCGAAAATACAACCTTTCTGCTTGCCGCTAATCTTAATAAACAAGGTTCCCTTGATAAAGGTAAAGGATCTAACCGTGGTGGGACGGTGAGGTTCGACATTCAGAATGAAGCACCGGGTAAAAAGTTTTATGTTGATCTGTCAGGAAGCTATTCTTCGACCATAAACGATATAGTGCCTATAGATTTCAGCGGAAGCACTACTACGCTGAGCGCACCTAATGCCCCTTCACTCTTCTTGCCTGATGGCGGTTTAAACTGGGAGCTGGGAAGTAATCCGTATGCTGCATTAAATATTTCCTATAAAAATGTAACCAATAACCTTATTGCAAATACCAAGTTACGTTATAAGCCTGTTAAGGGGTTTACGGTTACCCTGGATATGGGGTATAATCTATTGGCGACAAGCGAGTTCAGGGCTACACCCACAACAGCCTTTAATCCGGCCACAAATAATATCGCTAATACTGTAAGTTATGTGAGTAATTTTAACATCCGCAGTTTCAACATTGATCCGAATGCGAGATATGAGACTGTAATTGGTAAAGGTAAGTTGATGGCTATAGTTGGGGGTACCCTGCAGAATTCGGTTACGGACCTGAATACAATCACCGGAACTAACTTTATTACCGATGCGCTATTGGTCAATCCATCGACAGCAGTAAATGTGACTGCTAATTATGATAAAGTGCTCAGTGAATATCTCGGGTTTATGGCTTCACTGAATTATAACTGGGAAGATAAGTATATTGTTAATATCACTGGGCGCCGTGACGGTTCAACTAAGTTCGGTCCTGGCCACCGCTGGGGTAATTTCGGTGCCGTAGGTGTTGCATGGTTATTTAGTGAAGAGAAATGGTTTAAAGAGCATATCAGCTTTATCAGTTTTGCCAAGCTGAATGGTAGTTATGGTACCTCTGGTGGGGATGGGATTACAAATTACCAATATTTTTCCCGCTATAATGCACAATCTGTCGTTTACCAGGGGAAAACCAGTTTGCTGCCTTCATCTCCCGAAAGCCCGGATCTGCACTGGGAGTTAAGTAAAAAATCTGCTGTGGGCCTTACACTGGAGTTCCTTAAAGGAAGGATTGGCCTGGAAGGTAACTATTACAAAACGATAAATACTAATCTGATAGTGCAGCAGCCGCTTTCTTCCATAACAGGATTTACACAATATCCAATCAATACGGATGCGACAATTGAAAATACAGGTTATGAGATCAATTTAAATACGAGAAACATCGTTCATAAGGATTTCAGCTGGAGCTCTAATTTCGGGATCACTGTCCCCCGAAACAAACTTGCTTCTTTTCCTGGTATCGCAAGTCTGCAGCTAAACTTTAATTATGAAGTCGGCAAATCTTTGGGCAACACCAAATTGTATCAGTATGCGGGAGTCGACCCCCAGACAGGGTATTACTTTTTTACAACAGCTGCGGGGGTAACAGGCCAAAACCTGTTTACACTTAATCAGACGAATGATAAAGTTGCATCCGTAGATACAAGTCCTGAGTTCTATGGTACACTATCCAACTCTTTCAGGTATAAAAATCTTAATCTCGACTTTACCTTTACTGGCAGGAAAAGAATGGGGTTAAACTATCTCGGTCAGCAGTTATTCACTTTCGGTACTTACAACCAAAATTCTTCAGTGAGTACTTTAAACCGCTGGCAGAATCCCGGAGATATTACTGACGTCCCTAAGGTAAGCACAAACGCTTTATATGATATTTTGCAGCAAAATAATTTCAGGCAGAGCACAGGAGCTTATGAAATGATTACTTATGCGCGGTTGCAGAATGTTAATGTGTCTTATAACTTCAGCAATGCCTTTCTTAAAAAAGCCAATATCAGTGTGCTGAATGTGTTTATTCAGGGACAAAACCTGTTCACCATATCTAAATATGGGGATATGGACCCTGAAAGTTTATCGGTTACTGCAACACCGCCACTCAGGGTGTTTACGGCTGGATTTAATATTACCTTATAATTTAAAGCTCATGAAAGTATATCATAAAAATATAAAACACTGCTTCTCTCATTATCTGTTATTTATTGGTGCTTTTTGCCTTTCCCTATGCGCTGGCTGCGAGAAACTGTTAGAGCTGCCTTTGCCTACGAATAGTGTCACCAGTGATGGCGCTTACGCCACTGATAATGCTGTTTCTGCGGTGGTCACTGGCATTTTTTACAATATGTATGTCCAGTCTACCACTTTCAGCGGTGCCAACAGCTTCGGCTTCCAATCTGCATTGTACACCGATGAGCTGCTTAACCTGGCGCCTGGAAATACCGCTATTGCTCCTTTTTATACTGATGCTATACAAAGTGCAAACGTATCGCAATGGCCTGCCCTGTATAAAATTATATTTCAGACAAATATTGCTGTCGAAGGCATAAATTCTACGAAAGCAGAGCTGGTCTATAAAAACCAATGGTTAGGTGAAGCTTTATTCTCGCGTGCTTACCTATACTATTACCTGGTGAATTTCTTTGGCGATGTACCATTGGTATTGCAGTCAGATTTCTCAGAAAACAACAAATTAGGACGAAGCCCCAAAGCATTAGTCTACCAGCAGATTATCGCCGACCTTACCCAGGCACAAGGTCTGTTAAGTGCAGATTTTAAAGATGGGTACGGCCAAACAAGTACAGTCAGGGCGAGGCCAAACCGGCAAGCTGCCACAGCACTTCTGGCAAGAGTATACCTGGAAACCGGCGAATGGGCAAATGCAGAGGCCCAGGCATCGGCGGTCATCGCTTCCTCAGCCTTCCAGATGGTGAGCCCTGCAGCCAGCTTTTTGGCGGGTAGTGCAGAAACAATATGGGCGCTCTCTCCTGTTACACCGGGTTATGTAAGGGAATTTTCTTTATATAATAACAATATGCCAGCTGTACTGGCTGGAACTAATCTGCCTACATCCTATAGCGTGTCTGTAACGCTTAGTGAGTCACTCCGCAACAGCTTTGAAGCAGGGGATTCCCGTTTAACGAATTGGGTAAGGACGTCCTCTTCTGCGGACAATCCTTCACTGGTTTATTATTTCCCGGATAAGTATAAGGCTAATGTTTTCGGCACTGAATTCTGTGTTGCTTTCAGGCTGGCAGAACAATACCTGATCCGTTCGGAAGCAAGGGCGCATCAGAACAAACTTACAGGTGCCAGCAGTGCTGCTTCCGATTTAAATGTGGTGAGAACCAGGGCTGGTCTTGGTTCCACACCGGCAGTTGCCCAAACGGATATGCTTGATGCGATTGCACATGAAAGAAGGGTTGAGCTTTTTACCGAGAATGGTTTCCGTTTTATCGATTTAAAAAGAACTGGTAAAATTGATGAGATAATGACCATTGTTGCACCTTTAAAGGGCGGTACATGGGCTAGCTTTAAATCAATATGGCCAATTCCTGCGTCGGATCTTACTTCCAATACCAATCTTACCCAGGCACCAGGTTACCAATAAAATTTATAGCAGGTTTTCTCATCACCGGTTTCAACATTGCGCATTCACTATCCGGCCCCCTGAGGGATACGAATAAAAACAAATAATGAGAGGGTGGTCATGGATTAGCATGCACCCTCATTACCTTATATCTTAAAATATACACATGAAAGCTAACAGATTAATTTTCAATATTTTATTTGCAATACTAGCGGTTGTAACTGCTGTAACTAAAACATCGGCACAAGTTAAAAGTAACAATTTCAGTATCAATGGTACCATAAGCGGCGGTTCCGCTCCTTCTAAGATTTACCTGAAATATGATGCCGTGACGGAAAAAGGAACGGACAGCAGTGCTGTCATTAAGGGGAAATATGCTTTTAAAGGCAATATTGAATTGGCTATTCCTGCTACATTATCTTTTGATAAAGATCTTATCAGTCCTGTTAGCCCTGCCGGCAAAATTTCCCTGCCTGTTATGCTGGATAAAGGAGAGATCAATATCGTGTCTGATGAGAAACTGGCAAATGCTGTTTTCACGGGTAGGGGAGCTGAAGCCCAGCATGAATACGCGGAAATTACAGGCTTCTCACGCAGGGAATCTGAATCGATAAAAAAAGTCATGGAAGCTCCTGGTTATGCTTCCAGTGACTCGCTGAAAAATATCGTGCAGCGCAGATCGGCTAATTTGCTCGGCAATGCCTTGTCAAATTTAATTAAGTATGTCAGGCAAAATCCGAATTCAGCTGTAAGCCCTTATTTTACCTATACACTTGTTGCATCCGGATATGTAACGCCGGCCATGATCGACACCCTGATCATGAATCTGCCGGCTGCTGTGAAAAACACAAAAATAGACCATGCTATAGACATGGTGATGGAAAAACGCAAGGCAGATATAGCTCAGGCTGAGGCCAAAAGAAAAGCATTGGAAGATATGGTTCCGCTTGGTTCGAAGGCCATAGATTTTACGCAGAATGATGTGAACGGTAAACCGGTAAGCCTCTCTTCGTTTAAAGGGAAATATGTGCTGATAGATTTCTGGGCCAGCTGGTGTATGCCCTGCAGGGCAGAAAATCCTAATGTATTGAAAGCCTATCAGGCACATAAGGATAAAGGTTTTACAGTTTTAGGGGTTTCGCTGGATGCAGCTTCAATGAAAGCGAAGTGGATAGAGGCTATCCAAAAAGATGGGATGCCGTGGACACAGATTTCCGACCTGAAAGGAGGAAATAATGCGGCGGCTAAATTATATGGAGTAGAGTCTATTCCACAGAATTTCCTGGTAGATCCCAATGGGATTATTGTAGCCAAAAATTTAAGAGGTGAGCAGTTACAGGAAAAGCTGAACGAAATTTTCAAATAATCGGGGATATGAATATCAAATACATTATCAGTGCCAGTATTCTGGCATTGATTGGCTTCGCCATGCCGTGCCTTTCGCAGGTTATCCCATTAGATCCTTTAGTTAGAACAGGAAAGCTTGCTAATGGATTTACTTATTATATCCGCCATAATGAAGAGCCCAAAAACCGGGTGCAGCTTTACCTTGTAAACAATGTAGGGTCTGTTCTTGAGGATGACGATCAGCAGGGACTCGCACATTTTATGGAGCACATGAATTTTAATGGCACAAAAAACTTTCCGAAGAATGAACTGATAAACTACTTGCAAAAGGCCGGAGTTCGTTTTGGGGCCGATTTAAACGCACATACCGGGCCCGATGAAACGGTTTATCAGCTTCCTGTTTCGACCGATGACCCTATTCTGCTAATGAATAGCCTCAAAATTATGCGCGATTGGGCACAGGAAGCCATTCTTGATTCTATAGAAATTGATAAGGAGAGGGGAGTAATACTCGAAGAGGAGAGGCTGACAAAAGGGGCAAAAGAAAGGATGGCGCGTCAGTACTACCCAATGATGCTTAACCATTCCCGTTATGCATCCAGATTGCCTATCGGACTGGACGATATTCTGACTAATTTTAAACCTGCTGTGATCAAAAGGTTTCACCTGGACTGGTACAGACCAGATCTGCAGGCACTGATTGTTGTGGGGGATGTGGATGTAGCAGACGTTGAGAGGATGATTAAACTGAGCTTTGCTGATCTCAAAATGCCTGCAGTTATACGTCCGAGAGTAGTATATACTGTTCCTTTAAAAGGGGAAAACCAATTTTTGGCAGTTACTGATAAAGAGATGCCGGCTGCCAGGCTCGAAATTATGTTTAAGCGTAGTATGCCGGGGTTAAAAACTGAGGCCGATTATCTTCATATGATGAAGCTGTCGCTGCTGAAAGAGATGCTGGTTTCCCGCCGTTATATGGAAATCAGCAGGCAGAATAATCCGGACTATGTGAATATGGGAATGAGCATACAGCCGCTGTTGGGTGGCACTGAAGCTTTTGTATTTAATGTGGAGGCTAAGGAAGGGAAGTTGAAAAATGCTTTTTTACAGAGCTGGACTTTCATAGAGCGGATAAAGCGTTTTGGGTTTACTGCTGATGAACTGGAAAAGGCGAAGCAGAATTATATGCATAACAGCAGCAGGTTGCTGGCAGAAAAGGATAAAACCCCCTCTGTTGATTTTGTAAAGGGATACCAGGAGCTATACCTGCACGGTCGGGCTGCACCAGGCATTGATTGGGAAAATGCATTTGCACATCAGCATATTGCTGAAATCGTGCTGGAAGATATAAATGTGATGTGCAAAGGTTATTTGCAGAATGCCGACAGAGATATCCTGCTCCTGGCGCGGGAGAAAGATAAAGACAGTTTGCCCGATTCGACGATGATAACAGGCTGGATGACGACTTTGGGCAAGCAAAATCTGCTCCCTTTCAGAGATGAAAAGGTCGCGGCCGGGCTTATTCCTGTACAACCTGTGCCAGGCAGGGTGGTGGTCAGGAAATCGATTCCTGAGATTGGGGTTACTTTGCTTACGTTAAGTAACGGCTTGAAGGTGGTGCTGAAACCGACGGACTTTAAAAATGATCAGATCATATTCCGCGGGTTTAGTTCCGGAGGTACTTCATTATATAACGATGCGGATTACGATAATGCCGCTTATGCAGCAGCATTGACCAGCAGGTTCGGATTAGGAAACTTTAATCCTGCACAACTGAGTCAGTTGCTGAATGCAAAGGTGCTGAACGTGACTGCGGATATAACTTCTCGCTCAGAAGTGATAAATGGCAGTAGTTCTGTTGCTGATCTGGAAACTGCATTACAGGTTGCCCATTTGCAGTTCACTCACCCCCGTAAAGATTCAGTTATTTTTAAAAATACTGTTAGCAGTTTTAAGGATGGCCTGAGAGGTCGTAGTGTGGATCCGGCAAGCATATTTTCTGATACGATCAGTTATGTGATGGGCAATTACAATTACCGCAGTTCGCCTCCTGCGGCGGAAAAACTCGATAAGCTTAATCCCGACAAAATATACGCGATTTATAAAGATCGTTTTGCAGATGCTTCCGGCTTCACCTTTGTTTTTGCAGGCAATTTTAAAATAGATACTATAATTCCCCTGCTGGAAAAATATCTTGGCAGTTTGTCTGCTTTAAACAGAAATGAAAAAGCACGTGATCTTGGGATACATATTCCCGAAGGACAGCTACTTAAAACAATACACAAGGGTGCAGCGCATAAGGCAACTGTGAAAATTGTATATAGCGGAAATTATAAGTATAGCCCTGAAAACAATCAGTTGCTGAATGCTCTTGGCGAAGTTTTGCAGTTTAAAGTTCTCCAGCACCTTAGAGAAGCAGAGTCTGAAGTATATGCTCCGCAGGTACAGACTTCTTTCGTTAAATATCCCAAGAACAGGTTCGCTATCATTATTTCTTTCGGCTGTGCTCCTGAGCATACCGATCACCTGATCGACGCTGTTGCGCAGGAAATTGACGTTCTGCGCCAGCAAGGCATATCAATTGATGATATCCAAAAATATAAAGCTGCCTATAGTAAAAATGTAGAACTGGCTCTAAAGGATAATAGCTATTGGCTGAATTATCTTGTAGACCAGTATGAAAATAGAGAAAATGTATTGGAGATATTGAATATAAAGAAGACACTGGAAAAGGTTACGCCTGAAAATTTGAAACGAGCTACTGCTGTATTTTTCCAAGCTGATAACAGGATCCGTTTTATTTTGCTGCCTGATAAGTAAGGTTATATTCTTCGTATAAAGTGACATTAATCCTGATAAACATGGATATTCTACCTTCGCTTTACAGAGAAAGAGAAAAGCGTGTTATGTTTGATAAGCATCCGGTTTCATCCTTGTTAGACACCAAAGTTAAGCGTTGATCAACGGTTTTCCAGCCAGCTAAAAAAAACAGTGACCTTGTCTTTGCCAACCAATAATTTATCAGGGGTAGGTACTCCTATCTTATTAATCAGGATTTCCAAATCCATCTGGTCACCTTTATTGATCTGGAAGAAATTCTTTAAGCTTTCTAAAGCAGTTGCGATGGTGGCTGAGGAGAACGGTTTGAGTACATAGTCGATCCCATTCGACTTAAAAGCCTCAATTGCATAATCACTAATCCTGGGCCACCTTCCAGTAAACTTTTTAGGGTTGGCTTCGCAGATACACTCATGTCAGTATTTTTTTTCAAATAAAGGACTATGAGTGACCTGTTCCTAGTTAAATCCCGTGAAGTTGGCGAAATAACTGGTGAATCGCCCATGTAATTTGGTCAGTTTCAATCACTCACCATAATTCTATTAGTCCCGTCTTTTCCGGGGGACTTATTGCTAATAAATATGAATATTTTTGTTCTTTTTGATTAGCTATAATTGTTTAGCTTTAAGAAAAATATGGGTCAATTTACCTTATAGGGAAATGATAGAAACCGAGCGACTTATTCTGAAGCCTTTAACGTATGATCACCTCATGAAATACATGCGCTCAGATAATTCTCTTGAGGAAGACCTTCAGTTAAATGCTACTTCCAGGGCGATTTCTGATGAGCTTAGGGAGGCTCTTGAGTACTCCATAATCCCAAATGTGTCGGATACCAGTAAGAACTATCTATTTTCAACTTTATGGACTATCATCCTGAAATCTGAAAATAAAATGGTAGGTGACTTATGCTTCGTTGGGGAACCAAACCCTGCAGGAGAGATTACAATAGGGTACGGTTTGTATGAAAGCTTTAGAAAACAAGGCTTTATGGCCGAAGCTGTAAGAGGGATCATCTCCTGGGCATCACAACAGCCTTATGTTAAATCTATAATTGCTGAAACTGATATCGACAATGTGGATTCTTCAGCCATTCTGTTGAAGAACAATTTTGTGATAATTGGAGCTGATGACATGATATATAAATGGCAGTTGATTATTACCTGCAATTAAAAAGTAAATGTATATAATGATTAAATATCTTTACATATAGATATCATTAATCACATTCTTATAAATGAAATATCCCGAAAGCAAACAGATAAAAATTGAAGATAATTATTTTGGAACTATAGTAGAAGACCCTTACCGCTGGCTTGAAGATGACCAGTCTGAAGAAACTCAAACCTGGGTAGATGCACAAAATGCAGTTACCCAGCAATATTTAGCACAAATTCCTTTTCGGAGCCTCATTCGCGACCGTGTAAAAAAGCTAATGAATTATGAGAAATATTCCAGGCCTTTTAAAGAAGGAGATTACACTTATTACTACAAGAATACTGGGCTGCAAAACCAAAGTGTACTTTATCGTGAAAAACAAGATGGAGTGCCAGAACTGTTCCTGGATCCCAATACGTTTTCCGAAGATGGAACTTCTGCATTGGCTGGTATAAGCTTTTCTAAAGACGGTAGCAGGGCAGCTTATAAGATCTCCATCGGTGGGTCTGACTGGGCTAATGTGATCACAATTGATGTGGAGACAAAAGCACAAATTGATCAGCAGCTTACAGATGTAAAGTTTTCAGGTATAGCATGGCAAGGAAATGAAGGTTTTTTCTATAGTACGTATGATAAGCCTCTTGCTGGGAGCCAGCTTTCCGGCAAAACTGAACTGCACAAATTATACTATCATTTGATAGGTACTCCGCAGTCGGACGACCAGCTTGTTTTTGGTGGCGCGCTCAATCCAAGAAGGTACATTGGTGCCGGTTTAACCGAAGATGAAAGGTATTTGGTGATCAGTGCTGCAACTTCTACCTCAGGCAACGAATTATACCTGAAGGATCTTTCAAAAAAGGATGCAGATATTATTACTGTCGTAAATAATTTTGAACAGAATCATTCGGTATTTTATAACCAGGGTTCGAAGCTGTATATCAATACTGATTTAAATGCGCCTAATGGTTGTGTGGTAACTGTTGATGCTGCCAGTCCTGCACCTGAAAACTGGCAGGTACTGATCCCTGAAACGCAAAATGTACTGACGCCCTCGACCGGGGGAGGGAAGTTATTTGCTAATTATATCAAAGACGCAGCCTCGATCGTAATTTGTTATAACCCGGACGGAATAAAGGAAGCTGAAATTGCTTTGCCGGGCTTGGGAACAGCCAATGGTTTTGACGGAAAGCGTGAGGAGAAGGAGCTGTATTATACTTTTACGTCCTATGTGTATCCCGCAACGGTCTTTAAATATACTATTGAAACTGGTATCTCAGCTCTCTACCGGAAATCGAATGTGGATTTTGATCCTTCTGCATATGAGTCTACCAGGGTTTTCTATACTTCAAAAGACGGAACAGAAGTTCCGATGATTATTACTCATCAAAAAGGCTTGCCGCGCGATGGTAAAAATCCTGCCATTGTTTATGGTTACGGTGGCTTTAATGTTAGTTTAACCCCTTCATTCAGCACTTCAGTAATTGCATTCCTAGAACAGGGTGGTATTTATGCGGTACCGAATTTGCGCGGAGGCGGCGAATATGGTGAAAAATGGCACCATGCGGGAACGAAGCTGCAGAAGCAAAATGTGTTTGATGATTTCATTGCCGCTGCAACCTACCTCATTTCTGAAGGATATACCTCTAAAAGCTATCTTGCTGCTATGGGTGGCTCAAATGGAGGGCTGCTTGTAGGCGCTACTATGGCTCAGCGCCCAGATCTGTTTAAAGTCGCTTTTCCGGCTGTGGGCGTAATGGATATGCTGCGGTATCATCAGTTTACAGCAGGAGCGGGCTGGAGTTTTGATTATGGTACTGCCGGGGACTCTAAAGAGATGTTCGATTATTTGTTTGCTTATTCTCCTGTTCATGCCTTAAAAGCTGGCGTTAGTTACCCTGCAACGTTAATTACAACAGCAGATCACGACGACAGGGTGGTTCCTGCACATTCTTTTAAGTTTGCTGCCAGGCTTCAGAAACTGCATGCTGGCGAAGCACCGGTGTTGATCAGGATTGAAAAAAATGCAGGACATGGTGCTGGTAAGCCTACCGATATGGCAATTCAGGAAATTGCTGACAAATGGGCTTTTCTGTTCTACAATATGGGACTCGAATATAAACCGGTATAATTATTTAAAATAAATTTAATGCTTGCACAATATTCTCTTTATATAAGCGTCTACATGTCTGAGAGCGTTAATTTAGATAAAGCGGGAAAGGTCGGATTGATCTTTCCTGCTTTTTTTTTGATTTATTTGTGCAGATGTACAATGTCTGGCTGATGATCATCTAAAGATACGTTTGTAAATGGTTTCCGGAAGTACTCTTTTGTAATAAGAAGTGCTCTTTAGTAATAAATGGTACTGGATATTATACAGCCTGCTGATAATTTAAGCTATGCTGAAATAATAGTGTGTCTAACTGCATCCCTGTAGCAGGTACAACTCCGGCTATGCTCACTACCTTGCCAATCACAATAATTGCCGGATGATCTAGTCCTGATTTTAAAGCGTTTAGCTGCAGGTCTTTAACCTCGCAGATCACCTTGCGTTGCTGCGGCATTGAAGCGTGCTGGATAATTGCTGCCGGTGTTGAGCCTATACCTGCTTCAGTGTATGTTTTTACAATTTCATGCAGCCTTCTCATACCCATATAAATAACTACTGTTGCTTTACTTTTCATTGCCAGCTGTAAGTCTGCAGATAGTGAACCGTCTTTTTTGGTCCCTGTAATTGCCCATATGCTTTCACTGACCCCACGATGGGTGAGTGGAATATCACTAAACCCAATAGCCTGCATACTACTTATATCAGGGATATATTGGGTCTCGATTCCATGCATCCTCGCATATATAACTTCCTCAAAGCCTCTGCCGAAAATAAAAGGATCCCCTCCCTTTAAGCGTACTACGTTTCCCTTACTGAAAGCATAATATTTAATCAACTCATGAATCTGCTCCTGAGATACTGAATCTCCATATGGCTTTTTTCCCACAAAAATATGTTCACATGAAGAAGCTGCGATGCTGAGCAATTCTTTATTAGCCAGATTATCATATAAAATTACATCTGCTTTCTGTAAAGCTTTGTATCCTTTGATAGTTAATAACTCTGGGTCGCCAGGACCGGCACCTAAAACGCATAGTGATGGGATTATTAGTTTTTTGTGAAGCAAATCGGTCATAATTTTATGTCTTTTTAGTGATTTGACTAGTAATTTTAATAAATGTATGTTTTTTATGATATATATAATAATATTATTGTGTTTTTATTATATAAAAGATATATTTGATTGATTTAAATCATATTTATTTGTATTATGTTTGTGTAAATCATTAAAAATCACCTGATATGGAACAAAAAAGAGTAGTTGTTGTGGGGAATGGGATGATTGGATATAAGTTTTGTGAAAAATTAGTATCTAAATCGGATGCATTTCTGATTACCGTGTTCGGTGAAGAACCCAGGCGGGCATATGACCGTGTACATTTAAGTGAGTACTTTAATGGCAAAACTGCTGATGACCTATCGCTTTCGACCGAAAATTGGTATGCCGAAAGAAATATTACCTTATATCTGGATGATGCGGTAAAAGCGATAGACCGTGATCAGCAAACAGTGCGCTCTGCAAATGGACATGTGCTGAGCTATGATTTTCTGGTAATTGCAACTGGCTCCTCGGCATTTGTGCCGGATATTCCAGGGATAGATAAGGAGGGTGTGTTTGTATACCGGACAATTGACGACCTGGTACTTATTGAAGAATATGCAAAACGCGCAAGAACAGGTGCGGTAATGGGTGGAGGTCTGTTAGGTCTTGAAGCTGCAAAGGCACTCATGGATTTAAACCTGAAAGAGACGCATGTGGTGGAATTTGCGCCCCGGTTGATGCCGAGGCAAATAGACAACAGAGGCAGTGAAATGCTGCAGTCGAAACTCCATTCCATTGGCTTGAAGATCCATTTAAATATGGGTACCAGTAGTATTGAAGGTGATAACTGTATTCAGTATATACAGTTTAATGATGGAACAGTACTGGAAACTGATATGCTGGTCATCTCCGCTGGTATCAGGCCCAGAGATGAGCTCGCTAAACTATGTGGTATTGAAACTGGTTCACGCGGGGGTATCCTGGTTAATGAATTCATGCAAACTAACGATCCTTCTGTTTTTGCTATTGGTGAATGTGCACTGTTTGATCATAATATCTATGGCTTAATAGCCCCGGGTTACGAAATGGCAGAAGTAGTGGTGAGCAGGCTTTGTGGTATTGAGAAAACTTTTAAAGGGTTTGATATGAGTACCAAACTGAAGTTGATAGGTGTGGATGTAGCTAGTTTTGGCGACCCGTTTACAACGGAGCCCGACTCGCGGACAATTGTTTTTGAAGATACACATAAAGGCATTTATAAAAGAATAAATATCAGTACTGATGGTAAATATCTGCTTGGCGGTATCCTTATCGGAGATGCAGAAGGGTATAATATGCTGCTGCAAACAGTTAATAATAAAATTTTGCTGCCGCCAAATCCTGAAGATATGATTATAGGTGCCCGGGGAAATAATCCTCAGGAGCAACAGGCAGGTGTAGCTGGTCTGCCCGATGAAGCATTGATATGTAGCTGCGAAGGCATTACCAAAGGAGGGATTTGTTCTGCTGTGGCTGATCATGGCTGTGAAACCGTAGATGCGATAAAAAAATATACCAAAGCTGGTACAGGTTGTGGCGGTTGTGTGCCGATGATCAAAGATCTGATGGTACATGCCATGAAAATGAAAGGTAAATATTTACGCAATGTGGTATGTGAACACTTTGAGCTTAGCCGTCAGGAGTTGTACGATCTGATTAAAATCCATCAGCTCAAAAGTTACGATGAAGTGCTCGATGGTCTGGGTAAGGGCGATGGCTGCGAGGTATGTAAGCCGTTGGTTGCCTCTCTGCTTGCCAGTATATGGAATGACATGATCTTAAGGAAAGGAAACGCTGCTGCTCAGGATAGTAATGACAGGTTTCTGGCTAATATCCAGAAAGGAGGTTCTTATTCTGTTGTTCCCCGTATCCCCGGAGGAGAAATTACGCCCGATAAACTCATTGTTATTGGCGAAGTGGCGAAGGAATATAATCTGTATACTAAAATTACAGGTGGACAGCGTATCGATATGTTTGGGGCACACTTAAGTGATCTTCCTTTTATCTGGGAGAAGCTGATAGCGGCAGGTTTTGAAAGCGGACATGCTTATGGCAAAGGTCTGCGTACAGTGAAAAGCTGCGTTGGAAGTACCTGGTGTCGCTTCGGACTACATGATAGTGTAAGTTTTGCCATCAGGATTGAAGAGCGTTACCGCGGACTCCGGGCGCCGCATAAATTTAAATCTGGTGTTAGTGGATGTATCCGTGAATGTGCAGAGGCACAAAGTAAAGATTTTGGGATTATAGCTACAGAAAGAGGCTGGAATTTATATGTCTGCGGAAATGGCGGCGGCAAGCCGCAGCATGGACTACTACTGGCAACTGATATCGACAGTGATACCTGTATCCGGTATATTGACAGGTTTTTAATGTTTTATATCCATACCGCAGATCCGCTGACACGTACAGCCACCTGGTTAAATAAGATGGAAGGCGGAATAGACTACCTGCGTAACGTTATCCTGAACGACAGCCTTCAGTTGGCCGCCGTTTGGGAAGCTGAAATGGAAGTATTCGTGAAATCTTATGAATGTGAATGGAAAGCCGCAGTAGAAGATCCTTCGGTCAGAAAAAGATTTAACCATTTTGTGAATTCGCCGATGGAAAAAGATTCCAGCGTGAAATTTGAAGAAATGAGAGGACAGAAAAAAGCGGCAGATTGGTCGGTATAATAATTTAAACACCTATATAGAAATTATGGAAATGACGAAACAGGTAGCCTGGTTTGCCGCATGCCGGGTAGAAGATGCCGTAGAAAATGGTGGTGTCTGTGTTAAATATCACGACCAGCAAGTTGCGCTGTTTTATTTCACCAGACGTGATGAATGGTATGCCACACAGAATGAATGTCCTCATAAAAAACAAATGGCCCTGAGTCGCGGGCTGCTAGGAGCTGTAGAAGACCAGCCTAAAATTGCTTGTCCTTTCCATAAAAAAACGTTTTCCTTAAAAACAGGGGAGTGTTTAAATGGCGATGAATGTGCCATAACAACTTACCCGGTAAGGGTTGAAAATGGCATGGTATATATTGGATTTAACCTTTAATATAAATAGAATATGGATTACGTATCACCTAAAGAAGTTGCTGGCACGATGATGAGTGTAGCGGTCGCAAAGGCAACACTAAGTGTAAAAGACCTGCTTATTCGTAGCTGTCTCTCCGGGGCCCTGCTGGGCATTGCTGTCACACTCGCTTATTTCGCCACCTCACAGACGCATCTTAGTCTGGCGGGAGCTTTTGTTTTTCCTGTAGGATTTGTTATTATCATAATCCTGGGTCTGGAATTGGTCACGGGGAGTTTCTCATTGGTACCTCTTGCCTGGTTCGAAAAGAAGATTTCGGGTGCCACTATGGTTAAAAACCTTTTTTGGGTATTTACAGGCAATTTAATTGGGAGTGTATTTTTTGCATTGCTTTACTGGGCGGCAGCATCAGAAACAGGGACTATTGTTAAGCTGGGCGTCGTGGAGCAAATGCTGGTTACCGTTGCTGAAAAGAAGACTATAGGTTATGCACAGCATGGCTTTGCGGGTATCTTTGCTGCGTTTGTGAAAGCTATTCTATGCAACTGGATGGTTTGCATGGGGGTTGTGCTTTCTATGACTTCCAGGTCTACATCTGGAAAAATCCTTGCTGCGGGGATTCCTATCTTTATCTTTTTTGCGCTTGGCTATGAGCATGCTGTAGTTAATATGTTTGTTATCCCTGCGGGAATTATGTTCGGCGCGAGGGTAACCATCACAGATTGGTGGCTCTACAATCAACTGATAGTAACCGCGGGAAATATTATAGGAGGGCTTCTTTTTACGGGAATGGCGATCTACTATACGTACGGTAAGTCCGAACACTCTTTGCCTTCATCAGCAATATAAGATAATAACATATGATAATTAACGACTTAAAAGCTGCCTTTATCGGCGGACTGACTCTCTTTGTGCTTACTACTGAGGTAGAGGCGCAGGTAAAACAAACTAAAGCGACGCTGTATGAGGGCATTGTTGTTGCGGGATATGCCGACCGTGGTGCATACCTTAATTTCGCCGGTCCCGCGCTGAAGTATTCTCAAAAACCTTTTGTTCTCATGCTGGGGCTGCTCCCCAGTTTGAAAATAAAAGAAGACAAGGTCGCCAATAATGGTACTAAGAATGCCATTATTACACCTACACTTGGCTGTGGGCTAACAGCAGTATACAGGCACCTGGCATTTCAGCTTCCTTGTTATTACAGCAGTAAAACGAGTACTGCAAATGGCAAATGGAAATTAGGATTCGGTGCAGGTTATAAATTCTAGAGTGAAATTGCAGGTTCACAGATGAGTAGATTTACTGATTGTGATCCTGCAGTTTTTATGCAAGCTGCTCGGTAAGCGCTTGCAGTAGCAGGCGGTTCTTAATTCCAAAAAGCTTGCCCTGCACGGAAATCAGGTCTTCCCTGATCAGTTCATTAATGGTACGGAATACCGTTTCGTATGTTGTGCCGGTAAAAGACGCATAGTCCTGCCTGCTCAGCTCAATATTTATATTCCCGTCATCATTAAGGCCGAATTGCTCTTCTAGTTGGATAAATGCCCTTGCAAGCCGGCCTTTTACCGGCATTAATGCCAGGTTGCGCATTCTTCTTTCTGATTCCTGTAGTTCATCTGCATAAAACATCATGAGCTCAAAAGTAAGTGCCGGGTTTACTTTTAATGTAGACAGGAAAAAGTCGAGCTCAATAAAACATACTGTAGTTGTTTCCAGTGCTGTGGCCGATACGGGAAACCCTGTGCTGTTGCTGCTTAATCCCCGATGGCCAACTATGGCACCGTCGCTGGCAAATCGTACTATAAGTTCTTTAGCGCCCCAGGTTTTATGTACTTTTACCTTTCCACTGTAGATAAAATAAATTCCTGTTAGTGGATCTCCTTCTTTAATAAATGTTTCTCCTTTCTTGATCAGGAAGTTTTTCCGGTAACTATCAATAGGCATTTTCCATTCTTTTAGCACCAATCTGCACATAAAACAGCTTTGGAGATCGCACTGGCTAGATTTCTTCTTCATTATACTCTCTTTTTTAACGGTGATGAAGGTGTCATGAGCTGATGTTCATGCTCAAATATATCATTACCGAAGTATTTATATTGCATTATGTTAAAAATAGTTTGTCTGATGTCAGAAACCATCATGATTTTTCAAAACACATAACGACCCGGGCTTGCGGTTTTTGGCAGTATTCAATTATATTCCCTTATGACAAGTTTTATGTCGGGTGCTTTTAACAAACAAAGATACAAAATAATGGATAAGTCAAACCTGTACAATTTTGAAAGAAAATTTTATCGCAAAGGCGCTGAGGGATGTAACCATTACGCCGGCGATCCCAAAGTTATCCGTTCACAGTTTGTATATCCTGCTGATGACATTAAAGATGATACTTTCCTTCTATAGGAGATAAAAATGCAAGGACATATTAATTCCATAATTCACTCATCCTATCTCTGTATGTGGCAAGGCAAAAGATATTGCTAATAAATTGCTGTTGAATCTGTTTAGTTTCAGTTTTTTATTAAATAATTTGTAATATATTTTAAAGAAACCCGTGTCTGGTTCTTTTTTGTCTTCCAGTCTGTCGTAATGAGTTTGTTTATTGTGTTTTGTTTAATCTGGCTGATCTTGTAAGGCTAATTATCCTTTTTCTGAATTATAGTATTGTATAAAAAAATTATGTATTATTTTTATTTATTTCTTTTGAAGGGTTATGTTCGGAAATATTTTATATCATTATGTTGTATTTTACATCAAAAATCTGACTTGAATTTGTTGTAAAAATTATTATTTTGATATTTGGTTAATCATCTATTGTTCATTTTAAATTTTACTGAAGAAAATAATTAAAAACAGTTTGCATTAATGACTACATTAAAGAGTATCATACGTCCCGTAAATGCATCATATAAGAGTTCTGCACGAGAAATAGAAAGGCATTCTAAGGAAACAGCAAAGCATTACAGGCAAAAGCTGAATCGGTATGTAGCGGCACACGACAACGCTGCCATCATTGCTTATAATGAATACATTCACTTGCTGCTTTCTGTTCATGAAGGGTGCAGTGAGGTTCTGGATTGGGATAGCTTTACCAGCGAACAGGAACCCATAATACCTGTATTCTGGCCTCTATGGGAAAATGAGGCACAATTCGACCTCATGAAATATGAGCCCTCTTTTTTAGATGTAATTACCGGACAAGATAGGCGTAAGATCAGGAGTCTTCGTGAAAAGTTGGTGGAGGCCAGAGCTCAAGATATAGAAGTACATCTGTTTAATCAAAAAACTTACTTCAAAAATAAGGACGACTGGGAACGGATACAAGTTATTAAAAAGGGAATTAAGAAGTCTGATCCTGCAGCTTATAAAGCTGCAATAGATTTTTTTGATCCCTATGCTAAAGTTACTCATTTGGGTTCTTCCCTGATATATGACATCCATAATGACCACATTAAAATGGATGTGTATATAGATGGAGTCGCAATTGTACCTGAATATACCCTTACGCAAACAGTATCAGGTAATCTTATTATCAATCCCCTGACACTAGAACGGTTTAACGAAATCTATCACGATTATATATGCAGTTGTGCATTGTTCCTGGCGAGGGAAACATTTGCGCTCTTGCCTGTTAGATATGTGTATGTAAATGTAATGCAAAACCTTTTAAACACCTCAGATGATGATACCGGAAATAATGCTGTTCTCTGTGTAAAGTTTAATCCTGATGTAGTAAAGCAGGAGAATGAGCTGGCATTGAAACATTTAAAAGCATTAATATACATCCCCGGAAATAGCCCGTTTTCTGCTATTAATAATTTTTCTGCTCAGACAATGATAATGAATGAGGGAGATCTGCATCACCAGGCTGATCACTGATACATTCAAGGTATTGAGAAATATGGCCGGATGCTGATGCGTATTATTTTAGCTGATAGGTATTTCCTTTGCCCTTTTTCCTGATGTTAATTATGAGCTTATTGCTTCTGGGTTCGCGGGTAATGATGTCGGATACCTTACTGGGCAGGATGCGCTCCTTAAACATCTGGAAATAGTCCTCAGCTATTTCAGCAGAAGTCTTTTCAGTTTTTAACAGATCGGTTTCCATGTACAGATCCAGGTTACTGGTATAGTTGGGTGCATTTTTATCAAGGTACCCGGGGTCTATGCCTTTCGATACTACATAAAGTCTGATATTATCGCGCAACTCCTGTCTGGTAGGAATAGGTTCCGAAGGATCCATTAATTTATAATGTTTCACGCCAAAGTATGCGCTGATTTCAATAATAAAATCCAGTCCTATACTGTGATCCCCGGCTTCAATACCAGGAATGTAGGATTGTTGTTTATCGATGCTCTGAGCAAAATTTCTCTGCGAGACCCCAGCGGCAATGCGGTATTTCTTGACTTGACGTCCAAACTCCTTTCTGGCTGTTTCTTGTATATTTTCCAAGAAACAAATAGAATGGCTATAAACATATTATTCGATAATATAAATTGGATTTAATAATATAATGTCTATATTTGTGATACAATTTTTACTTTTAGAAATTGTATAGTAATTTAACAGTAACAAATACAATTATATTATAGGTATAACTGAAGAGTCTTGCAACTCCAATCTCACACCGTTGACGCAAGAAAGCAGATCCATACCCATATCTTATTAAAATACTATCATGAGGTATTGAAATAAGTGTGGGTTCTGCTCTTTGTCTGTGTCAACTTAAGGTGTGAGATCTAAAGGAGTTGCGGATAGCAGAACCACATTTTTCAATATGATAATTATACAAACTTTAATTACTGAAACCGTGGCCCTTCCTCCGCATCCGCATTATGGAGGAAGTGTGGCCTTTGAAGTTATACTGAGCAAAGTTGTTCAGGCAATGCCCTATTTAACTATTTACCAGGACAGTTTTTATGCAGATGGACCGGATCTTGCTAGTAGTTATACTATATGCCCTTTTGCCAGTACCGGTAATAGTTTTTTATTTGAAATACCTAACCAGGATGGACCGAAGTATTTTTCGCTGGCGATTAAAGAAGGAAAGGTAATCCGTTATTTAATTCCTAATTATCATTTTGAGCCCGGTGATGATATCATAATGAAAGTAGATAATAATGATGATCAGATACCTTGCCGGTTGGATTTTTCGGGTACGGGAGCTGCCAAGTACCAATGTCTGACTGAAATTCGCAATAGGATTTTATTGGATGAAGTACGGGTGGCACCTCTGTTTAATGTGGTGCATGTATATAATACCAATAACAGGAACATCAGAAACATACATCTCGCCTTAACTTTGCTCAAAAAGTATAAATCAGAGTTGTCTGCTTACTCTTTTGAACTGCTGAAAGTGGATATCATGACGGCAGAATGGAGAGTACTGATCGCAAATTTTAAACAAAAAATAACAGCCGTTTTAAAGAGCGATGACACGTATGCTTATCTGCATTTATGCAATGAGTATAGAAGTAAGCTGAAACTGGATTTTGAAATGCCGGTTTCAGCAGTTATTAAACATAACTCTTTAGTTTATCCGCATTTTATGGTGGACAAAATTGTGTTTGGTTATTTGAAAAAGTATGTCAAGCTTAATTTTGTGAAAATCTATTATTTGATATATATAACCACGGATCATCATGATTTGAGGGATAAAATGATTGTGATATTTCTTATGAAATACAAAGCAGAGATGAAAGGCCATTATAATTCTCTCTTAAAACATGCAGTAACTCATTTAAAGAATAAGAAATGTATGGATAAGCTGACGGGAATCTTGTTGACGCATTGATTAAATATGTGATTTCCAACTGAATGTGCTTTAAATGTACCTCGGATATGTCTGGGATGCATTAAGGTGCATTCAGCTGGAACCAATATTACCTGGATTTGGAATCCTTATGATCAGCCGGTTTGAGCTGATAAATGTTTTTACCGGCCGGCTTAGTGATAATCAGCAATTCTTTTCTGGGTGAACGGCCTAAAATATCAGATACTTTACTTGCTGAAATATCCACTTTATACACTTCTTTAAAGTGAACTGCAATCTCAGTGGATGACTTAGGTTCTGTAAGATGTTCTTTTATATAGTTATCCATGCTTTTGGTATACTTAGGCGATTTGTTCTTAAGATACCCCGTGTCTATACCCATTAAGTTATGGTAATGTATAATATTGCCGAACAGTTCCTCAGGTGGTGGTGGCTCTACCTCAGGATCTGCCATTTTATAATATTTAACACCAAAATAAAAACTAATGTCTTCTAATATGTCTATACCTACACTTGCTTTAGCACCTTCTAATCTCGCGATATATGACTGCTGCATTTCCAGGCCTGTTGCCAGGTTTTCCTGAGAAATATCAACAGAAGTACGGTATTTATAGAGCTGTAGTGCAAATTCTTCCCTGGCTGTTATCTTTCTGTTTTTCACCTAACAAATAGAATAGTTAGATGAATATTAAGTAATAGTTTAATCAATATTTGTTAAGATCAGTAATATTTTTGGTATGTTAATTATACTTTTGAATAATTATTGTGTTTTTATGTTAACAATAGGATGGAGAATAACTCATTTTAATGGTTTTTTGTTCGGATAATTACATTACTGGCGGTAAATAATTAATTTAATCATTCTTCTTGTGCAGTTTAATTTCGACGGAATACAGATGCAAAATTGGCAACCTTTTCCTAATTAGCTTCTCAACTCTACGTCCATGTGTGTATTTTATAGCATTGGCGGCCATGTTGGTTTTAGTATGAACTGGCATCGAAAAGATGGAGATAGCTATATATGCACCGTATGTCGCTTTTTTACGGCTATCAGTATATTATTCAAAAACAAATTGTTCCTGATAGTTACCTTTAAATTATTCTACAGGCTAGTTCATAGCAGATTAGCCTGTGAAAAACACATCGCCGGGTCTATCCGGGAATGTTTAGGTAAATAAATAGTTAATATTAGAGCCGGTAGGTGTGGATGCAATACCGGCTTTAAATTTTATAAGTTCATAAAGGCTTCATTGGCCAGTATGGATTCTGACTTCATCGTCTCCAGACTTTGTAGATCTATCATTTCAAAGTTACGAATATCTACGTAATCAGCATACTCCGGACTCGTATTAATAATTACAGCACCCAGCAGGAATACTCTGCTGCAGGTAAACTCTGCCGATGCTTTCCCGATCAGGTAGTGTATCTGCTTATCTATACATTGGTAGGCTACCTCAGTAATCTCTTTTCCTGGTAATTCTGCCGCCAGTATTTGTTGTTTAAAGGGCATCATGGTACGTTCGAGCAAAGTCTGCTGATAGTCGAACTCATGGCTGCTGGGAATATAAATTTCATTGGTTTCTTTGAGCCGCTCAAGAGCCAGCATCAGTGCACCACAACTATTTGTTAAATGCTGCTGGCCCGGGCGGCGCATTTTGCCTAATACACCATCGTCAGTAATTCCAATGTGCGGACCATAAAAGATAAAAGCATCACCATCATCAGGAATATGATGGCCATAAGCTACCATACCTGTAAAGCCCGAAAAAGGAAGTCCGCCCAAACCACCCATAGCAAATGGACGGGTAAGCACTTTTCTGAAATTTGTAGAAATGTTAATGTCATCACAACAAAGGGAAGTGGCAAAAAGGATCTTCTTTAAATCACAATTGTATTCCTTTTCCAGAAATGTAAGATACATTTCTGTAGTTTCAGACCCATTCGTAGCATTTGAGTAGTGGTCGAGGATAAAATTCGTGATCTTTTCCATTTGATTATCTAGAGATATTAATATTTGCCTAAGGTATCGATATCTTTCCGAAACAAAAAAGGTGCTTCATTACGAAACACCTTTCTGATTTATGGTTTAACTTCCACATAAGGGTCATTATTACCAGGTTTATATTTAAGCTCTATGTCTTCTTTAAAGCGCTTGGCCTTATCTATCCATTCCGGAGCTTTTTCTTGTAAGTCGTCAATTACAGATTTTCCATTGACATCTTTCTTGGTTACATATTTAATAGCACCGTACACTGCGGCACCAATTAATGCAGTTTTTAATAATCCCATAGCTTTTAAGTATTAATATCTATACACAGAACATACTAAATGCATAAATGTTCAAAAAAATTAAGGATTTTTAGAAGGCATTTTTATGGCCAAACAAAACCTGGGAGGTAGTAGACAGGATAATTCTGATATCCAGCAGCACAGACCAGTTTTCCAGGTACCATAAATCGTGATGGATTCTTTCTTGCATAGCACCCAGTTCTGGTGTCTCACCTCTATGTCCGTTAATTTGTGCCCATCCTGTAATGCCAGGTTTAAGATAGTGCCTGACCATATAGTTTTCTATGATATACCTGTACTCCTCAGTATGTTTTACCATATGTGGCCGGGGGCCGACGACGCTCATGTCTCCAGCTATGACATTCAGGAACTGCGGAAACTCATCCAGGCTTGTCCGCCGTAAAAACCGGCCGATCCGGGTAGTCCTGTCGTCATTTCTGCAAGCCTGCCGATGGTGGGCATCGTCATTTATGCGCATGCTTCTGAATTTATAACACCAGAATTCCGCATTATTTTTGCCACTGCGCAATTGTTTAAATATTACAGGGCCTTTACTTTCTATCTTGATCAGGATGGCAATAATCGGACAGAGCCAGCTAAACACAAAGACAAGGATAAGAAGGCTGAAAATAACATCTACAATACGTTTGATAAAACGATTATGAATTTGATCCTGCGGCGATGAAATCTTAAAAATCATTACCTCATCAAGGAGCCCGTTAATCTGGTTGGTACTTTGAGGTAACAGCGTATTAAATAATTCATTTCTATTGGTATTCAGAGAGATATGGTCAATCCCTTCGGAGGTAAGGGAGGTATTCTTATGGTCTGATGATATCATAATATTTTAGTTTAAACAGGGCCTAACGAAAGCGAGGTGCAGGAACAGCTCATAAAGAAATAATTAATTCGGGTTCATCTACCGATTCATGGAGGTTGACCATGAGCTCGCGCAGGATATGCTGCTTATTCAGGAATTTTTCGGCATATTGCCTGCCATTTAGATGCTCTGCAGAATGATCCGCTACGCAGCAGTCGAGGATAGAATCTGCCAGCAGTTTTTCATTTTCACAATCTATAACCACGCCCATTTTATTCTCATTGATAACCGCATGCAGTGTGGTGCCAGGCTCTGCAGTAACCAGAGCAAGACCACCGGATGACCATATCGTTGTCAATTTCGAAGGCATCATCAGGTCGCATGCATTTTTCTTCTGCAGCACAAGATGCACGTCAGTCATATTGAGCAGGTTATTGAAATTATTCAGTGGCTGTGTAGGCATAAAAGAAATATTGACCAGTCCGTGTGCTATGGCCAGCCGTTCCAGGTTCTGCTTATAAGGGCCGTTGCCACAGATCAGGAATTTGATGAAGCTGTATTTTTCCAGACTTTTAGCAATCGTAATCAGCGATTCAAGTCCCTGCTTCTCGCCTATACTCCCCGAATACAATACCACCTTATCAGCATCGTCGAAGCCCCATTGTTTCTTGAGCTCCGTCCGTGTCAGCAGCGGATAAAACAACTGTGTATCCACCCAGTTGGGGAAAAGCAAAATATCTTTTTTGGTCTTTTTAGCTACTTTTTTAATCATTCCAGCAGAGATGCTGCTGACATAATCTGCCTGATCGATAATGAACCTTTCCATGGCAAATAAAAGGCTGAATACAGATTTCAGTTTAATCACCTTAAGATCTCTTGCTGCTTCGATCTGTAGATCGTGGATATGATAAATCACTTTCCCGCCTTTAAAGAAGCGATAAATTAAGGCCAGAAATCCGAGGTGGAAAGGTGGTGCCATACAGAAAATATGGCCGTTTGAAGGCTTAAACAGCAAGTAAAGGGTCATGAAAAATGCCGATATCAGAAATGTGGCATCATGTAGAATGCGCCTGATCCCTGTAGGTTTTGCAGGGATATAAATAGGACATCTGTATACCTCCAGCCTTCCATCTTTGAGGGTTTCTTTCTTATAAAAATTCCCTGAATAGGGTTGTTGTATTTTCCAGTTCGGGTAATAAGGAAAAGAGGTTAACACTGTGCAGTGATAACCATTTTCCGCCAGCCAATCGGCCATTTCTCCGGTATATTTCCCTATACCTGTCAATTCTGGTGCGAAGTTTATCCCCATCAGCAGAATACGTTTATTGGTAGTAAAATTCTCTTTCATCTGTTTATGTATTTGGTTTTTAATTGTTTGATGAAGCCTTTGATGATTAGAATAATTATTGTCCTGTATGCTTAATAAATATTTTAATTGTGCCGGGTTCGCATCATGATGTATTAATTTTTGGCAAAGAAGGTTGCACCAAGGTTGTTTACACAGTGGCAGGGTACCTTGGGAAAGGGAAGGGAAAGGGGAAAAGCTACAGGGATGGAGGCAGCTCGTTAAGAGCTATATGTGGATGTACGCGTTAATGTATCAATTGCCTGGTTATATCAATTGATTAATAGTCTCTTCAATAATCTTCAATGCGGGAATTATGGTGACGAACTTTCCATGCCAGGTTTTTACATATTTTAGCTGTTCCATAATTTCATCTTTAATGTTCCAGGGTAAAATGACTATGTAGTCTGGTTTTTCTTTTTGCAGGTAGCTTTCGTCGACCACGGGAATGTGGCTTGCCGGGAGCCATTTATTTTGTTTATATGGATTTGCATCTACCACAAAATCAATATCTTCTTCATGTACGCCGCAATAGTTGAGCAATGTGTTTCCTTTGGCTGCTGCACCATATGCGGCTATCTTGTAGCCTGCTTTTTTCTGCTCGGCCAGGAAATTGTTAAATGTTGCTTTTATGGCTAATACCTTTTCATTGAAATGTGTGTAATAACTGATTGTATTTATGCCTTTGCTGATCTCTTTTTCCAGTAAAGCGGTTACTCTCTCAGAAATTTCTTTGCTGAGGTCGCCCGTATGCCGGGCAAAAATCCGCAGAGAGCCGCCATGGGTAGGGATCTCTTCCACATCAAAAATAGACAGGCCCTGCGATTCGAAAATCTGTTTTACCGTGAACAGTGACAGATAGGAGAAATGTTCATGATAAATAGTGTCGAACTGATTATTGTCTACCAGCTGCATCAGGTGCGGGAATTCCATGGTAATAATTCCGTCATCCTCCAGGGCAATTTTCATCCCTCTTACAAAATCAACAATATCAGGAACATGGGCAAGCACGTTATTGCCTATCAGTAAGTCGGCTTTTTTATTTTCAGCAACAAACTGCCTGGCAAATTGCGTCCCGAAAAACTCGGTGATAGTTTTTATGCCTATCTCGCGGGCCGCGGCGGCAGTATTTGCAGTAGGCTCGATACCCAATACGGGAATATTTTTTTCCTTAAAATACTGCAGCAGGTAGCCGTCATTGGAGGCAATCTCCACTACAAGCGTATCGTCGTTAAAGCCAAAACGGTCAACCATCATGTCTGTATAGTCGCTTGCATGTTTCAGCCAGCTTTTAGAATACGAAGAGAAGTATACATACTCATCATTAAATATATCATCATGACTCTTATACTCATCGATCTGCGTAAGGAAACAGGACTCGCAGGTATAAACTTTGAGCGGATAAAACTGTTCAGGTTCCAGCAGCTGGTCGCGGGTAAGGAACGAATTAGAAGCGGGGGAGCTTTCCAGGTCCACGAAGACAGTGGAGAGCTCAGCGTTACAAAATCTACATTTCATGGCGTTTATATTTGGTTAAATTAATAATCCGGAATTATGCATAGCAAAATGTGCTACCTGTTCTGTACGCAATTTGTCAATCAGTCTGCCTTCGGGTAAAATGACGTCGTCATAGGTAAGCACCTGGTCTTTTGGAATATCACGTTTAAGGATACAGTCTTCGGCTACACCCAGTGGGAGCAGATTTTCCTGCTGTGCGATATCTGCATTCTCGCATAAGCCATAGGTCATGTAGTGGCCTATGCCATCGATAATGCTGCCCGCTTTAAGATCTGTTTTTGCTGTTGCCACTACCTCCACGTAAGGTTTTCCAAGAGGTGTTAAGGCGGCATCATGGAATAATACGGCGCGCGCAACAGTAGTAGGCACCTCGAAATGACACAGGTGATAAGGAGTGTAATAGAGGTAGAAGGGGCCTTCGCCTAATTTATAAAGGTTCAGGTAGTGCTGCTGCACAGGGTGGTCCTGTGTTCCTATAACAAACACGCCCGGGCCTGGTTCAGCACCCACAATGTAATCTACCACACCCGGCCCGTTAAGCAGGTCTTCGGATGCGAACAGTTTAATTGCGTCGGCAAGAGGGGTGCCCGGAGGCACCGACGGACCTGTCATGCCGCGTTTGCTCACACCCATGCCTGTACCATTGGCAATAATGGCCTGTTCAAAAGATATCTTGCTGCCATCGGCAAATGACGATACCATGGCCGGTTTTTGTCCCCATTTCTTCGCAAAGCCCTCCTGTGTTGTCGGATTGCGGTAGGGGTCATGCAGCCCTTTCATATTGCCGCATAGCACAGGCTTTATGCCCATACCTTTTACAAAGCGGTAAAGGTTCATCGTTACCCCCGGCTGATCGCCGTCGGCATTAGTAATTACTACGCCGGCCTTATCTGCATAATATTTCAGGATAGGACCTACAGTGCCGTCGAGCTCAGCATTCATCAGGATCACATGTTTACCATTTTCTATGGCGTGCATAGCTACATGGGCACTAAACTCAATAGCGCCCGTTACTTCAATAATGGCATCAATACCTTCGGCCTCGCATAGCAGCATTGCATTATCGGTAATGCTGAACTGGTCATTCCTGATATTATCTTCCAGCTGGACAGTGAAGGATACTTCAGAGATTTCTTCTACTCCGGCATCCAGGTAAGCCTGGCGGGCTTTATCAATATGATGGTTGGATATCGCCACAAGCTTCATTCCGGGGGTATACTTGCAAATTTGCAGGGCGATAGCCTTGCCCATGAAGCCGGCACCCACCATAGCAACTTTTATCGGTGTATTTTTTTCTTCTAGTTTGGATAGTGCTGTATCTATTATAATCATCTTGTTTTTTTTAGGGAATAGAACAAATAGGTTAATTAGGGGTAAAAAGCTGGTCAGGCTGTAATGTTATCTTCAAACAAAAGATGCCTTCTGTCTTTTTCTGAAATGATGACCGGAGGTATAGGCCATTTAATATCAAATGAAGGGTCGTCATAGCGGTAACCCTGTTCCGCGCCGGGGGTATAAAACTGTGTTACCTGGTACGCTACATCAGAGTGGTCTTCGAGCGTGATAAATCCATGAGCAAAGCCTTCAGGTACATAGAGCATGATATAATTATCGGCTGTAAGCTCAGCACCGATCCATGATTTAAAAGTGGCAGATTCTGGGCGGAGGTCTACAATAACATCATATATTGCTCCGCGTGTGCAGCGTACCAGTTTAGTTTCCTCAAATGGTGCATGTTGCATGTGCATACCCCTTAAGGTTCCTTTTTTCTCATTGTAACTTAAATTAGCCTGAACAGCATTGGTGTTGAGCCCATATTTTTCAAACTCATTCTTGCAATACGACCTGCCAAAAAAACCACGCTCGTCGGCTATGCGGCTTACTTCAATCAGGTAAGCGCCTTTTAATTTTGTTTCGGTAAAAATCATATGTAATAGGTTAGGGGTTAATCCAGTTCTGTAGAAAATATCTCGGATGTTTTATAGTTCCATTCCAGGTTGGCATTGATAAAATTATTTTGCTTTAAGCTGGAGAGTACCTCCAGGCGCATAAAGAAAGAATTTCTGAAGTCGTTGTTTTTGAAATTCATGGCTACCAGTCCATTGGCGAGCTCGAGGATGGATTGGTTCAGCGTATACTGCGGCTGATGGCCTGGCGCCAGTGCCTTGTACAAACTAAAATCTACCATATAAGAGCGTTTATCTGGCACGGCATCTTTATTCAGTCTTACTGTGGTGCCTGGAATGGCTGCAACCACCGCATCGGCAATTTCATGGACCTGGTAGTTCCATTCATTGCTTCCCACATTTACTGCTAAGAAACGGCCTCCGTTGGTAGCCGCTCTGCTAACGGCCCATTCTATGGCACGTGCCATATCCTTCACATGGATCAGCGGGCGCCATGGGCTGCCGTCGCTCAATATATTGATGTAGCCCGAGGTTACTGCACCGGCAACAAAATCATTGAGCACCAGGTCCAGCCGCAGTCTGTCGCTCATACCACAGGCAGTAGCAAAGCGCAGTGCTGTAACCGTAAAATTTTCATCGGCAAGCGGCTCCAGTTCTTTTTCTGTTAATACCTTAGAACGCGCATAGGCTGTTAGTGGGTTTAAGACAGATGTTTCTGTCTTCGGACCACCATCGGCGGCGCCATACATGCTGCAGCTGGAGGCAAACACAAAAGACCTGGCACCCGCCTGTTTGGCCATACGGGCAATTTTTATGCTCGACTTATAGTTAATATCAAGCGTAATATCCTCATAAAGGTTACCCATAGGGTCGTTACTGATCGCGGCGAGATGCACAACTATATCTATATCCGCAAGATCTTCAACAGTAATTGTCCTCACATCACCAAAAAGCTGCACATCAAGCCTGCTTTCGGGCAAAATGGATGCATTCGTTAAAAAGGCGGCAAAATAAGCCATGTCATATCCAATCAATAAGGCGTCAGGAAATGCATCACGCAGCTGACTGACTACACCGGGCCCTACATAGCCCATGTTTCCGGTAATTAAAATCTTCATAATTAAAATTTATGGGGTAAATATTGAACTATAAGGAAGGCAGTTTTACAGCTTTTCTGACCAGGTCTTCGATATGCCATGGCGCTTTTCCAGACTTCCAGATTTCCTCCAGAAACACTTTGTCGCGTAGGGTATCCATAGGCTGCCAGAAACCCGTATGGCGGAAGGCCGACAGTTCTCCATCTTTAGCAAGCTGCTCCATCGGTTCTCTTTCCCATATAGCCTCATCATTGGCGATATAATCCAGCACCTGTGGTTCCAGCACGAAATAGCCGCCATTGATCCATGGCATTTCTTCACCGTCGGGTTTTTCCTGAAAATGTCTGATTTTTGTTTCCTGTGCGCCTAAGTTAAAGGCACCGAAGCGGCCCGGCTGCTGTACAGCCGTAACTGTAGCGAGTGTTCCCTGTGCTTTGTGAAAGCTGATGAGTTCCTCAATGTTGACATCACTCAGCCCATCTCCATAAGTTAAGCAGAAGGACTCGTGGCCAATATAGTCTTTCACCCGTTTCACCCTGCCGCCAGTTAAGGTATGGAAGCCGGTATCTACCAGCGTCACTCTCCAGGGCTCATTATTGCTTTTATGTACCTCAATTTTATGGCTTACCATGTCGAATGTGACATCGGCGTTATTGAGGTAATAATTGGCAAAATATTCTTTAATGACATGGCCTTTATAGCCGCAGCAAATGATGAAATCATTGATGCCATAAAATGAATAAGTGTTCATAATGTGCCATAGAATTGGCTTCCCACCAATTTCTACCATAGGTTTTGGCCGTATTCCGCTTTCTTCGCTGATTCTTGTCCCTAAACCACCTGCAAGTATTACTGCTTTCATAATGTTGAGATTTTAGTTGATATATGATTAGTTAAGTTATTATTAGTTGAGCTGTTGTTGGTTGAACTGATGTTAGCCTGATTCTGGCGTGCCAGCTGGTCGTTAATCAGGCCGATGCCCATATTATAGGTGACCCTGCTGCGGAGGTTGAATATGGCCAGAGGAAGGCAGATCAGCAGCTGTTTCCATTTAGGCCACAGAATAGCAGAGCGGCTGCGCAGGATTTTCTTCAGATAAATGTATTGGCCTTTGGTTATGGCTTTCAGGGCAAAACGGTAGTGCATTGAGCATACATCATAGTTGAAGTAATCGATCAGTCGCTGCCGGTCGAAGTACAGAGCCAGGTCTTCGATCAGTTTTTCATAGATCAGCAGGTGCTGCTCGAAAAGAGAGCCATTAAAAAACTGCCTGCTGGTGGCCGATTTGTCGTGTTCTCTCACATAAATGACGGGTTTCCTGCCAACTTCCATAGATACCTTCCGTGCCAGGCGTGCCCAAAACTCAAAATCTCCTACGTAATTCATTGTAGGGTGGAAATATCCATACTTCGATACAAGCGGCGTCCGTATGCTTAAATAAGAAAGGTTGCCCATGAAATTCCCAAATACAAAGAACCACATCAGTGCGTTATCCGGACTGAGCGTATGAGGGATTCCTTCTTCTTTATTTTTTATGCCTTTGTATTGTACTTCTGTATAGCCAAACCTTGCCATACCGATCTCTGGAGAAGCATTGGCCCAATAGCCAATGATCCCGGATAGGGAACGGGGATTTAAAAAGTAATCATCGGCACAAAGGATTTGGCTTAATGGTGCCCGGGCCTGTGAAAAAAGAAAATTGACATTCCCCATAATACCCAGGTTCTCCTGCTGTTTATAGATGCGGATCCGAGGATCATTAAGGGTGTCGAGGTATTCGGGAGTACCGTCAGTAGAGGCGTTATCACTGACAATTAATTCCCAGTTTTTGAAATCCTGTGCTAACACGGATGCTATACATTGTTTGATCAACGGAAGTCCGTTCCATACGGGGGTGATAATAGAGATTGCGGGAGCGCTTTTCATATCCTGTATAATTAAGATGGCCTTATTTAAAATTATAATTATGCTTTGGCGGGGGTGATATGCCGCCACTTGCAGAAGATGGCAGGGTTGCCAGTATAGATGCCCCTTGCCTCCAGGTTTTTAGTAGCTACAGAATTTACTGTAAGGACGGAATGGGATCTACAGCTTACGCCAGGGCAGACCACGGATTTTGCACCTATCCATACGCCGTCTTCGAGTTTTATTTTTCCCAGGCGGTATGGGAAATCTGTACGTGTATAGTCGTGATTTCCAGTTAACAGCAAGGCACCCTGTGAGATACATACATTATTCCCCATTTCTATCCTCACCAGATTATCTATCCATACCGATTCTCCAATCCAGCAGTTTGCTCCAATATGGAGGTGCCATGGGTTTTTAATCCTGACTTTTATTTTGATGATCAGCCCTTTGCCAACCTGCGCGCCAAATAACCTTAGCAAGGCGGACTTGAAAATGTAGGGCCAGGGGATAATACTGTCGAAAATGAAATAGTTAATGGGGTACCACAGGAGTACCTTCCATTTGGAGGCCGACCTGTAGCTGCCGACATGGAACTTTGACAGGTCGGTTTCAAATAATTGTGCTGCGTCCGTCATGTACATTGTTTAAGGATTTATCTGCGTTCTCTGGCTATGTCCTGAATGGCCTGGAGCAACCGGTTTGTTGAAGGTTTTAAGGAGAATACTTTCTCGTAAATACTGAGTGCATTTGCTGACATCAGTTTTTTTATGCCAGGGGAAGTCCCGGTCCAATAGTTAAACAGTTCACTTACCCCTTTCAGAGAGCTGGCGGCTACATAGCAGCCTCCATGCGTCGAAATATCCTTCCAGATATTGACCTGGTCTGAAATAAGTACTGGTTTACCACATGCCAATGCTTCCACAACAGCGATACCGAAATTTTCCTGATGACTAGGGAGAATAAAGGCTTCGCAGCCATAAAATGCTCCCCATTTCGCATCGCCGGTAAGCATGCCGGCAAAAAAAACAGATTGGTTTATCTGATGATAAGAGGATGCTAATTCTTGCATCTGCTTACCATAAGGCGTATCCAGTCCAGGGCCTGCAATCACTAGTTTTGGTAGTGGTGCAAGGCTGGTATCATGCCTAATGTTTTGTTCACATAGTTTACAATAGGCCTCTATCAGCAGCTCTACCCCTTTTTTCTGATGCAGGCGGCTTAGGAAAAGCAGGTATGGAGCATCGTTTAACCCGGCACATCTTTCGTTAAAGCTATGTTCCATTGCTGTGGTGAATGGCGGGGGCTGGGCTACACCAAGGCCAACAACGAATTGTTGTTTTGGGTGGTATGGTTTAAAAGGCTCCTGTGCAAGACTGGCTTCCTCATCGCAGGTAAACAGCAGGGCGTCGGCGCTGTTCACCAGGCCGCCTTCGATAAACTTCCAGTACAATGTATTTCTAAGGGCCTTCAGTTTTCTATCTGCTGCACGTTGAAAATAAGGGTCGAGCATACCATGCGGCATAACCAATAGTTTAGGCGTTTTCCTGTAGCTTATTCTTTTTAGTTTTTCGAGTGCTTTATGCAGCGCATACCCTGGATACAACCACAGACCATGCATAATAACTACATCAAAATTTACGAGATGTGTTAAAAACCAAATCGAAAGCTGACTGTTGTAGCGCCAGGGGCCTTTCCCTTGTCCCAATGCATAAATTTTGAAAGGACTATTTTTCAGGAAGCCCTCTTCAGGATTGTCCATCGTAACCACTACATTTTTGATGTTTTTCTCTGAAAGTCCCGCAATCATGGTTTTAACAGCCTGGCAGACCCCACCTTGTTGTGGGTCCATAGATGGGATTACGTGCAGGATTTTCATGGTTATTTTAATAGTATTGTCATTAACACTATAGTTTTTAGCGGTATTCCTACAGTTTTAACAGTATTGCAGGCTGGATGATGCAGGCAGCGTTATGGGCACGAATTCTTTCTTTTTATGGTTTAAAGAAGCCAGTAAGAGCCCGGCAATTAAAGTATGAAAGCCTAAAGGTGTAGGTTGGGCCCATCCGCCCTGGGTAAGGATCAGGATGGCGTAGCTGAGCAGCATCCATGGTAACATGTCGCCCTCGGTAAGCTTACGGAAGCTGGCCAGCACCAGTTTTATGCTGAAACTGATCCTGATTACAATCAGGACAAGCCCAAATACAAGGCCCATCTCTCCAATAACCCTTCCCCATTCTCCTTCGGCAATTAAAAACTCACGGTCCCCGGTCATGAGTTTACTACCCGCATTGGTACCCATTCCCAATCCCTGTCCAAAATAGGGCTGATCTGTAGCGCCGACAAAAGCAAGCGTTAAGTCGCCGAAAAAACGGTCGCCTAATGTTCCCTGCAGTCCGCCTTCGGTATCGTCAGCTTCTTCGAACCTCGTTGTAAAGGCTTCCGTTGCTACCTGGAAGAAAGGGAGATTACTCAAGATCATCAGGGCAATGAGTGTCATCATACTGATTTTGATCATCTGTACAGAGTAGCGCGGGTTATACAAAACAGCAATAACGGTGAAAAGGAGCGATAGTATAATCTGGAATAAGAGGCTTCTGCTGATTGATAAAGGGATAGAGATTAACAGTGCTGCGGTAGCCAGGATGAGCAGCAGTTTATTGATATATTTTGCATTCAGCCAGAAGTAGAAGACAAAGCATGCTACGAGGCTAAAAAACAACGAGTTGCCATTGGTAAAAGAAAACGTTCCCGGCGGGCGGAAGAAGCCCAGGGCGCCACTAAAGCCACCGCCTTCTACTTCATCATTCAGTCCTTTGTTTACCCAGGCCGATTGTGGAGAATAAAATTGGATGCCGATCAGGATCACCATTGGGATGGCAATATAAAGGCATACTTTTCCCATTTTTATTACATCATGCCGGTCAAATACCTTCCCTATAACAAAAATGAGAGGCCAGTGCAGCAGCAGAGCCCTGCCGCCATAGAGGGCTACCTGAAGATTACCATGTCCGAATACCAACGTCGTAACGGTTGCTGCCAGGCCCAGTATAACCATGGATACCATATAGAAATCGAAGGAAAGCAAGTTTCTTTTCCAGCAGATAAAGAGAATCCATAAGGCTAAAGGGTCCCTGACAATCAATAATGGTGTGGCGAGAAATGGCAGGAACCATTTACGCAATGCACCTTCAATGATCAGCAGGATAAAGTAAGCCCAGATTGCATTTTTGACAAGTCTGTCGGGCTCCTTTGGCTGAATTATTTTCCGGTAGTTATCAGTATTCATATGAATTTGCTATGAGCGTTGTCAGTTCTTTTTTATATACAGACCAGGGCCTTTTTTTTGCAGTTTCTATAGCTTCATGCCCGGCCTCAATTACGGCATAAGGATTACGCAGCAGATGATCAATAGCTCCTCTTATTGCCGTAGTGGAGCCCGCCTGAATGAGCCAGCCATTGCGCCCATGCTCAATTAAGTCGGGCCCGGCGGTCCTGTCTGTGGTGATCACCGGCATTCCCTGCGACATTGCTTCAGTGATGACGAGCCCAAACCCTTCAAATAGAGAAGGGAAGATGAGTACATCATTTTTCCGCATCAGTTCCAGTATTTTATGGTGCGGCAGACTAGGTATCCATAAATGCTTCTGGAGTGCTGCATTCAGGGCAGGGCAGTGATTGCTGTCTTTAAGTCCTACAATGGTGAGATCGACATATTTTTCCAGGCCTTTAACAGCGGCAAATAAATTGGCTATTCCTTTTCTTTGCGACAGTCCGCCTACGAACAGTATTTTCAGTGGTCTTTTTTCTATGCCAGAGATACTGTAATCCCTTGCTGCAGTAACCGGGGGGAAGCCGAAAGGGACAATATGTATGGAGGCCAGCTGGCCGGGGAAATCTTTCAGCGTGCTGGCAGTAAATCTGCTGGCAGCAAAAATGCGGTCCGCCATTTGCAGTTCATCATCCTGCCGTGCTAACTTTTCCGGAGAGTCCATCAGTCCTGTTAAGGTTGGTGCCCATTCTGGCCAGCGTTCACGTTCCAATTGTAAAATCTGCCGTGCCCGGCGCCAATATCCTATAGGCATGTCATATAAACATTCCATATTGAGCGACTTAGCTTTTTTAAAGGAGTAATATGCTGCATCCAGATAAGCGTAGACAGCCGTTGCTCCTTTCTGCTGTGCCCTGGGTAGTGCCGATGCTACTTTTTTATCAAAATCCTTATAAATAGCATCCACAGATAGTAAACCTGTTTCGTGATGTACCAGGTTCTTAAATCCCGCCTTCAGTGCCACCTGCCTTCCCATTTCCATCCAGGGGGATGTAGTGGTCAGCGGTTGGATTGCCGGGTCCAGGCTTCTTCGTTTTATGGCAGAAAAGGGGCCAAATCTACTTATCCTGTTCAGGAAGCTTCCCGGAAAAGAAGCTACAGCCGTATGGAACTGTGCCAGCATATCTGCTTCATAAAGCCCATATGCTGCGGCGCGGTTACATTCATTACTTGTAGGGTGGGAGATCAGTACTTTCATGTTTGCAGTTTTAGGGTCATTGCGGCGTTAATTACCTGCAGATATTTTTTAATAATATGTTGAGGATGAAAATTTTTCAGCTGTTTTTTAGCGGCTTGCCGGAGTTCGTCTTCTGCTTCAGGATTTTCGTTTATCCATTTCATACAGGATACCAATGCATTAAGGTCGCCACGTTTAAAGGTCAGTCCTGCTTTGCCCACCGCATCCGGAAGTCCGCCTTCATCAGCTACCACAGGCAGGCAGCCACATGCGATTCCTTCGAGGGCTACGATGCCAAAGGGCTCTTTCCATATCGAAGGGATGAGGAGGAAACGGTGGCTATTCAGCTGAAAAACAAGTTCTTTCCCCTGTAGTGCGCCGGTAAATGATACTTGATCCTGCATATTCAATGAAGCCGTTAAATCTTCAAGCTGCTGGCGCATAGGTCCGTCACCGATAATAGTTAATGATGATCTGGTACTGCCCTCTGCCAGGGAGTTGTTGAACTGATGCAGTGCTTTTATTGCCATATCTGGTCCTTTATCATTTACCAGCCTGCCCAGGAATAAAAAATCTACTGTCCTTTTTACGTGGTCAAGAATTTTAAAAGTATCTGCCCGGTAAGGGTTACCGATAACAATTGCCGGGAGAAAGCATGATTTCCTGATAGCTTCGCTCACTGCTATCACAGTATGTGCACGCTTTAACCATATCCGTTTTAGCCTGTCCTGAATAGCAATGCGGCCATCTGTCCTCGATATCCATGTATGTATAGCTATGACCAAAGGGCGGTTGAAAAATATAGCCGGCCATGATAATCTGAGGCCTGGATTATTTTCAAAGACTAAATCGGCCCAGGCGTGCCTGCGCAGCAATACATACGTGGAAGGTTTTCTGATAATTTCAAACGCGAAAGAAGTATCATCTCCATCATCTGCCCATGTTAATAAACAGACCTCGTGGCCTGCCTGGGCAAAGCTGCTGCAGAGCATTTCAGATATCACTTCAATGCCACCTATAAAAGGATAAAAATTATGTGAGAGGAACAATATTTTCATCGTGTAATTTATTGGCTGTCAGGTTGATGTTGTTATTGGTTGTTCAGAATGGGCTTAAGCCGCATTTTTATACTAATGGGCAGGTTATGGCGGAAGAAATTGCGGAATGACTTTTTAAATTTCTTCTGGCCTTCATTATTCATATAATAGCAGCCAGTCTTCTTAAAACCGAAATAATTGTTTTCCAGGAGCTCATGGTGGTAGTTTTGGAAGATTTCCACCAGATCAGGCCTGGTTTCAAAGGTATATCGGGTATGAAAAGCGGCTATTTCATGAGGTTTTGCGGGGTTATAATGGCTGAAATGGAAAAATACAAGTGGCTGGCCATTTACCATATATCCATTGTCCCACTCTGTAATTTCTCTTTCGTGTAAATTCCAGTGGGCCATGTTATAGCCGGGGCACTTATCTATCAGCACCCGGTCAAAAAAGGCAGGTACCATATTCATCCATAGCTGATCTACAAACAGTCCTCTGGAAAGATCCACAAAGCAGTTATGCCGCAGTTTTTCTGCCCACCATCGTAGCATATTCAGCGTGTTTATGCTTCTTTTCACTGCGAGGAATCCCAGATTGAATACTCCGGTATCGAAGATATGTTTTTCTGCCGGGAGATACCCGTCAGTGATAGGATTGGTGATATGGGGGCTTAGAATAATATCCGATTGTTCCAGTTTATTTTCCAGGCTGTTTAATGATCCAAGCACCATAATGTCGGGATCAAAATAAATAATCTTCTCAGTTTGGGGGTGGTGATCGAGTAGGTAAATAAAATAGGAAGGTTTCACGGCGGTAATCAATTCTACAATAGAGTAGGTATTTACCATCTCATCAAAACCATCGATATTTAATTTCTCTACTTCCAGGATCTCGCCTTTAATAGCAGAAAGATCAACATTATGTACGTTTTTGTCTACCAGGCCAATAATCAGCTTCCAATCGGGATTAGATTTATACAAAGAATTGTAGAGCGTTTGGGCCTGGCCCAGGTAATTAATAGAACAAAGAGTAAATGCTATATTCATTTGTTAATAATTTTCGGTTTATTTATGCAGGGCCTGACGTTCTTCCGTATTTCTGGTTTTTATAATCTTAACAAAACCATATGCTACATTCATTAACAGGTATACGGCTGCTACGCATATGTTCATGAGGAAGATGTCTTTAAGAGAAGATATGCCTATGCAAAAAGCACTTAAGGCTATTGTCATTATTGATACAGGTATGGATATGGCCGGGTTGATCACCCAGCCTCTGCTGGCACACAGTGCAAATGTTGCCTGCCCAATTACATATATGCTGCTGCCGGTGATCATTAATACCACTTCTGTATTTAATCCTTCATATTTGTGCCCCAGAATGGCAAGAATCAGATCAGAGAAAATCCATACCATTACGATCAGCAGGGTGGCAAAAAAAAGCATGCCCAGCTGGATTTGTATGTACCGTTTAAGGAGGACAATGCTGCTTACTGTCATTCTCGCAAAACGGGGCACAACCAATGCGCCAAAAAGGATAGTAAATAAATTAACTACCATACTTAAACGGGTAAGAGCACCGGCACTTGCGAGCGCCTGTGTAGAGCCGAAGAGGGATATAAGCCAGATTGTAATCTGTCCTGAAAGGCATATGTAAACTGCTTCGGGGAATATGCGCGCTGACAGGGCAAGCAGTCTTTTTTTGATCTCCGCATTTGGTTTTGCCTGATAATTTGCAAAGGGACTTGATAATTTATACAATTGCCTGTTGGTCCAGATTTGGGCCAGGCCACTTACAAAGCAGGCAATAAATGCCATCGGTAATGCGAAGATGCTTAATATCAGGAGTATAAATCGGCCAGATGCCGTGGACAGCTGAATCTTTTGCAGTGGGAAAATGTCTTGCCGGAGGCGGGGTAAAGCCTCATATACAGACCCGATGCTGCCGGCTGTAAAAGTAGGAATAATGGATAAACATATCATAACTGACATTAGCCAGCTAGCGTTATGGTGCCTGAGCAGGTATAAAAGAGCCGGCAGGAAGATCAGCAGGCTGAGCATTGCGAATTTTTTCCTGAGTGATAATCCCGTTACCAGCACGGCCCCCATTTTTTGGGGATCTTGCCACACCTTTCCCCCTTCAGCCATAATGCCACTGCCTATCCCTGAGTCGGCCAGTACCAGCATATTCGCAAGCATGGTATTTGCCAGCGTATAAAGTGCATATTCCTGGGTGGGTAACATCCTGATCACCAGGATAGCACTTGCAAACCCAAGAGCCTGTGCTGCCACTTGTGCTGATCCTGTAACGGTGATCAGTTTGCCCCACTCTAAAGCCTTTGAATAATTTGGATGTGCATTTACTCTTTGTACAAATTCTCTCATGGAGTCCGTTAAAACCTGTTAAAAATCGAATTGATGTAGAAGCTGTTATCTTTTTTGTCATGCTGGTCGTAATACTTATAGCTATAATGGTAACCATATCCATTTTTGCCACGCTGAATGCCGTTGAATACCAGTCTCATATTGGGCAGGCGATGCTCTTCCTGGAGCTGTTTAATAAACTGCAGTTCCTCTTTGCCGGTATATCCCTGTCTGATCAGGTAAATAGTGGCATCACTTAGGGGAGCGAGGATCATTGCATCGGTAACCAGGCGCAATGGCGGAGAGTCCATTAAGATATGGTCGTACTCATCCCGGAGCTCAGTGATGAGTCTCTCCATTTCTTCGGTTTCCAATAGTTCTGACGGGTTTGAGCGTATCGTTCCGGCACTCATTACAAAAAGATTGGGGTTAACACCAGAAGGTTGAATAATCTCTTCTTTCGTTACCTCTCCGCTCAACAGGTCACTGAGTCCCATTCTTTTCGGGTCCAGGTTAAAGATCTTTGTAATCTTAGGTTTTCTTAAGTCCAGCTCCAGGATAATGGTTTTTCTGCCCAGGGCTGCTAAAGATGCACCCATATTACTGGCAACGAAGCTTTTTCCTTCACCGGGAATACTGGAGGTAAAGAGGGTCACTTTTCCTTGTTCTTTTTTTGGTGTGAGATGCAGCAGGTTAGTGCGCAATGCCCTGAACTGCTCGCCGATAATCTTGCTGCCTGCGCCCTGTTTAATCACCAGGGGTGATTTATTAGTGTTCTGTATCAGCTCACTAATCACTGCAACATCAGTTGCCATTTCAATTTCATTCCTGCTCAGCACCCTGTTTTTAATGGCTTCCCTGCTGTAGATCAGTCCGATAGGTAAACAGAGGCCAATGATGAAAGCAAATGATAAGGTAAACTTCTTTTTTGAAGCCGGAGCTTCATAATAAGCTTCTTCAACTGTTCTGGCATCTGTTAAGGTAGAAGCGTAACTTAATGCTATTTCTTCGCGCTTTTCCAGTAAATACACATAGAGGTTTTCTTTAATGGCCTGCTGGCGTTTAATACTCACATATTGTCTTTCCTGGCCAGGAATATTTTTTATAGAGCTTTCAAAAGTGGAATTTATCTTCTGAAATTGTCTTTGCGTATTTACCAGTGATGTTTTTATGTTTTTGATATTCTCTCTCACGGCCATTTTGAGACTGTTAATCTGCCTGTTTATAGGTATAAAAATGGGGTTAGTAGCGGGAGTAATCGCCAGCATCTTATCACGCTCAAGCTGCAATTTCGTGAGCTGAGCCACCATATTGGTTAATCCAGGATCCGTTATGCCAATTGTAGCTGGAGAACTCTCGGCATTATTTTCATTATTTACATACCTTTCGATACCCTGGATTACATTCAGCTGCACATTTACCTCATTCAGGCGGCCGTCGACAGATTGAATATTATTGAGGTAGTACTGTGATTTTGACGAGATATCCGTTAGTCCGATACTACTTTTGTAGCCTTCAACATTTTTCTCCACATCGGTCAGTTCTCCGGTAAGGGAGGCTAGCCTTTCATCAATAAATTTCAGGGTACTTTCTGTTTCTTTATTTTTATCGATGATATTAAAACTCTTATATACAGAGATGAGATAGTTCAGAATTTCCGTTCCTCTTTCGGGCACTTCATCCTCGATCTTTAATTCAATGAGGGGTGATTTTTTACTTAATACGGTAGAAATGGAATTTTGATAGGCACTGATGACTAAGTCCTTATCCGTTAAGCTGACGTTGACTGTTTCTCCGATATATTTATTGAGGGTGGCTGTGGGCTGCAGCTGCCATTTTCCAAAGTCACTGCTAAAAGTAGTTTTAAATGAAGCATTGATGACTTTGCCAGAGCTGAAGGTTACCGTATATTCATTCTTATTTTTCAGGTATATGGCGCAGGTAAAGGCGTTAAAGTTTGCCGTTTGTTTCAGCAATTTAAATTTAACAGGGGTAGTGGCATAAATATCATAGACGCCATATTCTCCCGGGGTGGTATAGGTACACCAGAGCTGAAGTTTGTCGACCACAGCCTTAACGATTGGTCTCGACTGTAATATTTCTAATTCACTTTCTACAAGCTTCGACTCTGTCGAGATGTTCAGTTGCTGTAAGGCTGCTGCTTTTTCTGGTGACGCTTTACTTTTATCGTCCTTTATAGCCAGTTTTGCTTTCACCAGGTAGAGTGGCCTGGTATGGTTGAGATAAAAAATGGCCAGTCCCATACAGAGTAGGATACTGATTAAAAAAAGAGGCCAGTGGTACAGATATTTAATAATAATCTGCCTGATGTCTTTCTCATGATTTACCCTGGTTTCGGTAGAAGATGAATGTAAGTATTTTTCCATGGTGAGTAGATGTTGGTTTGATTTACAGGACACTAGTCAGAATAATGGTGATAATAGAGGCGAATGAAAGAAAGAGGCTTACATTGCGATAGCCGGTGTCGACGCTGGAATATTTGGTCTTATCTGGTTCTACATAAATTACATCGTTGTTTTTAAGGTAATAATAGGGAGAGTTGAAAACCTTGCCCGAGGTAAGGTCTATTGTGATAAACTCACGTTTACCATCAATCTCACGAATGAGCATTACATTGGTCCGTTTAGCCGTAATATTCAGGTCGCCCGCCATGCTCAGTGCCTCGGTAAGTGTAATGCGTTCGCTTGGTACTTTAAAAACATCAGGCTTACTGACATCACCGAGAACGGCTATTTTAAAATTCATCATCCTCACGTTTACCGAAGGCTCTTTTAGATAAGGAGCCAGTTGTTTTTTTAGTTGTTCAGCAGCCATTGAAGTGGTTAAGCCGGCAACTTTTTGCTTGCCGATGAGGGGGAGTTCTATCTGTCCGTTCTGATCAACCAGGTATCCCGCCACACGGCTGCTGGAATCGCTGAATGCCAGCGGGTTCAGGCTGGTGACGTAAATACTTAAAATGTCAGAATTCTGGATTGTAAGTGGAGTGAAGTTCCTGATCTCTTCCCGGCTGTCGCTGGTTCTGCTGATAGTTTGAAAATAAGGTACCCTTTTGTAAGAATTACATGCGCTGAAAAGCACAGTGATAATGGCTGTAATAAAAAGTATATAATATCTGTTCATAGGAATAAAAATTACGAGGTAAAAGCTTCGCCACTCCACTTACAATGGCTTTAGATAGAGCGTATGAATAAAGTATCGCCTTTTTAATAATATAAATTAATTATGAAGGTGTCTACGTCAATTATTTATAAAAGTAATGTGTGTATGATGATAAATGAAGCAGTTATGGTTAATGATTATGTTTTTGTGATAAATTGTGTATTTCTGTGCAGGGTGATTTTATTGTGTTGTACACTGAAATAATTTCTGGAAATAACTGATCATGCGTTTTAAACAAATCACGGCAGAGCGTGTCATCTATTTTTTACGCGAGTAATTAGCAGGAAGAAAAAGCAGGATTCACACCTGTTGTAATCTTTTCCCACGACTATACGCTTTGTTATACATTGCTGAACACCAGGTAGTTTTTAGTGTTTTTAGCATTATTTTCGATAGAATACTAATAAATATTTGGGTATGGAAGGAAAAAGAATATCTGCTATTGATGCAGAGGGGCGGCACTGGATGGTTATCTATACCAAATCCAAGTGTGAAAAAAAGGCTGATCAGTTGTTGAAGCTTCAGGGAATACAGAGCTTTTGTCCGCTGGTCAAAGAAAAGAAAAAATGGGCTGACAGGTACAAAATGGTTGAATTTCCACTTTTTAATTCTTATGTATTTGTTTACGTGAATCGTCGTGAGCAGTTACAGGTACTGCAAACATCCGGGGTTGTTAATTTTGTTTACTACTGTGGGAAGCCTGCGACAGTGCCGGCCGGCGATATTGAAAGCATACGGGTTTTTACAAATCAATATCCAGATATTGAGTCCGTTAGTATAAAAAAACTACGCCCTGGTGATTTGGTTAAAATTAATGATGGCATTCTTTTTGACATTCATGGAGAGATACTAGAGATACATGGGAAATCAGTACTAGTAATCATGAAGCAACTGGATTGCGCATTAATAGCCAAATTAAAGGTAAGTTCGGACCATATTCTCGTAACCAAAGCTATAGTTGGTAATTATTCTGCAATGAATTAACTTATTTATGGATTAAATATACTTATTTATATATGGAGCTACATCATGGGCAGATAGTTGAGCGCATTATCAGGCGTAATGGCCATAGTATAAGTGAATTGGCCCGTCTGGCAAAGGTTAACAGACGGTCTGTATATAATTGGTTTAACCAGAGAAATCTTAAGCCTGAAATCATTTTTCGTATAGGTTGTGTGCTTAATTATGATTTCTCATCAGAGTTCCCCAATTTATTTTCTAAGGAAGAATTTGTACGGCAGAATACTCGTTTTATGAATGAGCTTTTGCCTAAAACAGCTCCTGAAAGGGGAGAAGTCAACTTTTGGAAGGATAAGTATATTGATCTCTTAGAGAGGTATAACCAGCTGCTATTGATGTGTGTAGATCACAAATCCTAACCATTTTCGAGGTCTTTCAATGGGATAATCAGGCTTTTCATTAAAAATCCCACTTCCCGGAGGAATTTAAGCTGTTGTTTCAATTCTTCTACCGTCGTATCAGTATCGCTTTGATCGATCAGCTGATCAGCAATAATTTTTGTCATAGTTTCAAGTCCGCCGTTCTCTACAGGCATAAACAGTTCACATTGTTTGATAAAGCTTTCATGCTCCTTCAGGTTGATATAATAGCTTGTTCCGTTGATGGTGATGATGTGCGTATTAGGGATGATCTGGTCGATTATCATTTTTAAGATATGGATTTAAAGCATAACAGGGATGTGGTTTCGTAGTTAAGCTGCATTTGTTGTTGGAACATAAATATGTTTTTTTAGTTTATTTATAGCTTATAAAAAATGTGTTATGACTTGTTTATTGAAAATATTGATAGTATTGCTATTGTTTTTTGTAGTAAAAATGTATTTTTAAAGGGGAATACTTGCCCCATCAGAGGATTTTATTCCAGAGTAATAAATGGTAACATTTTGACTGTGTGCAATTTTACATATTTTTTCAATGATATTTTAATTTATTTTTTATGTGCCAAAAGTCCTGTTCAATGTGTGTAGTGATTTTATCGTCAGGAAATAGTGTGTGCTGCTCCTGATTTGGTTAAATAGGTGGCTTGCATCACTATTTTTTTGTATATTTATTAGCCTGAACGGAAAGAAATGCGGATAAGGGTGAGAAAATCTGTGCATAAAATTGGAGTTCTATTAAATCAGGCTGATCACAAAAAAACAAACCAGGTTAATCATATGATATCCTACGAAGAGCAGGCTTATATCGAATTGCAGTTCTGGCAGCTGAAAATGCTGAAGAAACCTTCATTAACAGATAGAGTTTCTAAGCGGATACAGAACAAGATAAACGGTATTATACCCGAAAAGGTACATCACGCTATTACGGTGACAATCGAGAAAATGGTGAAAGGAGTATTGTATGGAATTAAATATACTACCGGAAAGTCGCCCGAGGGAGGTGAATTATCCTACCGTGAGTCATTGGTGAGACAACAAATATCTTTTTACCAGAAAACTGCCGGCATGGAGGGGGGACTGACCGGTGCGGGAGGGATATTGATGGGTGTGGCTGATTTTCCCATATTGATTGGGATAAAAATAAAGCTTCTATTTGAAATAGCAGTACTTTATGGATATGACGTGAAAGATTATAAGGAGCGGTTATTTATTCTTTATATTTTCCATCTCGCATTTTCCAGTCAGGAGAGCCGCAATCTAGTCTACATGCGCGTGGCGAACTGGAAGGAGTATAGTCATTCATTAACTGGCGAAGCCGATCAATTTGACTGGCGCAGTTTCCAGCAAGAATACCGCGACTATATAGATATTGCAAAAATGGCTCAGATGATTCCCGTAATAGGCGCTGCTGTTGGTGCTATTGCTAATTATAAACTGGTACAACAGTTAGGCATCACTGCAATGAATTGTTACAGGATGCGTGAAACGCCCTTATTACTCAGTATTTGAGGATTAAAAAAATGATTTAGGGGGCCATTTCCTTTACCTGTTTTTGTATCTCTGCCATTAATAATAGCCTGGTTCACGTAGTTTTGTGCATATGCAACTGCGTCTCTCAATTTCATACCAAGCGCAATATACGAGGCAATAGCAGATGACAGGGTACAGCCTGTGCCGTGTGTATTGTTGGTATCTACCCTGTCAGAATGAAATTCCTCAATACCGCCGTCAGCAGAAAAATACAGCGATGTCAGCTTGTCGCCTTTCATATGGCCACCTTTAAGCAATACAGCTTTGCAGCCTAAGTCCATAATTTTTATACCTGCAGTCCGCATTGTAGCCACATTGTGGATAGGTATGCCGGCCAGGATTGCTGCTTCATCCAGGTTAGGAGTAACGAGTGCAGAAATTGGGAAAAGGTGATTTATCATTCCCGATACCGTGTTATTTTCAATCAGTTTATCGCCGCTGCTTGCGACCATCACTGGATCGAGCAGGATAGGGATATGCGTATACAGCCGGAGTGCCTGGGCTATAGTTTCTACCAATTGAAGGCTGTGTACCATACCTATTTTAATAGTATCTGGTGTAATATCAGTAAGGATGGCTTCAATTTGTTCTTTAACTATAACAGAGGGGATACTATGAATCCCCGTCGTGCCCATTGTATTTTGAACAGTTATAGCTGTAATGGCTGTGGTAGCGTAGCAGCCAAGGGAAGAAATAGTTTTTACATCTCCCTGGATACCAGCACCACCACCACTATCTGAGCCGGCAATAGTTAGAACCGATGGGTATTTATAAGATTTCATTATTCAAAGGTACAATGAAACCATGACAGTGCATAAACTGAAACCATAGCAGTACTTAAACCTGGGTCAGATTTGAGACTGTAATCACCGTCCTATTAATTTCAAACTTTTGCGGGATCTTTTACGTTGTTAGCATGAGAATAAAAATCAGGGTATCTATTTTTATAGCTACCTGTCCTTATAAGCTTGATGAGATGAACCGAAATTGCCACCTTACCGATCGCGAAATATTAGATGTACTATCTATGTCTGCTAATGCCTTTGCAGTATACAGTACTGAGGAAATCATTATCCAGATCGCTAATGATGCCATGATTGCTTTCTGGGGCAAGGATAGAAGTATAATCGGTCTTCCTCTGGACGAGGCCGTGCCTGAGCTTAAAGGACAGCCATTTATTGGTATGTTAAAGAATGTGCTGAAAACTGGTATTACCGATTCAGGAAAGGCCGTACCTGCAGAAACCATGATAGGAGGAAAGCTCCGGACATCTTATTATGACTATGAATACCGTGCAATAAAAAATGAGGCAGGTGAAACCTACTGTATCCTGCATAGCGCAGAGGATGTTACGAGTAATGTTTTAAACCTTCAGGCACTGGAAAGGGCAAGGGAAAAGGAGGAGCAACTGGAAAAAGAACAACAGTTTAATGAAGAACTGGCTGCAACTAATGAAGAGCTGAATGCTATAAATGAAGAACTCCACCAGGCAAAGCAGAGCCTGCAAAGTCTGAATGAAGAACTGGAAGGACGTGTATTGGAACGGACTATTGCCCTTGCCGAAAGTGAAGCTAGTGTTAGGTATATGATTGCTGACGCGCCAATTGCGATTGCTGTATTTAAAGGGCGCGACATGATTATTGAGACGGCCAATCAGAAGATATTGGAAGCGTGGGGGAAAAAGAGTGATATTATTGGTAAACCTTTACATATAGGTATTCCTGAGCTTCAGGGGCAGCAGTTTTTATCTATATTAGATCATGTGTATCTTACCGGTGAGCCCTATTACGGAAATGAGGTAAAAGCTCTGGTGGAAATAGATCATACCATAAAAGAGCTGTACTCCAACTTTGTATATCATCCGCTGAAAAATGGACAGGGTCAGGTTACACAGATCATGCTGATTGCTCATGTGGTTACAGATCAGGTTCTTGCACGAAAAAAAGTAGAAGATGCAGAGGAGATGCTGCGTTTTTCTGTTGAGGCCGCAAATGCGGGTACCTGGTATATGGATGCTGATACGCATGAGTTTAAGGGCTCCGGACGATTAAAAGAGCTCTTTGGCTTTGACCGTGATGAGGAGGTATCTTTTGCAGATATCACATCGCGTATTCCTGAAGACTATCGCGAAAGAGTGGATGCCGGTGTGAAGATGGCATTGTCTACAGGTGAGAAATATTATATTGAACATCCTGTTGTTAAACCCGGTGATCATAAAGAGTACTGGGTAAGTGCCCAGGGAAAATTATATGCAAATAGTGAAGGCAAAGCGCTGCATTTTTCGGGACTGATGCTCGATATCACCAGGCAAAAACAAGATGAGCATCGTAAAAATGACTTCATTAGTATGGTAAGCCATGAGCTCAAGACCCCGCTGACTTCTTTAAGTGGTTATATTCAATTGCTGGAGCGGAATTCGAAGAAGACCGAAGATAGCTTTAGTAGTCAGATGTTGCAAAAAGCAGGCAACCAGTTAAATAAGATGACCTCAATGATTAATGGGTTCCTGAATATTTCGAGGCTGGAATCTGGTAAAATACATCTTCAGAAGCAGCAGTTTGAGCTGGATGCATTAATCCGTGATATGATCGATGATACCCGGATTTCTGCCTCGAATTTTAAGTTTGAACTTATTCCTTGTGAGCCGGTTCTTGTGTGGGCAGATCGCGATAAAATAGGATCAGTAATTTCGAACCTGCTGAGTAATGCTGTTAAGTATTCGCCTAATAAACACCTGGTAGTGGTTAAATGCGAGATTAAAGACAATAATGCCGAGGTAAGTATCAAAGACGAAGGACTGGGCATCGATCATGATGATGCACTCAGATTATTTGAGCGTTTTTATAGGGTAGACCATAAAGACAATCCTAATATTTCAGGTTTCGGCATTGGTTTGTATTTGTCGGCCGAAATTATTGAGCATCATGGCGGGAAAATCTGGGTAGAGAGTGAGAAAGGTAAAGGCTCTACGTTTTATTTCAGTTTGCCATTACCGGGATAAAACCGGTTCAAACCGGCAGACATTCAGCAGAATGGGTGGCCTAAATAGTATGGGCAATGGCTTGATTTTTGATCTGTTTTATTAGAAACGGATTCAATTACAGTAGTTTAACATGAAGATAATCTTTTTTGCCCACCCTCTTTTCTTAGGTTCTCATAGTATGTCGCGTTTTGCTGGTATGCTGGCAGATGGCATGGAAAAACGTGGTCATCATGTTGAAATATGGCGGCCAGATGCGTTATTTTCCAGGGTGCCATTTACCGGAATAAAAAAATGGTTAGGTTATATTGATCAGTATCTGATATTCCCCCTTATCGTGAAAGTCAAAATGTTATTTAAAGATAATAACGTTTTATATGTACTGAGTGACCATGCTTTGGGGCCATATATGGGCCTGATTCGTCGTAAGCGCCATATTATTCACTGTCATGATTTCCTCGCTCAAAAGTCGGCTTTGGGACAGTTAGCTGAAAACCCAACATCAGCTACCGGAAAAATTTATCAGGCTTACATCAGAAGAGGTTATCAGAAAGGGAAGCACTTCATCTCCGTATCAAAACAGACCAAAGAGGATCTTGAGGAATTTCTTCCAGTACGGCCAATTATTTCTGAGGTGATTTACAACGGGTTGAGTAGTTCTTTCCAGCCATCTGCTGATCAGCATTCATTACAGCTGCTTAATGCAAAGTTAAACTTAGTGCTAAGTGCTGGCTTTATTATGCACGTTGGCGGCAACCAATGGTATAAGAACAGATCTGGCATTATACTCATCTATAACCAGTGGAGAGCGCAATACAAACGTCATCTACCATTGTTGCTGATAGGAGAAAAACCATCACCGGCGCTAACAGAGTTGTGTAAGCAATCGGATTTTAGAGATGATATCCATTTTATCACCGGGTTGAGTGATGCGGAAATCCGTGTGGCTTATACAGCTGCCACCGTATTTATTTTCCCCTCTTTGGCAGAGGGGTTTGGATGGCCGATTGCCGAAGCCATGGCATCAGGAATACCTGTTATCACCACGGGCGATGCCCCTATGACCGAGGTTGCGGGCGATGCCGCTTTTTTGTTGAAGCGTAAGCCATTATCCTCTGAGGAAGAGAACGAGTGGGCAATAAATTCCGCAGTTATTTTGGATCAGGTTGTTTCTCTAACCTCATCAGCGAGGGAAATTGTTATTCATCGCGGCATTCAGAACTGCAAGAGATTTGATATGGAAGAAGCTTTAGATCGTATAGAGCGGGTATATTTAAAGATATATAACAATTAGCAGGCTTCAGGCAGAGATGAATATAGCTTATACAAGCTTCATGACCTATTAAAAAACAATTATATACTGATGAAAGTATTTTGTTCTATTCTGTAGCATTTCTTTGAGCCTACACGTTTAATCCTAAAAACAATCATTATATGAAAAGAATATTTTACACATCAATTATCATCTGCCTGTTACTATCGGCAGCAGGCTGTAAAAAGGAGTCAGCCGAGACAAAGCTGAACGGAACCTGGGAGCTTACGCATATAGATGGGATACAGGTGGCAGGAGTAAATCCTGATTTTGAAACCGGAAAGGGTAATCTGTTGAAATTCAGCGGTCAGAATTACGAAAAATATATTGGGGGCCAGTTGGTATCCAGCGGAACCTTTTCTATAAAAAAAGAGACTGAAGTTCCAGTTAATAATAATAAAGCCAACTACAGTATTCTTTTTAACAATGAGAAGTTATTAGTCAACTTATCAGCAAAACAACTGATTGTTTTTGACGGAGTCATTGCAGCAGATGGTACGGAGTCGACCTATAAGAAACAATAGCTATTATATCCCTGGTGTTTTCATGAATCCATTTACTGTGCTTTAAGATTTAAACATTTTAGTTTCAGTAGCGCTATGAAGTCCGCTTCTCTGTCGGGTGAAATGAAAACACTTCCATTTGTATATTTAATCATTATTCTTTTTAATGAAAGCGAAGGAGATGAAAATACGAAATTACCTGCTTTTTGTATTTCAGTTATATCTTTTAGTGGAATAGTGGGGCCAAAAGGTTTGATAATGAGATATTCTTTATCAATGATATATTTTGTTTTGAAGAAAAACCAGATGGCGATAATGCTCATAGGCGTTAAAATTAAGCCGCCCGGTACCTCGTCGTGAGTTATTAAATAAATACTAAGTCCGGCGAAGCACAATACATACAGATATGCAAATAGTCCAATTTTACTCCTATAAGTTTCCATAACATTGCCTGGTTATCAGGATAAGTTTATTTCTTACTAAGATACGTAATGTTATGATATTTTTTTATCAGAACATTACATATCTTACATGCTGTTAAGCCTTGATAAACTTAATTAGATAGATTTCGTGGAGTTAAAGTCTTAAATTTTGTTAAATTTAATTCCCGTCGAATAATTTATTGGCTACATTAGTTAACTTTGAAGCATGAAAGGTAAGAACGTATTTACAAAAGCCGAATCGGAGCAAATTAAAGACCACTTAACAGCACTTGTCGAGTTAGGGAGATACGCCCAGACAGATATCAGGGTTCAATTGAGATTAGAAAATAACTTTTATATTTCGGATTTTGACACTTCGCGAAAAGGATTTTCTGCAGCTGATTTTGATAGGCTGGTTGCTGAGGGATTGATTAATATTCAATAAAAAGCAATATTGTTTAATCCTGTGAATAAAGAGGGATTTGAGATTCTTTTAATGCTTAGCCACTATATTACGAGGGTGCTTATTCTTGCCCTATACCAAATCAGTAATATTTTTACGCCCTCTAAAAACATCATTTAAGAAAGCAATCAGCAAATCTTTATTGAGTTCAGCGCATTGTGCTTCACTTTATTGAGATAAAACTAAATAATTCCGCAAAGCTGTCTGTTAAAATAAGTAATATTATTTTATTTAGTTATTGATATTTATAAATATTACATGTATATTTGAGATATGAATTACACTTAAAATAGCTACGATATAATTTAATATTAATAAATACTGTTTAAATACGCGTATTTATTGAAGAGTCTTGCAACTCCATTCTCACACCGTTGACGCAAGGCAGCAGTTTTATGCCCAGATCTTATTTAGATATGTTATATTTGCATATCAAATAAGTGTGGGTTCTGCTGTACGTCCGCGTCAACTTAGGTGTGAGAAATCTATAGGAGTTGCGGATGGCAGAACCCACGTTTATTTTGATATAAATGGCCTTCCCACCACTCTTCATATAAATAGAAAATCTAATTCTTATATATGAAACTGACAAATAAAAAAACATCCCCATCCTGAATTCTAAGTACGTGGTGTTATCATAATAACGCAGCTTTGCCTTAAATTCTCTTTTCTTTGAAGCCATCATAAATAAACCAGCTTTCAGCCGGGAATATTGCTTGTGATAGTTTCATAATAATTAAAAAATAATGTTTACTGATGAAGAAAACAACGATTCCCATCGTAATGGGCTTGCTATGCCTTAATTTTTTGGCAATGGCGCAAAAGGTAACATCCGATGTGACTATTGCCAGTATCTATAATTACAAAACTTCTAGTGCCCGCCTTTCAGATTTTAAAGGCAAGGTGGTGATCCTCGACTTTTGGGCTACCTGGTGCACTTCCTGCCTGATTGCGCTTCCGAAGGCAGAACAACTGCAAAAGGAATTTGCTGGTAAACTACAGTTCCTTACTGTTACAAAGCAAAAAAAAGAAATAGTAGTCCCTTTTTTTGTAAAGTTTCATCAGAAAACGCCCTCGCTGATTCCTGCTATTACGGATGACCTTGTTTTAAGTAAAATGTTCCCACACCGGTACATTCCGCATTATGTATGGCTGGACACAGCAGGACAATTAATTGCGACGACTGCTGCGGAGCAGATCACAAGGGAAAATATTAATCTTGTTTTAGCCGGTAAGTATGATGAATTGAAGTTTAAAGTAGATATGGAGGCTGGAAAGCCACTATTTCTAAATGCGGAACTGTTAAAAAATAATCAGGTTAAACGCTATTCTCTCTTTTTTAAAGGCCAGTATGATGGATTGCCTACCGGAGTGAGCAGGTTAAAAGATTCATCTGGAACGCAGACCGGGCTTAACCTAGTTAATCTCTCTTTGTTGGAGATCTATGAAAACCTGATGTATACCTTATTTGAACAGCAAGGTGACCGATACAGCCGGAAGCGGCTGATCGCTAAAGTGAATAATTTGTCAGCAATTAATGGCAGCGGAAATTTAGCTCCCGCAAATTTATATACCTACAGCTATAATGCGCCGGAGTTAACCGGGCATTCTTTAGCAGGTAACATGCTGGCTGAGCTAAATCGATATACTGAATTTACTGGTAGTATTGAAAAAATAAAGATGCCTTGCCTGGTACTGAGAAGAAGCAGCA